>JAJDOK010000071.1 GCA_022340185.1 Salaquimonas sp. | reverse complement strand
CAACCCTGCTTTTCGTCGACGAGATCCATCGCTTCAACAAGGCGCAACAGGATTCATTTCTGCCGGTGATGGAAGACGGCACGGTGATTCTCGTCGGTGCGACGACGGAGAACCCGTCCTTCGAACTGAACGCCGCACTTCTGTCGCGCGCCAATGTCCTGACCTTCCATTCGCTGGAGGCCGAAGCGCTTGGCGGGCTACTGGTACGCGCCGAGGAACTCATGGGCAAGCCGTTGCCGCTCGACGAGGACGCGCGGGCGACGCTGGTGCGCATGGCCGATGGCGACGGCAGGGCGGTGCTGTCGCTTGCCGAGGAAATATGGCGCAGCGCGGGCGAGGGTGAAGTGTTCTCGGCCGAAAAGCTGCAGCAGCTCCTGGAGCGCCGCGCGCCGATCTACGACAAGGGACAGGACGGCCACTACAATCTGATCAGCGCGCTGCACAAGGCGGTGCGCGGTTCCGATCCCGATGCGGCGCTCTACTATCTCGCGCGCATGCTCGACGCCGGAGAGGACCGGCGCTTCATTGCCCGGCGCATTATCCGCATGGCGGTCGAGGATATCGGCATGGCCGATCCGCAGGCACTGGTCATCGCCAATGCCGCCAAGGATGCCTGGGAGTTCCTGGGTCCGCCCGAAGGTGAACTGGCGATCGCGCAGGCCTGCATCTATGTGGCGACCGCGCCGAAATCGAATGCCGCCTATTCGGCCTATGGCGCCGCGATGCGAGCGGCCAAGGAGCACGGTTCGCTGTTGCCGCCGAAACATATCCTGAATGCACCGACGAAACTGATGAAGCAGGAAGGATACGGATCGGGCTATCGCTACGATCATGATGAACCTGAAGCCTTTTCCGGTCAGGATTATTTCCCGGAAGAAATGGGACGCCAGACCTATTATGATCCGCCGGAGCGCGGTTTCGAACGCGAAATCCGCAAAAGACTCGATTATTGGAATAAGCTGAGAGCGGAACGAAACCGCTGACAATTGACACGCGTCAAGGCACCGGGCAGGTCCTTGTGTGAAAGTTAGGTAAGATAGGAGATCAGAATGAGCGCGCGCGCCCTTTTGTTTGTCGTTATTGCTTCCTTTGTGTTTGTACCGGGCACGGCTATCATGACGCCGGACGCCGTTTGGGCTCAGTCCTCCGATCCGGCATGGCTGGATGATCTGAAGGACCAGCTCCAGTTCGAGAAGCAGTGCAAGGTCTCCTATCTGATGAACATGCGTGAGGGCCAGCTTGGCGGCAAGAATACCTATGAAGCGCGCGTGCAATGCGAGGACGGGCGCATGTTCGATGCCAACCGGGTCGGCCAAAGCGGCATGTTCGAGTTCAAGGCGTGCGAAACCCAGGTCTGCTGAATTGAGGATGTGAAACAGTGATCATTCTTGTCGCCTATGCGAGTGTGGAAGGGCAGACAGCCAAGATCGCGTCGCGAATCGCAGAAAAGGTGGAGGACGCCGGGCATCAGGCGATCTTGGCCAATCTGGCCGAGCCGGGTTTTGCCATTCCCGGCCGGTTCGATGCGGTCATCCTGTGCGGGCCGATCCACATGGGGGCCTATCCCAACACGCTGATACGCTTCATCCAGAACTGGAAGGCGGCATTGCTGGAGGTCCCTTCAGCGTTGGTGACGGTTTCGCTTGCCATACTGAGCGACTATTCGGAAGGGCATGAGGAAGCCATGTCCTATCCCGAAAAGCTGATCAAGGAGACGGGCTGGACGCCGCAGGTCCAGTACCACGCAGCCGGTGCGCTGAAATATCTGGAATACGACTTCTTCAAGCGCTGGGTCATGCGCCGGATATCCGGCCATGAAGGCAGGCCGGTCGATACCAGTCAGGATTACGAGTTCACCGACTGGGCGGCGCTCGATGTCTTCACCGCGGACTTCCTGGCGCAGGCAGCTAAACAGGAAGTGTAGGCGTATCGCAGCTCGCAATCGGTCATAACCTCTCCGATCGTCGGCGTTTCCGCGAGATTGCAGTCTTTCGTCATCCGGCAAATCGGTCTATCAGACCGGCATGAACCCGTTGGCACTGAACCATTTCCTCCTCGTCGCGATTGGCGGCGCGGCCGGCGCGTCGCTGAGGCACCTGGCCAACATGCTGGCGCTCAGGATCGTCGGTGCCGGCTTTCCGTGGGGCACGTTCTTCGTCAATGTCGCGGGATCGCTCATCATGGGCCTTCTTGTCGGCTGGCTGGCGCGGCGATCGGGCGGCAGTTCGAATGAGTTGCGCCTGTTGATCGCCACAGGGTTTCTCGGCGGATTCACCACCTTTTCGGCCTTCTCGCTCGATGCGGTGACGCTGTGGGAGCGCGGCGCGCAATTGCCGGCCTTCCTCTATGTCGTGACCAGTGTCGTGGTGGCGCTCAGCGCGCTGTTCGCAGGGCTGTGGCTGACCAGGTTGCTGCCGTGATCGCGCCGAGTGGCGGCGGTAGCGCCACGGGCGCCGGATTTGGCGTCGAGACACGCATCGTCGAGGGCGATGAGACGGGCATGCGCCTCGACCGCTGGTTCAAGCTTCACTATCCCGGCCTTGGCTTCGGCCAGTTGCAGAAATTGCTGCGCACCGGACAGGTGCGGGTCAATGGCGGGCGTGTAAAGGCCGACACCAGGCTTTCGGTCGGACAGTCGGTGCGGGTGCCGCCGCTGTTTTCGAGCGAGGCCAGGGCGACCTCGACGCCACTCACGGCCAACACCATGCGCGACCGCCACGATGCGGACGTGCTTTCCGCCATGCTGCTGCACGAGGACCCCAAGGTGTTCGTCTTCAACAAGCCGGCGGGGCTGGCGGTGCAGGGCGGGTCGGGTGTCACGCGCCATGTCGACAAGATGCTGGAATCTTTCCGCAACAAGAAGGGCGAGAAACCGCGCCTCGTCCACAGGCTCGATCGCGAGACGTCCGGCGTGCTGGTGGTGGCGCGTACGCGCGGCGCGGCGGTGGAACTGACAAGGGCCTTTCGCGAACGCGACACGGAGAAGGTCTACTGGGCGATCTGCGCCGGTGTGCCGAGGAAGCGGGAGGGGCGGATATCGACCCATCTGCTGCGCGAGCGCAAGGAGGAGGGCGACCGCATGCGCGTGGCGCGCCATGGCGAGCCGGATGCCGACCATGCCGAGAGCCATTACCGGGTGATCGACACGGCCGGGCAGAATCTGAGCTGGCTGGAGCTCACGCCTGTGACCGGGCGTACCCATCAATTGCGCGTCCACACCGCCCATATCGGCCATCCGATCATCGGCGATCCGAAATATTTCAACATCGAGAACTGGGAACTGCCTGGCGGCATCCAGAACCGGCTGCATCTTCATGCTAGGCGCATCATCATTCCCCATCCCGATGGCGGCAGGCTGGATGTTACCGCACCGCTGCCGCCGCACATGGTGCAGACCTTCAACCTGCTCGGCTTCGACGAAGCCAGTACGGAGGACGAATGACACGGCTCGTGCTCTTCGACGTCGACGGCACCCTGGTCGACAGCCAGGCGGGTATCTACGAGTGCATGCGGCAGACCTTTGCCGAGTTCGGTCTTGAAGCGCCGGATGCTGCGGCGGTGCGGAGCATGATCGGGCTCAGCCTCGACGATGCATTCGCCAGACTGCTCGATGGCACGGAAGCCGATATTGCGGCGATGCGCGAAGCCTACAAGCAGAGCTGGCTGCAAGTTCAGGCGAGGCCGGAACTGGCCGCACGTTTTTTCGCCGGCATGCGCGAACTGCTCGACACGCTGGCGGCGCGCGACGACATGTTGCTTGGCATCGTCACCGGCAAGTCGCGGCGCGGTGTCAGCCATCTCATTGAAATGCACGGTCTGGAGCGCCATTTCCAGACGCGGCGCACCGCCGACGACTGTCCGTCGAAACCGCATCCGGCAATGGTGCTCGAATGTTGCGCAGAAACCGGCATCGAGCCGCGTGACACATTCGTCATCGGTGATACCGTCTTCGATATGGAAATGGCGCGCAATGCCGGCGCGGGTGCAATCGGGGTTGGCTGGGGCTATCATGACGCCGAGGCGCTGCGCCGGGCAGGCGCGAGCACGATAGCGCAAACGGCGGACGAGATCGCCGCTTTCCTCTCGTCTGCCAGCATGGCCAGGATGAACTGAAACGACATGCGCGACCTGATGGAACAATTGGGCGAGGAGAAAGTGAACCCGATGCGGGCAGCAGAAGCCGCCATGCGCCAGCAATTGCCCAAACGCTTCTACAAGCAGGCCGAAGTCGCTCCGGTCGAAGGCGGCTTTGCTGTGCAGCTCGACGGCAGGCCTGTCCGGACCCCCGGGCGCAAGCCACTCGAATTCGAGAGCAAGGCGGTTGCGGAAATCGTTGCCGCCGAATGGCAGACGCAGGACAAGGTGATCGACCCGGCCACCATGCCGGCGACACGGCTGGTCAATACCGCGCTCGATGGGGTGGCGACCGATCCGCAGGCGGTAATCGAGGACATTCTAAAATATGCCGCTTCCGACCTGCTGTGCTACCGGGCAGGGTCGCCGCAGGGGCTGGTCGAGCGCCAGAACGCGGCGTGGGATCCGGTCGTCGACTGGCTGCGCGACGAAGTCGGCGCCAATTTCGTGCTCGGCGAGGGCGTGATGCATGTCGCCCAGCCGCGCGAGGCGGTTGCCGCCTTCGGCACAAGACTGCGCCTGCATTGCGATGCGCTGGCTGCCGCTTGCCTGCATACCTTCACCACGCTGACAGGATCGGCCTTTCTGGCGCTGGCGATCGCCGAAAACCGGCTGAGCGCGGAAGAAGCGTGGGAAGCGGCGCATGTCGACGAGGATTGGAACATCTCGCTTTGGGGCGAGGATGGCGAAGCAATGGCGCGGCGCTCCAGGCGCTGGCTGGAGATGAAGGCAGCGGCAGATATCCTCGCGGTACGCACCGTCTGATCGACGGGGAGAAACCATGGCGCCGTGCCGCGTGAGGGACGCTTCATGCAGTCAAAATCCATCTGGATCGGCCGGCAGAAAATCATCCTGCTGGTCACGATCACGCTGACCGGTGGATTTGTCGGGCTCGCCTATGTCGGTCTCGTCTATCCATCGGGGCCGAAGAAAGAGGGTACGATCTGGCTCGGCCTGGTGATCGGCTTGCTGGTCGCATTCTCGATCGTCACATTCGAACTCTATTTCGTCGCCCATCCCTGTTCGGCTATCCGGCGATCGTCTTTCGTGCCCGCCTTTCTCGTGCGTGTCGGCGCCCAGTTTGTCCTGATCTTTGTCATCATCGCCGTTTGCCGGATCGTCAATGACCGGCTGTTCGGGACACATATCTTCGACCTCAGCCCAGAAGGGTTCGTGGGCCATCTGCAGGACATCTCCTTCTCGCTGGTGGTCAGCTATGCCGGGGGCATGCTGTGATCGCGGAATGGCCGCTGAGCAGCGACAGGCATGTCAACACACGCGTACTCGAAGCACTGCGTGAGGTGGTTGAAGTGTGTAACGCCGAAGGTAGGCGTATCGGGGCCAAGACCAAGGAACTGAATCGCCCGCTGCTGATCTCCGCCAGGCTGCTCGAACGCATCGAATTGACGGACAACATGCATGCCGGGCCGATCGGCGCGCGTGACGTCAAGGGATCGCAGCGTCCAATCGAGCTGGTCGAACTGCGTCTTCGCTGACATTCGCCGTCGTTACGGACCGCGATCACCGCATCGCATTAAGACTGCCTTAACCCTGTTCCTTCGGCAAATTTCAAAATCCTTACTCTATGGTTGTTTTGGACAAACATTCATGGCGGCCGCCAGGGCCGGACCGGGAGAGGACGACACGATGAACCGTTCACCGCTTTCTGCCCCGATGCTGGAAACCGAAAAGCTGTTGAAGCAGTCGGGCCGCATCAGCGAACAGGATGTGCGCCATCTACGCCGCGAAGTTTTCCGCGACGGGCTGGTTTCGCATGCGGAAGCCGATGCGATTTTCGATCTCGACACGGTGGCGGGTCAAAAGTGCCCCGATTGGTACGAGTTCTTCGTCGAGGCACTGACCGACTTCACCGTGAACCAGGCAGAGCCGCGCGGTTATGTCAGTCTCGCCAATGCCGAATGGCTGATCGAGCGTGTCAGCCATGACGGACATGTCGACACGCTGAGCGAACTGGAACTGCTGATCGATGTGCTGAGCAAGGCGAAATCCTCGCCGGAAACGCTTGTGCGCTACACACTTGGTGAAATCGCACGCGCCGTGGTCGACGGCGAGGGGCCTCTGGCGCATGGGCGGCAGCTCAAAAAGGGCGTCATCGACGAGGCCGAGGTCGAGCTCATCCGCGAAGTGCTTTATGCGTTCGGCGGCGAAGCCGGTATATCGATTTCGCGGGCCGAGGCCGAAATGCTGTTCGATCTCAACGACAAGACGATCGAGGCCGAAAACCACCCGGCCTGGCGGGAACTGTTCGTCAAGGCGATTGCCAATTACCTGATGGCGGCTGCCAGCTACCAGGCGCCCTCACGCACGGCGGCGCTTGCCCGGGAAGAATGGCTTGAGGACACTACCGTCGACGTCGCCGGCGCGCTGAAGGGTGTTTTCGGTGGCTTCGGCGGGGCATTCACGAAGTCCTTCTTCTCGGACGTCACCAGTGCGCATGAGCAGATGGAGAAGGCCTGGGCGGAACGTAATCACCGCGTGGCGTCCGCCGAGGCCCAGGCAGAGATGATCGTGGATGGTGAAGCGGACTGGCTGATCGATCGCCTCGACCGCGACGGGCTGGTCCATGACAACGAAAAGGCGCTGCTGCGCTTCATCCGCGACGAAAGCCCGAACATCCATCCCAAGCTCAAACCCTGGCTCGACAAGGTCGCCTGAGGCGGGCCGGGACCCCGATCCGCCATTGTCGCCTCCTTCAGCAAAACCCGGCGCTTATCCCGGGTTTTTCATGCTGCCGCTGCGGTTTGCCGTCAAGGGCATTGTATTTTGACCGGGAATACGGAATGACCGGTCGGGGACTTGCCTTTCGAGGTGCCATCGAACGGACGCAAGCGCATGAGCCAGCAGGTCGAATCCGGAAAATCAGCCGGTTGGCGGGCCATCCCGTCGGGCATATGGGCGCTGGGCCTGGTCTCGCTGTTCATGGACGTCTCGTCGGAGATGATCCACGCCCTGTTGCCGGTCTATCTGGTCACGGTGCTGGGCACGTCAGCGCTGACCGTCGGCTTCATCGAGGGTATTGCCGAGGCAACTGCGGCGATCACCAAGATCTTTTCGGGCACGCTCAGCGACTGGCTCGGCAAGCGCAAGGTGCTGGCTGCGATCGGCTATGGTCTTGCCGCGTTCACAAAGCCGATCTTTCCGCTGGCGAGCACGGTCCACTGGCTGGTTGCCGCCCGTTTCATCGACCGGCTTGGCAAGGGCATTCGCGGCGCGCCGCGCGACGCGCTGGTCGCAGACATCAGCCCGCCGCATCTGCGCGGGGCGAGTTACGGCCTGCGCCAGTCACTCGACACGGTCGGCGCCTTTCTCGGACCGCTGCTGGCGATTGTCTTCATGTGGGCGACGGTAGACAATTTCAGGGCTGTCTTCTGGTTTGCCGTGTTGCCTGCCTTCATCTCGTTCGTGCTGATCCTGATTGCCGTGCATGATCCCGTGCCGAGGGAGGACGAACGTCCGGCTGCGATCCGGTTCAGTACGGCCCTGCCGGGACGGCTCGGAGCGGGCTATTGGTGGGTGGTCGCGATTGCCATCTTCTTCACGCTGGCACGGTTCAGCGAAGCCTTCCTGATCCTGCGGGCGCAGTCGATCGGCCTGTCGGTCATGCTGGTGCCGGCCGTCATGGTAGTCATGAACATCGCCTATGCGCTTTCGGCCTATCCTGTCGGCGCGCTGTCCGACCATGTCAGCCGCATCTCGCTGTTGGCGCTCGGCCTCGTTTTGCTGTTGATTGGCGATGTCTTCCTCGCCTTTGCGCCATCGATCATCTGGCTCGCGGCCGGCGTATTGCTCTGGGGGCTGCATATGGGTTTCACACAGGGCCTGCTGTCCGCCCTTGTTGCCGATCGTGCGCCGGCAGAATTGCGCGGCACCGCCTTTGGCCTGTTCAACCTGGTGACCGGGCTGGCCATGCTGGTTGCCAGCATCGTGGCCGGTGCGCTGTGGGACGTTGTGGGTCCGCAGGGCACTTTTCTTGCCGGCGCGGTGTTTACGCTGGTTTCGCTCGCCGGTCTGCTGCCGATGCGCCGTCGCGCCGGGGCATGATGCAAGGCGGCCTCAAACGGTCTCAGGCAACGGGCCCGAAAACCTTTTCGAAATTGCGCTTCAGCGCCAGATCGGCATCGTCCATCGTCACCGGCAGGCCGAGATCGACCAGGCTGGTGACGCCATGGCCGCGTACGCCGCAGGGCACGATGCCGTCGAAATGGGAAAGATCCGGCTCGACATTGAGCGAGATGCCGTGAAAGCTCACCCAGCGGCGCAACCGGATGCCTATTGCCGCGATCTTGTCTTCATGCATCGAACCGTCGGCGAGCGGCGACTTATCAGGCCGGCGCACCCAGACGCCGACCCGGTCTTCCCGCCTTTCCCCGACAACGCCGAAATTGGCCAGCGTCAAGATGATCCAGTCCTCGAGTGCGGCGACGAAGACGCGTACGTCCTGCTGCCGCTTCTTGAGGTCGAGCATGACATAGGCAACGCGCTGGCCGGGTCCGTGATAAGTGAATTCGCCGCCACGGCCGGTCTTGAACACCGGAAAGGCATCCGGGTCGATGAGGTCGGCGGGATCGGCGCTGGTGCCGGCGGTATAAAGCGGTGGATGTTCGACCAGCCAGACGTGTTCGCCGACCGTGCCGGCGTAAATTGCGCCGGCGATTTCCTCCATGCGCGCCACCGCCGCTTCGTAGGGAACCGGCTTGCCGGCTTTGTCCCAGATGACCGGCGGTCCATCGTCCGTGCGTTGCATGGCGGCGGTGATCGCTCCGCGATCGGATTTCACCTGCCGGGCCGGTTTGAGGATTGTCTCACGCATGGGCGCATTGTTGCGGAAGCCGGTACTTCCTTGCAAATGAAAATCCCTGACGCAGCGCCGGGGTATCGATGCCAGAGGCGCCCTTAAATGGTGCGGTCGAGAAGACTCGAACTTCCACCCGTGTTACCGGACAGCGACCTCAACGCTGCGCGTCTACCAATTCCGCCACGACCGCAAATGAGCTTTGTTTTCAGGGGTTGCCGACTGCTCCGCAGCCCTGAAAAACCGGCCCGGCGCATGTAGCAAATGCGGGACGGTGAAACAAGGGCGGAACTCCTGGCCAAACGAAAAAAGGACGATGGTTCGAATGGGGTAAATAACCTGGTGTCACTGGCGCGAACGGAAGGCACTTACCAGCGAATTGCCGCGCCCTGACGAGTGGCTTGGCGCCTCGGTACGGCTAGCCTCATCAGGTTTGGCCTGCGCGCGTCCAACCATCGATTTTCCTGCCCAGTCGGGATTGGGCGGCATCGGTTCGACATCGCGATTTCCGCGGACTGCGGGCCTGTCCGACTTGGCGGTTGACTTGTCTTGCACCGCTTCATCGGCGGCATCGGCCTGGAACCTTTCCAGGTCCTGCGACATGCTGGCCGCCATTTCCTGTTCGTGGACTTCGCGTTGCGTCAACTGGCTTGAGGCGGTAACCGATGGGCTGGAAGAGCTCTGCGATCTGGTATTGGCCTCGCGCATGCGGCGTATGACCGTGCCCAGATCGACAGTCATGCCCTGACGCGCCTGCTTCTGCATCTCCTTGATGCGGCTGCCCGGCAGGCATTCCGGCGGCATGGTTTCGAAGATCATGCGCATCGGTGTCTTCAGCGCCTCGCCGAATGCGATGCATTCGCGGTCGGCCAGGGAAGAGATGAAATTGATCGAGGTTTGTGCGCCATTGGTCATGGCGCCGCCGATGATTTCCTGGTCGTTCTGGTTGGCGAGCCGCATCGCGAAAATGGTATTGCACTGCGACAGGATGGTCGGGTCGAGTTCGCTCGGGCGCTGCGTGATCATGCCGAGATGGACGCCGTATTTGCGGCCTTCCTTGGCGATGCGCGCGATCGCCTGGCGTGTCGGCCAGAATGCATTGTCCTGATTGGCGGGAACGTAGCGGTGGGCCTCTTCGCAGACGACGAGGGTCTGGATGCCACCCTGGCTGGCCACGGCGAGGTCGAATGCCACTCGGCAGAGGACGGAGGCGACCGAATTGACCACTTCTGCCGGCAGTTCGGACATGTCGATGACACTGATCGGCTTGTCGTGCTGGGGTACGCGGAACAGGTCGCCCACAACTTCCTTCATGCGGTCGCCGCCCGCATTGGGCTGCGAGAAACAGAAGGCGAAACGCGGATCCTCGCTGATGGTGACGATACGGTCGCGCAATTGCCTGAGTGTGGGCTTCGCGGTCTTGCCTTCGAGTTGGCCGAGGCGTTCGTCGATTGCCTTGAAGAGATCGACGAGCCGATAGGGAACGGGTGAATCCGCCGTGTGACCGCCGGCGCCTGTCATCGCGCGCTTGACAAGGGACGATGCACTGCGGCCGTCGTTCTCATAGCGCTGCTTGGCTTCTGCGATCAGGTCGCGCAGCAATTCGGCCTCGCCTTCAAGACCCTTTTGGCCGCGGAAGACGATCTCCTTGAACTCTTCGAATGTGAAAAGCCAGAAGGGCAGTGACAGGGTTTTGGCATCCTTGACCACGGCTTCCGTCAGGAATGCCGTCGAGAATTCATTATGTGGGTCGAGGATCACGACCCGCAAATCAGGACGCTGTGCAATGATCTTGTGCAAAATGAGCGTGACGCTGGTCGACTTGCCGGTGCCGGTCGAACCAACGATCGCGAAATGGCGTGACGTGAGCCTGTCAAGATCGATCTTCGCGGGAATGCTTGCTTCCTGCGCCAGATGACCGATGGTGATCGTCGATTCCGCGTTGTTCTGGTACATCGTCTCCAGATCGGCGGCACGGACACGATGGGCAAAGGTGCCCATGCGAGGATAATCGGTGATACCGCTCGAAAACGTGGTGGCGCCATTCTTGCCCGGGCGGATTTCACCGACCAGCTCGATATAGATGAGGAGGGTGTTGGTGCCGCCTTCGGACCATTGATTCCCCATGCTCTCGACATGATAGGCCTGGCCGATAACGCGATTTTCGCCTTCCTGGATGGAGACGAGCTGGCCTACCACCCAATAGTTTTCCATATGCTCGGCATTCGGGTCGACATGCGCCATGATCACCGCGCGCGCACCGTCGCAGTCGACCACATAGCCATGCGTGCGGATGCGCTCGGCTTCATCGACGTGTGGCGTCGCGGAATTCATCGAGCTGTCGGTTTTGCTGATTTCGTTCATGCCTGTCCCTTGGTTCCCGCCTAGGTAGCATCGTGGCGTTAAAATCCGGTTTGCGGTGGTGGTGAACAAAAGGTTGGCGGAAAGGATTGCAATCCCTTGAGAAAGTCTGGAAGCGCGGTGAATCGACCCGAAAACGGCACAAAAAAGCCCGGCCGAAGCCGGGCTTTTCACTTTCTGCGAAACAGGCCCTGAAACGGCTCTATTGCGGTATAGTTATGGTCTGACCGATCTTCAGCCGGCGGGTGTGGCCGATCTTGTTGGCGTCACGGATTTTGATCCACATGGTGGCGTCCCCGTATTTCTCCTTCGCCAGGTTCCAGAGATTGTCACCCGCCTTGATGACGTATTCGGCTGTTTCCTCCGACTTCTTCATGACCTCGTCCGCCGCCTTTTCCATCGTCTCTGCAGGTTTTTCCATGGCCATCTTGAGAGAATCACCCTTGACGATGCGCCCGTCGGTATAGGGCGTATAGGGGTTGTGGGCGCCCAGATAGTCGGCGAGCACGTCCTCGAGGCCCGGACCATAGTCGTAGGCGTTGGTGGCGTGGTCACGGAACAACTTGTAGTTGTCGCCGCCGCCCCGCATGAAGTTGTTGGAGACGAGGAGATATTCCTTGTTCGGATCGATATCGGTCCACTTGCCGTTTTCCATGACCTGGACCTGCTTGATGCGGCCTTCGCCCGGTGCGACGGAGGCATCGAAAGCATAGCGCAAGCCGGCAACCTGCGGGAACTGACCCTTGCCTTCCTCGAGGCCCGAAACACCACTTTCCAGCGAGGCAACCACATCGGCGCCGCTCAGACCGAAGGTGGCGAGCGTGTTCTGGAAGGGCAGTACGGTCAGCACTTCGCCCATGGTGATCTCGCCCGCATCGATGGAAGCGCGCAACCCTCCGCCATTCTGGATGGCGATCGTCACGCCCTGATTCTTGACGCGGTCAAGCATGGCGTCGGCGACCAGATTGCCCATGGAGCATTCCTCGGCCCGGCAGACTTCGCGCGAGCCTTCGATCGCGGCGGTCGACATGCCGACGGGCTTGGACTTCAGTTCCTCGATCGGACCGGCAAGTTCGGCGACACGTGCCACAATCGTCTCGTCGGGCTTGACCGAAGCGTCGATGAGGTTGGGCGCGCCATAGGCGCCCTGGACCTTGCCGCTGTCGTCGAATGAAACCGAGAGCTCGCCGACATATTTGCCATAGGACTTGGCCTGGACCACCGGAACCTTGGTGCCATCGGCCTGTTCGACCAGGGTCGGGTAGGGGCCGGCGGCATGCTCATCGGTGTTCGACAGCAAGGTGTGGCTGTGACCGCCGACGACGACGTCGACACCGGGAATGGTGGCGATGCGCTTGTCTTCCTCATAGCCGACATGGGTCAGCGCAATAATCTTGTTGATGCCTTGCGCCTCGAGTTTGCCGACCGCCTTCCTGATGTAGTCTTCCACATCGTCGAACTTGACGTTCGGACCAGGCGAGGAAATGGCGGCCGTTTCCGTCGTCACCACGCCGATGATGCCGATCTTCTCACCGCCGCGCTCGACAACGATATAGTTGCCGAGTTCGCCTTTCAGGTCGGGATCGGAAGCGGCTTCGACATTGCCGCCAAGAATCGGGAACTTCACCGTGTCGATGAATTTGGCGAGCGGTGCAGGACCGATATCGAATTCGTGGTTGCCAACCGCGGCGGCATCGAAGCCGATATCGTTCATGAATTCGGCTTCCGCGGCACCCTTGTAGGTGGTGAAGAACAGGGAACCCTGGAATTCGTCGCCGGCGCTTAGCGTGAGCACATTGGCGCCGTCGGCATTCAGTTCATTGCGGCGATTGGTGATGAAGGTCTTCAACCGGGCGACACCGCCGAAGCACTTGCCCTCGGCGTCATCCTCCGCCGAGCAGGTGGAATCGTATTTGCTGATCGGCTCGATGCGGCTGTGAAAGTCGTTGATGTGCAGAATGTCCAGAATGTAGTCGGCCTGCGCCTGGCTCGCTGAAAGCGCCAGCATGGCTGCGGCGGAGACGGAAAGCAGGTATCTCATGGCGTCGCTCCGGGTTGAAGTGTGCGTCGACGTGCTGTTTCGGCGAAATCGCATGGGGGTGCCATACGCGCTTTGCACGGCCACAGAACGCGCTAGCCTATGAGCAACACGGGATTGTGACAAGCGTTCATGCGGGCTGTTGACAATCGGCTGCAGCAAGAAGCGGCGGACGAAGCGGCCCGATTCCCTTTGTCCCGGCTACGCGCCTGCGCTACCTAGTGGCCGACTCCCCCAAGGGAGCGGATTCGCAGGGCAGTTGATGAGCTCACCGACGGACGAGAAAACACGGAACGCAGGAAATGCCGATCCGGCAGGCCCGGCGCTTTATGACGAGGAAGGCTATGTCACTTCCGCGTTCCACGAGCGTGTCACCGAAATTCTCGAAGCCGACGATGCCGACGCGCTCAAGGCGCTGATCGAGCCGCTGCACGAATCCGAACTGGGTGACCTGCTCGAGGCACTGGGTTCGGAGGAGCGGGCGCATCTGGTCGCGTTGGCGGGCGACGATTTCGATCTCGCCGCGCTGACCGAGGTCGACGAGGCGGTGCGTCTGGAAATCGTCGAGGCACTGCCGAACGAGAAAATCGCGGAAGCCGTCAAGGAACTCGATTCCGACGATGCGGTCTACATCCTGGAGGATCTGGAAGAGTCGGACCAGGACGAAATCCTGTCGGCTCTGCCGTTCGAGGAACGGCTCCGTCTGCGCCGTTCGCTCGATTATCCCGAAGAAAGCGCCGGCCGGCGCATGCAGACCGAGTTCATCGCCGTGCCGCCTTTCTGGTCGGTCGGGCAGACGATCGACTACATGCGTGAGGACAAGGACCTGCCGGACCGTTTCCATGAGATATTCGTGGTCTCGCCGCAATTCGAACTGGTCGGCTCGGTGGGGCTCGACCAGATCCTGCGCACCGGGCGCAAGGCGCGCATCGAGGAGATCATGCACGAGACGCGCCATGCCATCCCCGCCGACATGGACCAGGAGGAAGCCGCTCGGCTGTTCGAGCGCTACGACCTGCTGTCGGCAGCCGTCGTCGACGACAGCAACCGCCTGGTCGGCGTGCTGACCATCGATGATGTGGTCGACGTCATCGCACAGGAGGCCGAAGAGGACATCCTGCGTCTCGGCGGTGTTGGCGACGAGGAACTGTCGGATTCGGTGTGGGACATCACGCGGTCGCGCTTTGTGTGGCTGCTCGTCAATCTGGGAACGGCGATTCTTGCTTCCGTCGTGATCGGGCTGTTCGACGCCAGTATCGAGAAGATGGTGGCGCTCGCGGTACTGATGCCGATCGTTGCGTCGATGGGCGGCAATGCCGGCACGCAGACCATGACGGTGGCGGTGCGCGCGATCGCAACGCGCGACATCGACAGCTACAACGCGCTGCGCATCGTGCGCAGGGAAATTCTGGTCGGATTCTTCAACGGCATTTCATTCGCGCTGATCATCGGCGTGGTCGCCGCATTGTGGTTCGGCGAACCGCAGCTTGGCGGCATCATCGCGGTTGCCATGGTATTCAACATGCTGTGCGCTGCACTCGCCGGCATCCTGATTCCGATCGCGCTCAATCGCCTCGGCATCGACCCGGCGGTGGCTTCCAGCGTGTTCGTGACGACCGTCACCGACGTGGTCGGCTTCTTCGCCTTTCTCGGCCTGGCGGCCTGGTGGTTCAAGCTGGCTTGAAACGAAAAGCCCGGCTGCAAGAGCCGGGCTGATCGAAATTGCGAAATGCAGTGAAGTTCCGCGCTACTGGGTGCTCGCCGTATAGGCGTAGTCGAGATCGCCGGCGACATTCAGCGGATAGCTCGCGATCTGGTGCAGGATGCGGGTGTGCACCTCTTCATTGTTGCCGAGCGCGATGTGCGAGGTGTTGTAGTTGAAATTGGCCTGGATGGTGTTGTCGTTGCCGCGCGTCAGGCGGACCTTGTCGCGCAGGCAGCCGGGGAAGTTGCAGATGAAATTGTCGACCCGGCGCACATTCGGCGTCACCTTGGCGAGCGGCAGACCGTCGAGCACGCCCAGATAGCTGACCGGAATGCCTTCCTTGTCAAGCTGCTGGACCATGCGCGTGATCAGATTGGCGCCGTAGGAGATGCCGATCAGGTTGATCTCGATGTCCGGATTTGCACGGTACTGGCGACGGATATCGGCCATGATCTTCGGTTCGATCACCATCGAACCCTCAACCGGGCTGATATAGGAATAGAGTTCGGCGCCCGGAATCTTCTTCTGAAGATTGGTGAAGCCGTATCCGATAAACGGCACGGCGCTCGCCAGGCCATTGATCAGATAGGTCTTCGACTGAACATAACTTGCCGGCTGCGCATTGGCGACCGACGCCCACATTGCCGCAACCATCGCTGCGGCGCCACATAACTTCCTGAGAACCATATGCCGTGTCCCGTTTCGGCTTCGCGTCTTACCCGAGAACGCGATTATGTATTTCATAGCGTTAAGGAGCAGTAAAACGGAGAAAATGTGGCGGCGCACTGACTTCGATCAAATCATGGCTAACATTTTCATAATTCCATTTCAGCCGTAACGGTTCGGACCTTTCGTTCCCTTGGCGACAAGCCACCACACGAGCGGCACGATCGTGAGCGCCATCCAGCCCGGCCTGTCGTGGTCGTGCACGCGGCGGACGATCAGAGTAAGGGTCGGGATGATACAAAAGACAAGCCAGGCCGACGAAATCCAGGACAGGAAATCCGGCATCCAGGGCACTTCGTCCGACAGGGCCGGATACATTCCAATCAACCAGGCTGGAAATTGATCCGGTTCCTCGTAGGGAAGGTATCCCGCCCATATCGCAAGATAATTGACCTCGAAATATCTCAACAGCAGATAAGCAAGAACGACGAAGCCCAGCCAGTACCAGAATTCGCGGCGATTGGAGCGGCCTGAGATGTTGAAATAGTTGCGGATTGCAGAAAAGATTGCACGGAAAAACGACATGAAGACTCTCCGGTAGGCAGGCGATCCGGCAGCGGTTCGGAATCGGATCCGAACCGGCCGAATCCCTTTCGATCATATCTTGTGGTCGGTTATGCGCAAACCGGCGGGAAGGCCAGCTTCGGCGCTGATTGACTTTTACGTAAGAACCGGTCACACAAATTGGACATATCCGGTGCGCGAGAACGCCGGGCCGTACAAATCATACAAAGTCGGGGCACATGGCGGCAAAATCGGAACTCGGCGAATATTTCACGATCACCGAGCTGACGCGCGAATTCGGCGTTTCGACGCGAACCATCCGCTTTTATGAGGATGAGGGGCTGATCAAGCCGCTCAGGCGTGGGCGCACGCGGCTATTCCGGCCCACCGACCGCAGGCTCTTGTCCTTCATCCTGCGCGGCAAGCGGCTCGGTTTCTCGATCGCGGAAATTCGCGAAATCCTCAACATGTACAAGGAGCCGCCGGGCGAAGAGGGCCAGCTCAGGCTCCTGATCCAGCGGGTCAACGAAAAGCGCGGCGAACTGGAACAGAAGCGCCGCGACATCGAGGAGACGCTGCGCGAACTCGACCAGGCGGAAGAGGCGAGCCTTGCCCGGCTCGCAGAGTTGGGCGTAGGACGTTGATTTTTATTTTCTCACAGCCATTCCTCGCTACGCTCGGGACATCTCTAAGTCCCGATCGGGTCTACGACCCTCAACGCCTCTTGTTGCTGGCGCGGCCTGCCAAGTGGTCGGAATTGGCCGGCGGGCTCTTCACCCGCTCGGCACTAGATTCAGTGTTTTTCCCTGGTGCCGTCACACCCAGCGGCGCACCCTTTTCCTGTAATCGCGCCAGGCGCGGCCGAAGCGGTGCTCCAGATGGGCCTCTTCGCGTTCGATGCCGAGCTTCTGTTCGGCATAGGCCGACGACAATGCGGCGATGAACATCCACAGATTGCCGAGCGCCAGGCCGAAGGCCATCAACAGCAGGAAATTGCCGAGATAGATGGGATTGCGGGTCAGCTTGAACGGGCCGCCGGTAACCAGATGGCTAGCCTGCTGGTGCGGCAGGATGGCGGTGCCCGCTAGCCACAATTCGCGCAGCGCGGTGACATAGAGCACCGCCGCGGCCATGGCCAGAAGCAGCCCGCCTGCCTGCAGGACGTCGTGCACCATGCCGACAGGCCATGGCATGGGCCAGATGTAGTCCATCGCAAACCCGCCCGCCAGCGCCACCACGAAAATGATCGGCGGCCACGGAATCACATTCGGTCTGTCGTCATGCGGTGTCATCGCACGTCCGTCCCCGGCAACCCGAGGTTGCCTTAATGTCCCCTGAACCGTAGTGGTTCGTTTCGCAATTATCAGGGAGCAGGACGACAATGTCCATTCACATCCGTTTCGCCGAACCCGATGACCGCAGGCAGTGGGAAAACCTTTGGCGCGGCTATCAAGCGTTCTATGAAGCGGACCTCAGTGCCGGAACGGATGCGCTGTGGCAACGGCTGATGAACGCCAGGGGCGACGGTCCCTATGCGCTGGTAGCGGTCGGCGAGGATGGAGAACTCGTTGGGCTGGCGCATTATCTCTACCATCTGACCACATGGTCGGACGAACCGCGCTGCTATCTCAACGACCTGTTCACCGCGCCCGAGGCGCGTGGCAAAGGTGTCGGACGCAAGCTGATCGAAGCGGTCTACGAGAAGGCCGACAAGCACGGGGCAGGGCAGGTCTACTGGCTGACGCAGGAATTCAACAAGACCGCCCGCCGTCTCTACGACGACGTGGCCAATCTGACGCCCTTCATCAAATATACCCGGTGACCCACAGCACCGAATAGAGAATGGCCAGCATCACCGGCTGGTGCGCCAGATAATAGATCAGGCTGTGACGGCCGATGAAGCGCAGCAGGCGAGCGGGCGCGTTGTCCAGACGCGGCCTGGCTAGGCTGGCCAGTAGTCCGTGACGCCAGGCAAATCCCCCAGCAGCAACGCCCAGCAGGATCAAGCCGAAGAACGGAAAGACCGGGACATAGTCGTTCGATAAAGGAGTGATCCTCGACAACCCGCTCCACCACCAGATCGGCGCGTCGAGGACTTCGGTCCTCAGCGTGTCGCGCAGGGTGAGCACGGCAAGCCCGGCGACGGCCGTCAGCCACCAGGGCAGGTACAGGAAGGCGAGCGCCAGCATGCTGCCGAGTGCGATCGCATGCAGGATACCGAAAAAGATGAAGGCCTGCGGCGTGGCATACCAGGTCGCAATCGTGATGAGCGCGGCGGCGGCCAGGATCTGCGCCAGGCGTTTGAAAAACGGGCGCCAGCGAATCGACCCGCCTTCGGCGACAGCGCGGCCATGGGCCAGAAACAGGCTGAAGCCGACCAGGAACAGGAAGCTGCCGGCGATCAAGCGCGCCGAGACGATCATGCCGGTCGACGCCATGAAGTCCCGCGGGGCGATGCCGAACATTTCGAGGTCCCAGGTAAAATGGAAGGCGGTCATGGCAATGAGCGCCACCCCGCGCGCCAGATCGACGAGCGCAATACGTCCACCGCCATATGCCGAGTCGTTTGACCTTGTCATGCGCGGGCTGTAGCACGGCGCAGGTTTGCGGCAAATCGGGAAGCGGAACATGCACACGCTTAACGCCAATGGCGCGAATATGCCGGCGATCGGACTTGGTACCTGGACGCTGAAGGGGCACCAATGCACCGAACTGGTGACGACGGCAATCGACGCCGGTTATCGGCATATCGACACGGCGGCGATGTACGATAACGAAAAGGAGGTCGGCGAGGGTATTCGCGCCAGCGGTCTGCCGCGCGACGAACTCTTTGTCACGACCAAGGTTTGGCCCAGCGATATCGCCGCAGGCGATTTGCAGCGCACGGCGGAGGCTTCGCTCAAACGGCTTGGTCTCGATCGTGTCGATCTGCTGCTGATCCACTGGCCGTCGAAAACGGTGCCGCTTGGCGAATCGATCGCTGCGCTGAACGAGGTGGCTGCCAGAGGCATGACGCGGCATATCGGCGTCGCCAATTTCACGACCGGATTGCTGGACGAGGCAGTGGCGCTGTCGGAGCGCAAGCTTACCTGCAACCAGGTCGAATACCACCCTTATCTCAACCAGGACAAAGTGCTCGCTTCCTGCCGGCGCCATGGTATGGCGTTCATTTCCTATTGTCCGCTCGGGCGCGGCGGAAACCTGTTCGGCGAATCGGCGATACGCGAGGCGGCGCAAGCGTACGGCCGCACACCAGCGCAGATCGTTTTGCGCTGGCACGTGCAGCAGCATGGTGTGGGTGCCATTCCGCGCACCTCGAAGCCGCAGAGGCTGAAGGAGAACCTCGATGTTTTCGATTTCGCATTGTCGGCCGATGAAATGGCGGCGATATCCCGCCTGACATCGCAAGGCCACCGCATCTGCGACTTTGATTTCTCGCCGGAATGGGACGCGGCGTGAGTCGGGGCAAGTGCGCCAATACCGCTTGAAACTACCGATTCCACGACAACGCAACTGTATGTTGCGGCGCAGCATAATGAGCTATGTGTCCATTGCATTTACACTATGTTAAGAATGTGGAACACAGATAACATGTTGTTTCTTTTATTAAAATTGTCTCACCCTGTGACAGGCGAATGGCTGCCTGTCACGTAATTGCCATTTTTGCGCTTGCGAAAGATCGGCGACAATCCTATATACCGCAGCGTTTGAACGAGACCGGTTTCAATCCGGCTTACAACAGGGTATCAAGTCCAATGGACGAAATCGTAAGGGGCAACAGGACCCGTGGTTCTGTATGGGGCGTTGCGGCAATCGCGGTCGCCGTGTTCATTGCGGTAGTGCTTGTCATCGGAATGTTCGGCTAGGCCGAAACCATCGCTGACACTGGCGCTGGCAAGGTAAAAGCCAGCCAACCTTAAAGCAGACAATTCGCTTTCGACCGACCGTCCATGGTGGCGGTCCCAGCCATCAACGCCATGTATTGACGCAATGGCCTGCCGGCATCATCTTGCCGGCCGACGCGCCATGTCCGTTTGTGCCACGAGCCATGGCGGCGAGGGAGGGTCATGATGGCGATCACGCCGATCAAGGAACTTGTCGACCGCGCCAATGCGCAGGTCGATGTCTGGCAGGCCGAAAAGGCGCTCGCCGAACATGGCGGCGGCGGTGCTGTGCTCGTCGATATCCGCGATGTGCGCGAACTCGACCGCGAAGGCCGTGTCGAGGGCGCGGTCCATGCGCCGCGCGGCATGCTGGAATTCTGGTTCGATCCGTCGAGCCCCTATTACCGGGAGGTCTTCGGCAATAGCGAAACGACCTATGTGCTGTTCTGCGCGGCGGGCTGGCGCTCGGCGCTGGCGGCCAAGGCGCTCGACGACATGGGGTTCGAGAACATCGCCCATATCGATGGCGGCTTCGGCGCGTTGAAGGCGGCAGGCGCCGCCATCACCGTCAAGGACGACAAGGCCAAGAAGCGGTTTTGACCTCGCACCCCGGCGGTGGCCGACTGTGGACAGCCGTACCGATTGCATTACCGCAAATTGAAAGCCGGGCGCAGGTCCCCTATGAAACGAGGATGACGCTGCATCTGGTCAAGCTCTGCGTGGGCGTGTCGACGATCGAGGAATTGCAGGACTGGGTGGATTACCGCCTGGCCGAGAAGCGCCGGCACGGGCAGGCGCCCGAACATAAGCATACAACACGCATGGTGCCCAAGCGGGCGAAAGAACTGCTCGACGGCGGTTCGCTCTACTGGGTGATCAAGGGCAATATCCAGGTGCGTCAGCGCCTGACCGCCATCCGGCCCTTCACCGACAAGGAAGGTATCCACCGCTGCGATCTTGTGCTGGAGCCGAAGCTGGTGGCGACGCAATGGCAGCCGCGCCGCGCCTTCCAGGGCTGGCGCTATCTCAAAGCGGAAGAGGCGCCGGCCGATCTTTCGGAGGGAACTGGTAAAAACGCGCTGCCGCCGGAACTGCGTCTGGAACTGGCCGAACTCGGCCTGTTGTGAGGCGCATCCGCGACCGCGTTCACTGTCCTGCGCCCGTCTGTCTTCGGGCCGCTGTTTAACCACGTGCAGACAAACTCGCCGACGGCACGTCGAACGTGTTGAAGTCGATCCCTTTTTGGGGGAAACTTTCCCACGAGGGCGGACTTTGAGTAGTGGGTGACACGCAGATGAATATCTACGGGCCCGGTGACGTGACGCCGCGACAAGCCTATGTGATTGCCTGCGGCAACGAGAAGGGTGGCTCGGGCAAGACCACCATTGCCATGCATCTCATCGTCGCGCTGCTCAACACCGGCCACAAGGTCGCGAGCATCGATCTCGACAGCCGTCAGATGAGCCTCACGCGCTATGTCGAAAACCGCGCGTCGTGGAGCCGGCGCAACGGGCTGCGCGTGCCGATGCCCGACCATTCGCGGGTCGAACGCGCGCTCGGCGACAGCGTTTCCGAAAACGAGAACATCGAACTCGCGCAGTTTCAGGATATCCTGCTGCGCGTCGAAAACACGCATGATTTCATCGTCATCGACACACCCGGCCATGACGGCTTCGCCATGCGGCTCGCCCATTCCATGGCCGATACGCTGGTTACGCCGATCAACGATTCCTTCATCGATTTCGACGTGCTGGGACACATTGATCCCGATACGGGTGAGATAACGGGCATTTCGCACTACGCCGCAATGGTGCGCGAGGCGCGCCGCCACCGGCGTCTGGTGGACAATGGCCTGCTCGACTGGGTGGTGGTGCGCAACCGGTTGTCCTCGCTGGTGACACGCAACAATCGCAGTCTCGCCGACAGCCTGAACGATCTGTGCATGCGGCTGGGTTGCAGGCTGGCCGAGGGCATTTCGGAACGGGTGATCTTCCGCGAACTGTTCCCGATCGGCATGACGGCGCTCGATGAATTGTCGGTGATATCGCTCGGCGTGGGGCCGACGCTGTCGCATCTGTCGGCACGCCAGGAAATCCGTGCATTGCTGACGGCGCTGAAATTGCCGATCGACGATGTCGGCAAACGCCGGGCACAGGCGCGCCGGCTCTGGCTCGAAAATGTCGCGCAGCCGATCGACAGTCTCGACGTGCTTGCCGATTGAGGCACGGCGGATTGGCGCGGCCAGCAGTCTCACGATGCTCATTGATAATTACTTGCCTAAGCCGTGCGGGCTGGCCAAATATGGACCATGGCCAAGGATGGGGTTCCAACACACAAGAAAGGCGGTGAGGTCGGCGAGGCCAGATCCAGCACGGCCGAAATCACATCGTTTCTGGCCAGCGCGCGCCGTGCCGATCCGGGTGGCGCAGGACGGCTGATCTTCGCGCTCGATGCGACGATGAGCCGCCAACCGACCTGGGACAGGGCCTGCCAGATCCAGGCATCCATGTTCGATGCGGTCGCCAGGGCAGGGGGGCTTAGCGTTCAACTCGTCTATTTCCGCGGCTTCGGCGAATGCCGGGCGTCGAAATGGGTGATGAATTCGGCCGCGTTGCGCAATCTGATGACGGGAATCGATTGCCGCGGCGGGCAGACCCAGATCGCCAAGGTGCTGAAGCACGCCAACAAGGAGAACGCGTCGAAGAAGGTCGACGCCCTTGTTTTCATCGGTGACGCGATGGAGGAAAATCCCGACCGGCTCGCCCAGCTTGCCGGCGAACTCGGTGTGAAGGGCACGCGGGTTTTCACCTTCCAGGAAGGCCGTGACACAGCGACGGAGCGGACCTTTCGCGATATCGCAAGGCTGAGCAGCGGGGCGTGGTTCCGTCTGGGACCGGATTCGGCGCGCGAACTGGCCGAATTGCTGGCGGCGATCGCCGTCTATGCCTCAGGCGGGCGGGCGGCGCTCGAGGCGCATGGCGACAAGGGTTCGACGCTACTTCTCGAACAGATGTATGGCGGCAAGGGGAACCGGGGGAGAGACTGAGCACATGGGCTACATGTTCGGTTTCTTCCTGATTGTCGCCATCGTCACCAGCACGATCGCGATACTGGTGAGTTTCCCGCCAGCCAGGATCGCCAGAGTGCTGCGCATGACGGTCCCGATCCTGATGATCGCCGCCGGCGGTGTGCTGACGATTATCGGCAGGGGCGCGTTCGGCCTGCCATTGGTCGTGGCCGGGGCGGGCTGGCTGATGCGTACCAGAAGGACGGGGCGGCCTGGAAGGGGAACCTCGCCGGGGGCGAAATCCACCGTGCGTTCGGCCTGGTTCGAAATGGAGCTCGATCACGACAGCGGCGATCTCGACGGGATCGTGCTGACCGGGCGCATGGAAGGCCGGCGGCTGTCGCAGCTATCGCTCAGCGAATTGCTGGCGCTTTACGCGGAGGCTGCCTCGGACGCCGAAAGCGGGCAATTACTGGAAGCCTATCTTGACCGCAGGATGCCCGGTTGGCGTGAAAACGCTCAGGCGCACTCGGGTTCGCGGCAGGGCGGCGCGGCGGGCGCGGGACCCATGACCAAGGAGGAGGCCTATCAGGTTCTTGGTCTTGCTCCCGGAGCGGGTCCGAAGGAGATCCACGAGGCCCACAGGCGGCTTATGAAGCGCGTCCACCCTGACAGTGGCGGCTCTACTTTTCTCGCTGCGAAAATCAACGAAGCCAAGGACGTTCTTCTCGACTGACATGGTTTCCCTACCCCGTACCAAAGGTTCCCAAACTCAAGTAACGCCTGTCCCGTTTTACCGCCCGGCTCAGTTGTAGATGGCCAGGCAGGCGAAGCTCTTTTTCTTCAATTTTCCGCACGCGTCCCAGGCCGCGGATTTCGATGCAAAACCGGAAAAGCGGGCGCGATAGAGCGTGACGCCATTCTTCTCGGTCTCCTCGGTGTAGTTGCGCACTTTCGCCAACGTGCGCGGCGCCTTGCCGCGCGCCTTTTTCAGCAGTTTGAGTGCGGCGTCGCGCGACGGCACGGCGGCGATCTGGATCTGCCAGCCGGACTGGTTGCGAGCGATGGCTTCGACGGCGGCCGCCGGCTTCTGATCCGGCTCGGCGGCAAAGGCGACCGGCGCCATCTTGGGAACGGCGGCGGTCCGAACCTCAGCATCGATCGCGGGAGAGCGGTCCGGTACCGGTAGTTCATGGCCGCTCAGCTGGCGCAGCCTTCTTTCGATTGCGGCGACGTCGAAGCCCGTAGCGGAAGCCGAAACAGTGTGGGCGGAAGCGATACGCTGCGAGGCTGGATCGAGTGCGGAAACGCGGTAGACGGGAGCCGGCCCCTGCTTGGGGAGTTCGGCGACCTCGAATGGATTTGCCCCCTTGCGGGCGACCACCATGCGGTCCTTGCCGCGTGATGCCTTGCGCAGATAGGTCCGGATCAGCTTGACCATCTGTTGGTTGCGCGACTTGCCGGTCCTGCCACCCATGACGACGGCGACGATCGAACGCCCGTCGGTCTCGACGGAAGACACGAGATTGAAGCCCGAGGCGCGGGTATAGCCGGTCTTGATGCCGTCCATGCCCTTGACGCGGCCGAGCAGGTGATTGTGGTTGCCCATGCGCCGGCCGGCAAACTTGAACGCGCGCGTGGAGAAATAGCCGTAATATTGCGGAAAATGTTCGCGCAGCGCGATACCGAGCGTGGCCATGTCGCGCGCAGTGGTGGTCTGGCGGGAGTTCGGCAGGCCGGAAGCGTTGCGGAAAGTGGTCCGGCTCATGCCCAGTTCATGCGCCTTCGCCGTCATCATTTCGGCAAAACCCGACTCGGTGCCGCCGAGCTTTTCGGCGACAGCGGCGGCGGCATCGTTGGCGGACTTGGTGACGAGTGCCAGGATTGCCTGTTCGACGGTGATCGAATGGCCCGGCTTGATGCCCAGCTTGGTTGGCTGCATCGAGGCGGCGTGATCCGAAAAGGTGATGCGGCTCGATTTAGAGAGCTTGCCGGCCTCCATTGCCTCGAACAACAGATACAGCGTCATCATCTTGGTGAGCGAAGCCGGGTAAGCCTTGGCGTTCTCGCGATAGCCGTAAAGCGTCTTGCCGGTCTTGGCATCGACAACGATGCCAGAATAGGTCGCGGCCTGAGCCGGCGCGCCAGCAATCGCGAAGACAAGAAAAACGACAATGACCGACACGAGCCGAACAGTCAGGCTGAGCAAATCGGTCGGTGCGCAAGCGGTACGCAATACATGTCCCCAAACTCGCGGACAGCACGTCGCTGTCCTTACAAACACGTGTCGCCGAGCGCTTTGGCCGGCGAATGGGGAGCGATGCTAGAGGGGTGTGGTTACCATTCGGTTTATGATTGACAAACCGTGACCAAACTCCCGCGAATTTTTTTGATTCCCAAATAAATGATGCGCTGCACAAAACTTGTTGACATAATTGTGCGCTGCACATATTTACCGCAGAGTGTGGATCAAATTTCGCCTGCAGTCCGGCACCCGGCAATTGGTGCCTTGTGTTCGGGCAGGCGGTCAAGGGACCGAA
The DNA here is from genome assembly GCA_022340185.1 of Salaquimonas sp. GTDB lineage: Bacteria > Pseudomonadota > Alphaproteobacteria > Rhizobiales > Rhizobiaceae > BOKV01. Next base: position 53,221 of record JAJDOK010000071.1, on the reverse strand, counting down.
AGGGTTGCACCAATGATGAATATCGACACGATGCAGAAACAGGGCCAGGAAAATCTGGACGTCGCCATGAAATCCATGACCGCGATGACCAAGGGGTTCCAGGACATTGCCAAGGAAACCGCCGAATACGCCAAGAAATCGTTCGAGACCTCTTCGGCCGCCGCCGAGAAGATGATGGCTGCCAAGAGCCTCGACAAGGCGTTCGAGGTCCAGGCCGATTATGCCAAGTCCGCTTACGAGAGCTTCGTTGCCGAGGCGACCAAGATCGGCGAATTGTATGCCGACATCGCCAAGGAAGCCTACAAGCCGTTCGAGAGCGCGCTTCCCAAGATGACGAAGTAATTCGGCGATCGTTTCGGCTGGAGCGATCCGGCTGCGTGATTCGCAATTGCATGAGGGCCCGGCTGGAGACAGACGGGCCTTTTGCTGTTCGAGCCATCACTCCCCATGGCGCCGCGTCCGCCCGAAGACAGGCGGCGATCCGGACCGTGCGTGTTTTTTCACGACGGGCCTTAACTTCATCCGGCGGCGGCCTATCTTAGATGTTGAATTCCAATCGCCCGGCACATGCCGGCGGGACCGACCTTTCAGAAAAATCACTTTGCCAGCAATGGCAATGACGGGCATACTGCCGAGAACGTGATTTGATCCGCCACAGTGCCAAGCAGAAAGAGCCAGGCAGGAAATCCCGCAGTATGCAGCCTAGGGCGGACCGCAAGGACACGGACGCAAAAGGGAATGCGATGGACCGGGAGATGATGGCAATTCCAGTACGGATGGATGCGCCCGATATCGATCAGGCCGGTGATCCGTTCCGTCTCCGCGGAAAAAAAATCGCCTGGCAGCTGTCACAGAGCGAAGCGGGTCTTGCAATTGTCCGATCGCAGGATGACGATGGCAAGGACCGCGGGAACGGCGGAGATTCAGATGCCGGTGTGGTTACCCGCACCAAACCGAAGACGAAGAAACCGAGCCTGTTCCGGGTGCTGCTGCTCAATGACGACTACACACCGATGGAGTTCGTGATTCATGTGCTGGAGCGTTTTTTCGGCAAAAGCCGCGATGCGGCCACACAGATCATGTTGCATGTGCACCATAACGGAGTCGGCGAGTGCGGCATCTACACCTACGAGGTGGCGGAAACCAAGGTGACCCAGGTGATGGATTTTGCCCGCAAGCATCAACACCCGCTGCAATGCGTGATGGAAAAGAACTGAGTTTGAACGACCGCTGACCCGCCATCGGGTCGACAAACAGGAACCGAACGGAGCTGCTCCTTGCCTTCCTTTACCGACAGTCTCGAAAAGGCCCTGCACAACGCCCTGACCTTCGCCAATGAGCGTCATCAGGAGTATGCGACACTCGAGCATCTCCTGCTGGCGCTGGTCGACGACCAGGACGCGGCGGCGGTCATGCGGGCCTGCAATGTCAATATCGACCAGCTTCGCAAGAATCTCGTCGAATATATCGACACCGAACTGTCCAATCTCGTGACCGACTATGACGAGGACGCCAAGCCGACGGCCTCGTTCCAGCGCGTGATCCAGCGCGCCGTCATCCATGTGCAGTCTTCGGGCCGCGAGGAGGTGAGCGGCGCCAATGTGCTGGTCGCCATCTTCGCCGAACGCGAAAGCCATGCCGCCTATTTCCTGCAGGAGCAGGAGATGACGCGCTACGATGCGGTCAACTATATCAGCCATGGTATCGCCAAGCGTCCGGGTGCCTCCGAAAGCCGCCCGGTGCGTGGCGTCGACGACGATCAGGCCGCCGTCGGCGAGGAAGAGGGCAAGCCGAAGGGCGATGCGCTTGAAGCCTATTGCGTCAACCTCAACCGCAAGGCCAAGGAAGGCCGCATCGATCCGCTGATCGGGCGCGAGGCCGAGGTCAACCGGACGATCCAGATCCTGTGCCGGCGTTCGAAGAACAATCCGCTCTATGTCGGCGATCCCGGCGTCGGCAAGACGGCGATCGCCGAAGGGCTTGCCAAGCGCATCGTCGAGGGCAAGGTGCCGGACGTGCTGAAGGGCTCGACAATCTTCGCGCTCGACATGGGTACGCTGCTCGCCGGCACGCGTTATCGCGGCGATTTCGAGGAACGCCTGAAGCAGGTCATCAAGGAAGTCGAGGCGTTTCCCGGCGCCATCATGTTCATCGACGAAATCCATACGGTGATCGGCGCGGGCGCCACTTCCGGTGGAGCGATGGACGCTTCCAATCTGCTGAAGCCGGCGCTGTCGTCCGGCACGATCCGCTGCATCGGCTCGACGACCTACAAGGAATACCGCCAGTTCTTCGAGAAGGACCGGGCGCTGGTGCGCCGCTTCCAGAAGATCGACGTCAACGAGCCAACGATCGAGGATTCCTTTGCGATCATGAAGGGGCTGAAGCCCTATTTCGAGACCTTCCACAAGGTCCGCTACACCAATGATGCGATCAAGGCGGCGGTCGAACTGTCGGCGCGCTATATCTCCGACCGCAAATTGCCGGACAAGGCGATCGACGTGGTCGACGAGACCGGCGCATCGCAGAAGCTGCTGCCGGAGAGCCGGCGCAAGAAGACCATCGGTGTGAAGGAGATCGAGGCGACGATCGCGACCATGGCGCGCATCCCGCCCAAGACCGTGTCGAAGGACGATGCGATGGTGCTGTCCAATCTCGACGCGCAATTGAAGCGCGTCGTCTATGGCCAGAACCAGGCGATCGAGGCGCTGTCGGCGGCGATCAAGCTGGCGCGCGCTGGTCTGCGCGAACCCGACAAGCCGATCGGCGCCTATCTGTTCTCCGGTCCGACCGGCGTCGGCAAGACCGAAGTCGCGCGGCAGCTGGCCGAAACGCTCGGCGTGGAACTGATGCGCTTCGACATGTCGGAATACATGGAGCGCCACACGGTAAGCCGGCTGATCGGCGCGCCTCCGGGCTATGTCGGCTTCGACCAGGGCGGCCTGCTGACCGATGGCGTGGACCAGCATCCCCATTGCGTGCTGCTGCTCGACGAAATCGAGAAGGCGCATCCGGACCTGTTCAACATCCTGTTGCAGGTCATGGACCACGGCAAGCTTACCGACCACAACGGCAAGCAGATCGATTTCCGCAACGTGATCATCATCATGACGACCAATGCGGGCGCTGCCGAAATGCAGAAGGCGGCGATCGGTTTCGGCTCGACGAAGAAGAGTGGCGAGGACGAGGAAGCGATCAACCGGCTGTTCGCGCCGGAATTCCGCAACCGTCTCGACGCGATCATCCCGTTCTCCTCGCTGCCGACCGAGGTCGTTCACCGCGTGGTCGAGAAGTTCATCATGCAGCTCGAAGCCCAGCTTTCGGAACGCGGCGTGACCTTCGAACTGAGCGACGACGCGATCGCCTGGCTGGCCGAGAAAGGCTTCGACGAAAAGATGGGTGCCCGACCGCTGTCACGCGTGATCCAGGAGCACATCAAGAAGCCGCTCGCCGACGAGGTGCTGTTCGGCAAGCTGAAGCAGGGCGGCACCGTCAAGGTGAGTCTCGTCACCAACAAGGATGGCGAGAAGCATCTCAAGCTCGACGCCATCGAGGACAAGCCTGTCAAACCGGTGAAGCCGGCCGAGGTCAAGTCGGGGAAAACGGCAAAGGCCAAATCCGCCAAGGCCAAACCGGCCAAGTCTTCGGGCTCGCAGAAACCCGGCAAGAAAAGCGGTTCCGGGCTGGTTCCCAAGGTGCCACTGAAGACCTGAGACATTCGTCAGAAGCGCCCTGGTGGGCGCTTTTTTCGCAAGCTACCCACAACCTTCTTTGCATCTTTGCTCCGTGGCGGGAAAAACGAATCGCAATCGAATTTCCATTGTCATAGAATTGAAAAATCGCGATTTGCCGGCCGTCCCGGATGTGAGCGGGAGCTGGTTTCGCGATTCGGCGGGACGGATTTTCCCAATGCGGCATTAAGGGGATGCGCGACGGTGTCGACGATCCCGGATTGGTAGCAGGAGGCGTGTATGGAAGCCATCGAACAGCTCAAGACAATGCGTGATCAGGCAAAGGCTCGTATCGAAGCCTCACCCGACTACAAGCTCTTGACCAAGTTGACGACGCTGATCGATGAGTTGGAGGGCGAACTTGCGGGTTCGACAGACGACCCGTCGGAAGACGGTTCCGATCTGGCCGATGAGGATGAATCCGCGGAGGACGATAGGTCGAGCATCACTGCCGAACGCGACGCCCCGTCCATGTTGCAGTCCGTAATGGCGGCTGCGTCTCACTCCCAGGCAAGGACCCAGCCGGAGGTTAAGCCCGTCGCCCTCGATCCGAAGGCCAACAGCGTTCTGGATGAACTTCAAAAGCTGACCAGTCCGGTAACGGATGACGCTTCACGGCAAAAGGAAACTTCGGCGGAGGCGGCCCGGCGGGGCGAAAAGTCTGCTTATGACGAACGTGACGAGGAAGGTGTCGCGCTCGATACCAATATGGCGATCATGCAGGCAATGGCCGAGCTCGAGGCCGATCTCACCAAATCCAGCACCGATTCACAGGACGAACCGGTCAGGCGCTGGTAGCGTTCGCTTTTCCAGACACCGCGACTGGCTGCGTGCATCCGGGCGCGGTTGGTAAGTCGTGAATCAGCCGAACGCCTTGCGGATCTTTTCGGCGTTCTCGGCCAGGATTTCGGGCTTTTCCATGTTGCTGGCCGGCGGTCCGAGCGACACGCCATCGAAACGCGGGATCACGTGCACATGCATGTGGAAGACGACCTGGCCGCCAGCCGGTTCGTTGAACTGCTGGATGGTGACGCCGTCGGCGTCAAAGCCTTTTTTGGCTGCGCGCGCCACTCTGGCGATGGCGGGGCAGAGCCTGGCGAGTACTTCATCTCCGGCATCCAGGATGTTGCGTATCGGTGCCCTGGGGACCACCAGGCAGTGGCCTGGACCGCGCGGCATGATGTCCATGAAAGCGAAATTGTCTTCATCCTCGTAGATCTTTTCGCACGGCAGTTCACCACGCAGGATCTTGGCGAAAATGTTGTCGGGATCGTAGGCGGTCATGGAATTTCCCCGGATGGCCTGGCATCGTTTCGGCGGAACAGTAGTGGCGTAGCCGACACTCGGCAAGGTTAGGACTAGGCGTTATCGCCCTTCCTGAACGGGGCGTGGCGCTTGAGCGCCTCGCCCTCCATCTCCACCTGCCGGCGTTCGTGTTCTAGATAATCCTCGATGGCGCGGCGCAGGCCCGGATGGGCGACCCAGTGGGCGGAATGCGTAGTCGTCGGCAGATAGCCCCGCGCCAGCTTGTGGGCGCCCTGCGCGCCAGCCTCGACCGTCTTCAGTTTGTGCGCGATCGCGTAATCGATGGCCTGGTAGTAGCAGACCTCGAAATGCAGGAAGGGGTGGTCCTCGACACAACCCCAGTGGCGGCCGAACAGCGTGGCATCGCCGACAAAATTGATTGCCCCGGCGATGTAGCGCCCGGCGCGTTTGGCCATCATCAGCACGACACGGTCGGCCATGGTCTCGCCGATCAGCGAGTAGAACTTGCGCGTCAGATAGGGCCGGCCCCATTTGCGCGAACCGGTGTCCATGTAGAATTCGAAGAAGCGGTTCCAGACTTCCTCGGTCAGTTGGTCGCCCGTCAGCCAGTCGATGGTAATGCCGTTATCGGCCAGCGCAGCCTCGCGTTCCTTGCGGATGTTCTTGCGCTTGCGCGATGACAGGCTCGCGAGAAAATCGCCGAAATCGGCGAAGCCGTCATTCGACCAGTGGAATTGCTGGTCGGTGCGCAGGAGGTAACCGGCTTCGCCGGCCAGTTCCCACTCGTCGCGCGGCATGAAGGTGATGTGGGCGGAGGAGATGCCGAGCTTGTCGCCGACCTGCGCCAGACCGTCCAGCAATGCGCGACGCCAGGCCTGCTGGCTCTCGCCCGCCGCGGCAAGCAGGCGCGGGCCGCTCGCCGGTGTGAACGGCACGGAGCATTGCAGCTTGGGATAGTAGTGGCCGCCGGCGCGCTCGAATGCGTCGGCCCAGCCATGGTCGAAAACATATTCGCCCTGGCTGTGGCTCTTCAGATAGCAGGGCAGGGCGCCGACCAGCCTTCCGTCATCCTCGCGAAGCAGCAGATGACGCGGCATCCAGCCCGTTCTCGCGGTGGCCGAGCCGCTTTCCTCCAGCGCACTGAAGAAGGCGTGCAGCAGGAAGGGATTGCCGCGCGGCGCGTCGCTCTTTCCAGCTTCGCATTGCTGGGAGGAGGCCATGACCAATGCGTCCCATGCCCGCGCATCGGCGTCGGCGATGGAGGAAGCCACCTCGATCTGCAATGTGCCGGACATGCCCTGCCTTCCATCCCGTCTGACTGACGCACCTACAAACTTATGTTGCAATGCGGCAGAGGCAAGGACAATGACTCATTTAAGTGCGCTTGATCTTGTTGCCTCACCTGCGGGGGTCGAATCCCTCGAAGGTGATCTGATCGGCGTAGCGTGCGCTTTTTACGGCATCGGCCGGCGAACGGACCGTCCAGGTGATCACCGGTCTGCCGGTCTGGCGGAATTCGGCGACGAAACGGCAGGGAAGATCTCCGATGCCGTAGGAAACAAAGTCCGGATCGTAGGCGCGTAGCGCCGCAACATGTTCCCCAAAGTGCGAATCGTCGCCTTCCGCAGTCAGCCCCAGCGTCAGACGCGGTGCTTCGTCGCGCGCATCCGCGAGCAGCCAGTGGTTGAAGGACATGATGGCGACCGGACCGGCATAACTTGCAAGTGTTTGCGTTACGGCGACGACGAAACCGTCGTCCTGGCCGGCAAGGCCCTTCAGTTCCAGCACAAGCCCGGTTTTCCCCGAGACCGCATCGAGCAGTTCGACAAGTGTCGGGATATGGTCGGCGGTATTGGAGAGGGCGAGGCGGTGGAGTTCGTCTGCCTTCCAGTCGCGGACATTGCCTTTTTCGCCGGTCATGCGCTCCAGCGTGTAATCGTGAAACACCATTGGCACGCCATCGCTCGACGGCTGAAGATCGACCTCGATGGCAAAGCCGTTCGCAATTGCGGCGGCAGCGGCGGAAAGTGAATTTTCCGGCCTGCCGGCACTTATGTCATGCAGGCCGCGATGGGCGATCGGGCGGGCGGTGATCCAGTCGGCCTTGTTCGGCAAGGTGCGTACCTTTATTGGAAACCGGGTTCGTGGCAAGCCGGGCTGCCAAGCTTGCTTCCCGGCACGTTTTGCCACATCGTGGTTTCGCCGCGAAACGAATATTGCCAGATCCGCCGCATTTTCACGCGGCCAAAACAAGGGCCTCACCTGTCATGCATGTCTGCGTAACCCGCCACCTCCTGGCCGCTCCGCTTCTCGCCATCCTGGCGGCCACACCCGCGATGGCCTCGGGCTTCGGGATGTTGGCGCCGCATCGCGCGGTCTACGATTTGACGCTGAAGGAGGCGAGCGACCGCTCGGGCATCGAGGCGATGACGGGGCGTATCGTCTATGAGTTGACGGGCAATGAGTGCGACGGCATTTCCGTGCGCTACCGCTTCGTCACCAAGATCACGACGACGGACGAATCCTACCAGACCGATCAGCAGACCTCGACCTTCGAGAGCCCCAACGGACTGGAGTTCAACTTCCTGACGAAATCCTATGTCGACAAGCAGCTTGAATCGACCGTGAAGGGCACGGCAACCCGCACCAAGGACGGTGTCAAGGTCGTCTTGTCGGATCCCAAGCGTCGCGAACTCGACCTGCCGCCGGCTGTCTTCATCTCGACCCATCTCATCGACATCATCAACGCAGCCGAAAACGGCGAACAGCTTTTAAAGCGCGATGTGTTCGACGGGTCCGACAATGCCGACGAAGTGGTCGCCAGTTCCACCTTCATCGGTGCGGGCAAGGTGGTGTCGGAGTTGCTCGAGGGGGAAACGGCAGAGGCGCTGAAGCCAATCAAGGACCAGGAATCCTGGCCGGTGACGATATCCTATTTCGAAAAGGGCCTGGGCCACACCGCCGAACAGGTGCCGGTCTATGAGGCATCCTTTCTGCTCTACGGCAACGGCATTTCACGCAAGCTGGTCATGCGTTATCCCGACTATGCGCTGAAGGGCGACTTGATTTCGCTTGAAATGCTCGAAAAAACGCCTTGCAAACCAGCACAGTAAATCACTTTAAGAAATACATGTAACTAATTGTTCTAATAATTTTATTTATTGACACTATTGCTGGTCAGCTCTTTCGATCGGTTGTGTGGCGGGAATGGCTTTCGAAGGTGAGGCCGGTTTCGAGCGAACTCCTGCCGAATCGGCCCCTGACCTTGTCCATCGCGCGTTCGGCGAGCGCCCGGCGCGTCGACTGCAGGTCGACGAGATCCTGCGGATCGGCGGTTTCGTCGGAGCGAAGGGTCGATACGCCGATGCCGATCAGCCGGAACCTCGTGCCATCCAGTTCCTTTTCCATCAGCGCCAGCCCGGTTCGGAAAATCCGGTCTGCCAGTTGGGTCGGGTCTGCCAAGGCGCGGTTGCGCGTACGAGTCCTGAAGTCGGCGGTCCTCATCTTCAGCACGACGGTCTGGCCGGCCAGATGCCCGGCTTTCAGCCGCGTCGACACTTTCTCGGAGAGCCGGCGCAGGATCGGCACCAATTGTTCGCGCCCGGACAAATCCTCGAAGAAGGTGGTTTCGGCCGAAATCGACTTCATTTCACCGGAGGGATCGACCTTGCGCTTGTCGTTGCCGTGCGAAAGGCGGGCGAGGCGCTGGCCGATCGAGCCGAAACGGCGCATCAGTTCGCTTTCCTCCATGTCCTGAACCTGGGCGATGGAGGTGATGCCGTCGCGTTCGAGCATGCGCTGCGTCGCCTTGCCGACGCCCCAGATGATGGAGACCGGCTGGCGGCGCAGGAAGTCGACAGCCTCGGCCTTGCCGATCACCGAGAAGCCGCGCGGCTTTTCCAGGTCGGAGGCGATTTTCGCGAGGAACTTGCAATAGGACAGGCCGATGGAGACGGACAATTGCGTTTCATCCTCGACGCGTTTGGCGAAACGGGCGAGCACCTGCGCCGGCGTCGACCTGTGCAGGCGCTCGGTGCCCGTGAGATCGAGGAAGGCTTCGTCGATCGACAGGGGTTCGACGAGGGGGGTGAGATCGCGCATCATGTCGCGTATCTGGCGACCGACGCGGGCATATTTCTCCATGTTCGGGCGAATGACGACGGCGTCGGGGCAGGCAGCGAGCGCCTTGAACATCGGCATGGCCGACCTGACGCCGCGAATGCGGGCGATATAGCAGGCCGTGGAGACGACGCCGCGTTTTCCCCCACCGATGATGACCGGTTTGTGCATCAGTTCGGGATTGTCTCGCTTTTCGACCGCAGCATAAAAGGCATCGCAGTCGATATGCGCTATCCTCAGTTCGTCGAGTTCACGGTGACGCAGGATGCGCGGGCTGCCGCAGGACGGGCAGCGTGAGGCGGTCCAGCGCCCGGTTTCAAGGCAGTCACGGCAGATCGAGCGTGAAGGGCCACGGCTGGCGGCGCCAGAGGTGTCGGGCGAAGCTTCCGGTTCAGTCGGCGGCATGGCGCGACAATACCTCGCGGGCAATCGCCACATCGGCCGGATCGACCTGCGCGGACGCGGTGAAGGCGAGCAGCACCGCTTCATCGCCCAAGAAAAAGTCGATGACACCCGACAGGAAGGAGGCTTCGGTTGCGGCGGTGCGCAAATCCTCAGGTGCGACACCGCTCAGCGCGAGAAAACGGGCGAGTTGCTCGGTGTCGCCCGCCAGATAGCCGAGCGCCCGGATTGCCAGCAATTCCGCGGTTTCGCGCGTCATATTCGATGCATCCGCCAGTCAGCGCCAAAAGACCACATTTGTGGGTAGATTGTTACGCTCACACCGGCGAAATGGCACGACCCGTTTGCGTTTCGTCAACATTATTGGCGTATCTAACACCCCGAAACAAATCAAACCTGATTATTGCATGCAGGGCGGGGTGCCCGGCGGGGGCATACAATGTCGAAAAGCGTCATGATTGTTGAGGACAACGAACTCAACATGAAGCTGTTCAACGACCTGTTGGAAGCCAATGGCTACCAGACGATCAAGACCCGCAACGGGCTCGAGGCGCTTGATCTTGCGCGCCAGCATCATCCCGATCTCATCCTGATGGATATCCAGTTGCCCGAAGTTTCGGGTCTGGAAGTCACCAAATGGCTCAAGGAAGACGATGAACTGCATGCCATTCCGGTGATCGCAGTCACGGCCTTCGCCATGAAGGGCGACGAGGAGCGCATCCGCCGCGGTGGATGCGAAGCCTATATTTCCAAGCCGATTTCCGTGTCGAAGTTCGTGGAAACCGTGAAATCCTATATCGGCGACGCCTGATGCCAGCAGAGGCTCTTCCATGACAGCCCGTATTCTGGTCGTCGATGACATACAGGCCAATGTCAAGCTGATGGAAGCTCGACTGATGGCCGAATATTTCCAGGTACTCACCGCCCATACCGGTCGCGATGCGCTGGATATTTGCGAAAACGGCCTGTGCGATATCGTCCTGCTCGATGTCATGATGCCGGAAATGGACGGGTTCGAGGTCTGTCGGCGGCTGAAAGCCAATCCGAAGACGGTGCATATCCCGGTCATCATGGTCACCGCCCTCGACCAGCCCGAAGACCGCGTCAAGGGGCTGGAAGCCGGCGCGGAGGACTTCCTGACCAAACCGGTCAACGATCTGGCGCTGATCACGCGGGTGAAAAGTCTCGTGCGCCTGAAGATGCTGACCGATGAATTGCGGTTGCGCGCTTCGACCGGCCGCGATCTCGGCGTTGACGGCATACTCGACCCCAACACGGTGCGTACGAAGGCGAAGAAAGCCAGGGTTCTCGTCGTCGACGACCGGCCGTCTTCCTATGAGCGGATTGTCAAGAACCTGGCGTCGGAACATTCGGTCACCGTCATCCCGGATCCGCACGAGGCGCTGTTTCGCGCAGCCGACGAGGAGTTCGATGCGGCGATCATCTCGCTTTCGTTTCACGATTTCGATGCGTTAAGGCTGTGCTCGCAACTGCGTTCGCTGGAGCGCACGCGCATGCTGCCGATCATCGTCGCTTCCGAGACCGATCAGGATGCAAGCGTGCTCAGGGCGCTGGAACTGGGTGTCAACGACTACATCCGCCGTCCGATAGACAGCAATGAGTTGCTTGCGCGCATGCGCACCCAGATCAAGCGCAAGCGCTACAACGAGATGCTGCGCGACTCGGTCCAGGCAACGATCGAAATGGCGGTGACCGACAGCCTGACCGGGCTGCACAACCGGCGCTATCTCGACAGCCATCTTGCCGGCCTGTTCGACAAGGCGGTGGGCCGTGAAAAGCCGCTTTCGCTGATCATCTGCGACCTCGACCGCTTCAAGGCCATCAATGACGAATACGGGCACGATGTCGGCGACGAGGTCATTCGCGAATTCGCGGTGAGAGTGCGCAAGAATGTGCGCAATCTGGATCTGGCTTGCCGCTTCGGCGGCGAGGAGTTCGTTGTCGTGATGCCGGATACCGATATCGCGCTGGCGCAAATCGTGGCAGAGCGCATTCGCGAGGAAATCGCCGCCCATCCCTTCCTGGTCAAGGACGGCGCTGCACAATTGCCGGTCACCGTCAGCCTCGGCGTTTCCACGCTGGATGGCGTGGACGATACACCGGAAAAGATGATGAAGCGCGCCGATGTCGCGCTCTACAACGCCAAGCGCGCCGGCCGCAATCAGGTGGTGACCGAGGCGGCCTGAAGCCGGGCAAGTCATCTCCTGGCGCCACCCGTTTCAAAGTGGCACAGTCTTTTTGCGGATTAACCGAATCCACTAACCACCACGCGCAAACACCGCGGGTGATGGTTACCAATGTGTTGATTTCAGGAATAAGTTGCGCCAGAGTAGCGCCATCCGAACGAGGGCCAGTTCAGAGTAAACTCAATTACCTCGTTATCAAAATACCCTACGGAGTGCTCAGGTCCGCCGCATCTCCTGGGTCCGTGGGGTTGTCGGCCGGCGTTGGCATTCGTGGCCTCCTCGTACCATGGCCAAAGCCGGCCGACCCCTTTTTCGACAGTGTTCCCGGGCTTGTTGCCAGCATGTGCGCGCGATCATGACGTGCGCGCGGTCGTGCCCGCCGGCGCTTAGAAATATCCGCCAATTCGCAACTGCAAAAAGAAAGCCGCCCGGGCGGGCGGCTTCTCGACACTCGAATTTCAAGCGTGCCTATTTGATCTTGGTTTCCTTGAAGTCGACATGCTTCTTGGCGACCGGATCGTATTTACGCTTGACCATCTTTTCGGTCATCGTGCGGCTGTTCTTCTTCGTGACGTAGAAGAAGCCCGTATCGGCCGTGCTTTCGAGCTTGATCTTGATCGTGGTTGCCTTGGCCATTTGCGTTTTCCTGGTGGCGTCGGCCTGGCTGGCCGAGGCTGCGTTTCGAACTGATTGCGTGAGGTCTGCGATGGGACCGCCTTCGGCGTTTCCCCGCGTTTGGCCGGCAAACTAGCGATGGCGCTGCGATTGTCAAGCACCGCTTGACGCGGAGGTGTCTTTGCGCCCGAAACGGGCGATACCAAGCACGACATAGGCTGAAAACAGGCCGCACATCGCCCAGGCGAACCCGTCGGGGTCATTAAAATCCATGACAATGCCGACGAGTTGGGGGCCGATGACCATGCCGATCGCATAACACAGCACGAACGCGGCGTTGGCCTGGGCGAGATCGGTGCCCGAAAGGCGCGCGCCGAGATGGGCAAGACCGACGGTGTACATGCCGGCGGTCACACCGCCCCAGATGAAGATGCCGGTGATCAGCAATGACAGATGCGAGACGGCGAAAGGCAGGATGCCAACGCCGAGTGCGCCAATGGCAGCGCAGAACAGGAGCAGCAGGCGGCGGTCCCTGAGCCTGTCGGAAAGCATGCCGAGCGGAATCTGCAACACGACATTGCCGAGCGCCAGCACCATGAGCAGGAGCGCGATTCCGGTCTCGTTGAAGCCGTTGCGGGCGCCGTATACCGGGAACAGGGCGAGGCCGGCCTGTTCGACGGAGCCGAAGACGAAGGCGGCGATGGTTGCCATCGGCACCAGCAGGACATAGCGCACCACCGAATGCGATTGCGGCGCCTGGCGCGTATCGGGCTGGTGGGCGCGCGCCAGAATTGCGGGAATGACCGAAGCGGCAATGATCGCCGCGCCGACGGTGAAGGGAAGGACGCCCTTCGAACCGATGATTGCGAGCAGGGCAGGGCCGGCGCCAAAGCCGATGGACAACACGGTGGCATAGACACCGAGGACCAGACCGCGACGGTTTTCGGGGGCCGAGGAATTGATCCAGAACTCGCTCAGGACGAAGGAAGCGGTGATGGCGCCGTGGAAGACGATTCTCAGTCCGAACCAGGCGATAATCCCTGGGAAATAGTAAAAGCCCATCAGCGAGACGGCGGCGATCGCGGCGGCCAGAATCAGTGTGTTGACGAGGCCGATGCGCCGGGCAAGCGGATTGACGAAGGGAACGGCGACCATGGAGGCGATGCCGGCCATGGCGGTGTTGGCGCCGATCAGGGTGGAGGAATAGCCGCGCTGCTCCAGCAGGATGGAGAGCAGGGGGAAGCTCAATCCGATCGCCACGCCGACAGACGAAATGGTCACGATCGCCGCGATGGCCGCGGCCATGTCGATCTTGTCCGGCCCCTTGACGGGCATGCCGAAGGCGGATTCGGCTGTGTTCATGCACCGCTCCACAAACTCACGCCCGCAGGGCGAATTCCGATAGACAGCCAATGAGTGAAGGCAATAGCCAAAAATGAAATGCCGTGTTCAAGGGCAGGTGGCTATCTTTAAATCATGTCCCTGTGAAAACGCGATCGCACCGAGCGGTAAAATGGCACCGGCCAGGATGAATCGAGATCAGCGTCGGCTTCCAGGCGATGCATCAGTTCAACCAGCATGACCCGGGTGATCTCGCGAGTCTGCCCTTTAATCGCTTCGTGCGGGGTCAGCCATTGCAGCTTCTCCAGTTCGCCGCTTGGCCGAAACCCTCCCGGCGGTTCGTGCGCGACCTCCTCGGCGTGGGCAAGGAAGAACCATGTGTCGAAGCGGCGCGGCGGGCCGGGCGGGGTGATGGCGCGGGCAAACAGGACCAGGCCGTTAATGGACGGCACGACATTTTCGCGGCGGAAATCCTGCCAGTCGGGATGTTCGCCCGCCGGATTGCCCGGCTTGCCGATCAGCAGGCCGCTTTCCTCCGACAGTTCGCGCACTGCCGCCATGCCGAGCGCACGGGCGCGTCTGGGCGTCGGCTTGCCGCGCATGTTTGCCAGGATCCTGGCTTCTGTCACCGGATCAAGGGTATCAGCGGCGGGGGCGGTCGAGTCGGCGCGGTCAACCGAACCGCCGGGAAAGACCAGTGCGCCAGGCATGAAAGTTAGCGAATGGTTGCGCTGGCCCATCAGGATACGGGCTTTGGGTCCCTTGCCGTCGATCAGGATGATGGACGCAGCATTGCGCGGGCGCAGTGCCCGGTGTCCGCCTTTTTCCTGATAGCGCCTGCGCAGATCACGCATGTGCGGTGAGTTGATGATCTTCTCGATGCGGGCGACTTCTTCGCCCAGACGACCATCGTCGGGAAATGCCTCAGCTTTCATCGCCACCGAATCCGTGCATGCGCAGCGCCCACTGGGCGGCAACGACGGCTCCCTTGAGCGGTCGCATCGCCAGCATGGCACTTATCACGGCAATGAGTGCCGTAGACCCTGTCTGCATCCACAGCGGCAGTTCCAGCAGCAATACCAGCGGAACCATGGCGCCGAACACAATATGGCCGGTCAGCAGGATATTGAGATAGGCGGGAAGGTCATCGGCACGCTGGTGACGCAATTCCTCGCCACAGACGGGGCATTCGGCCTCCACGGCAAGCATGCGGGAAAAAATCCTGCCTTCGCCACATGCCGGGCAGCGGCAACGCGCGCCGCGTATCAGAGCCGGCATGAGCGGGCGGTCCGTTTCGCCAAACTTGAGTGTGCCGGCGTGCTCGACTTCGCTCATCGGTGTCATCCTCTTCTGCGCCGGCGGGAACCCGGTCGTCTGGTCGGTTTGTGCGGCTTCCTCTTCGAGGCTGCCGCGCCACGATTGGCCTTGGTCGGTCGGCCGGGGCTCAGCATGTCGAAACGCAGGGCGCCTGCGACGGGCTGGGCTTCGGCGAGCCTTACTTCGACGGTCTGGCCCATCTGATAGGCAAGGCCGGTATCGGCGCCGACCAGCGCATAGCCGGCCTCGTCGAAGTGGTAATACTCGTCCGAAATCTTAGATATGGGTATAAACCCGTCGGCGCCAGTCTGTGCAAGCGTGACAAACAGCCCCGCCCTGGTGACCCCGGTGATGCGGCCCTCGAAGGTCTCACCCACGCGTTCGGAAAGGTGCATGGCGATCAGCCGGTCGATGGTGTCGCGCTCGGCCTGCATGGCGCGGCGCTCGGCCAGCGAGATGTCGGCGGCGACGACCTCCAGCCTTTCCTCCTCGCCCGGTGTCATGCCGCCTTCGCCGAGGTTGAGCGCGGCGATCAGCGCGCGGTGGACGATCAGATCGGCATAGCGGCGGATCGGCGAGGTGAAATGGGCGTAGCGCATCAGGTTGAGGCCGAAATGGCCGATATTGGCCGGGGAGTATTCGGCCTGCGACTGCGAGCGCAACACGACCTGGTTAACCAGTTCCTCGCGTTCGGAACCCTCCACACGGCCCAGGATCTGGTTGAAATGGGCGGCGCGGATGTTGCCGGCGCGCGCCAGCGACAGGTTCATGGTGTGCAGGAATTCGCGCAGGCTCTCGAGCTTGGCGAGTGACGGCGCGTCGTGGACGCGGTAGACCAGTCGCTGCTTGCGGCGCTCCAGCGTCTCGGCGGTGGCGACATTGGCCTGGATCATGAATTCCTCGACCAGGCGGTGGGCGTCGAGACGTTCGGGCACGACGACCTTGTCGACCGTACCGTCCTTCTTGAGAACGATTTTGCGCTCGGGCAGGTCGAGTTCCAGCGGTTCGCGCGCCTCGCGGCCGCGATGCAGGACGCGCCAGGCTTCCCACAAGGGTTCGAGTACGTCCTTCAGGATTGGTCTGGTCTTGTCGTCCGGCTTGCCGTCGATCGCCGCCTGTGCCTGGGGGTAGGCGAGCCTGGCGTGGCTCTTCATGATGACGCGGTGAAATTCGTGCTTCGTCTTGCGACCCTCGGCGTCGAACCACATCCTGACGGCGAGTGCCGGGCGGTCATCGCCTTCTCTCAGTGAACACAGATCGTTGGAGATGCGCTCGGGCAGCATCGGCACGACGCGGTCGGGGAAATAGACCGAATTGCCGCGCTTGAGCGCCTCGGCGTCCATGGCCGAGCCGGCTCGCACATACCAGGCGACGTCGGCGATGGCGACGGTGACGATGTGGCCGCCCTCGACATCGGGATCGCGCGCGCCGTGGATGGCGTCGTCGTGGTCCTTGGCATCGGCCGGATCGATGGTGACGAGCGGCAGGTCGCGCCAGTCTTCGTGTTTGTTGGCTTGTGTGGGGGAGATCGGCTTGGCGGTTTCGGCTTCGCGCAGCGCCGCGGGCGGGAAGATGTGCGGCAGGCCATGGGCGTGGATGGCGATTATGGAGACCGCCTTTTCCGATGCCAGCGAGCCGACCACGCGGATCACCTTGCCGCGCTTCAACCCGTGGCGGCCGATCCGCGATACCTGCACCTCGACGAGATCGCCGTTTTGCGCCTCTCCGATGTCCTCGGGCGACAGCGCCACATCGTCCTGGCGCTTTTGCACCGGTTCGAGGCGGATGGTCGTGCCGGCAACGCGCAGAATGCCGAGGATGGCATTCTTCTTCTTGTCGATAACCTTCATGACGCGGGCCGAATAGGCGGCGTTGTCCGTGCGTTCGAGGCGGGCGAGCACACGGTCGCCGATGCCGGCGACGACCGGCCGCCGGCCGCGCGGCGGGAGGATTTCGATGCGCGGCGGGTTGCCGTCGGCGAGTTCGTCCCAGGCGGCGGGTCTTGCCAGCAGGCCGCCGTCGGCGTCACGGGCGGTAATGTCGAGCAAGGTGACGCTCGGCAAATCGCCGGCGCGCATCAGCCGCTTGCCGTGCTTTTCGACCAGGCCCTCCTCGGCCAGGTCTTTCAGCAGCGCCTTCAGGGCGATCTTGTCGTTACCCTTGATTCCAAAGGCGCGAGCGATCTCGCGCTTGCCCGCCCTGCCGGGGTTTTCGGCGATGAAGGCAAGGATCTCCTCGCGGCCGGGCAGGCTGGAACGTCTGCCATGGCTCCGGTGCTTCGTCATTCAGCGTTTCTTCTTGCCGCCGGGGCCTTTCTCGGCCTTGGCGGCGATCAGCGTTACCGCTTCCTCGAGCGTTACCGATTGCGGATCGGTGGCCTTGGGCAGCGTGGCGTTGATCTTGCCGTGGTTGACATAGGGTCCGTAGCGCCCGTCGCGCACGGTGATCGGTCCGCCAAGCTGGGGGTGGTCGCCAAGCGTCTTCAATGCAGCCGGCGTGCCACGCCTGCCGCCGCCCTTGGCTGCCTTTTGCGCCAACGCGTCGACGGCGCGGTTGATGCCGACGGTGAAGACCTCGTCGGCGCTTTCAAGATTGGCGAAGACGCCGTCATGCTGGACGAAGGGGCCGTAACGGCCGAGGCCGGCGGTGATCGGCTTGCCGGATTCCGGGTGCAGGCCGACCTCGCGCGGCAGCGAGAGCAGGCGCAGCGCCTTTTCGAGATTGATCTCCTCGGCATTCCAGCCTTTGGGAATGGAGGTACGTCTTGCCTCCTTGCCTTCGCCGGCCTGGACATAGGGACCGAAACGCCCGGCGCGCGCGGTGATCTCCTCGCCGGTGGCGGGGTCGGTGCCGAGCACGCGCGGGCCATTGGCGGCGGCTTCGTCCTCGCCATTGTCGGCGGCGCCGAGCTGGCGGGTATAGTTGCATTCGGGATAGTTGGAACAGCCGATAAAGGCGCCGAACTTGCCGATTTTCAGACTGAGCTTTCCGTCGCCGCATTTGGGGCAGGCGCGTGGCTCCGAACCGTCCTCGCGCGGCGGAAAGGCGAGTGGCGCCAGTTCCTCGTTGAGCATGTCGAGGACCTGGCTGACGCGCAGATCCTTGATGTCCTCGACGCTGGCGGAAAAGTTCTGCCAGAATTCGCGCAGCACGTCCTTCCAGGCCAGTTCGCCGGCGGAGATGCGATCGAGCTTTTCTTCCAGATCCGCGGTGAAGTCGTATTCGACGTAGCGGTCGAAAAAGCTTTCAAGGAAGGAGGTGACGAGGCGGCCCTTTGATTCGGGAATGAGACGCCGCTTTTCCAGCCGCACATAGTCGCGATCCTGCAGCGTGGAAAGCGTCGAGGCATAGGTCGAGGGCCGGCCGATGCCCAGTTCCTCCATCTTGCGGATAAGGGAGGCTTCCGAATAACGCGGCGGCGGTTCGGTGAAATGCTGCTTGGCGTCAATCTTTTCGCGTTTGAGCGCCTCTCCATCTTTGAGCGGCGGCAGGCGCTTGTCGTCCTCGTCTTCGTCGTCACCGGTCCGACCGGTCTCGTAAACGCTCATGAAGCCGTCGAAGCGCACGACCGATCCGGTGGCGCGCATATAGGCCTTTTCCCCACCATTGCCGGCAAGAATGTCAACCGTGGTGCGCTCGATCTCGGCCGACGCCATCTGGCTGGCGATGGTGCGCTTCCATATCAAGTCGTAGAGTTTCTTCTGGTCTTCATCGAGGAAGCGGGCGACATCGCCGGGTGCGCGCGCGATATCGGTCGGGCGGATCGCCTCGTGGGCTTCCTGGGCGTTCTTGGCCTTGGTCGAATAAAGTCGCGGCTTTTCCGGCAGGTATTTCTCGCCGAACCGGCCGGTGATGGCCGAGCGGATCGGGCCAATCGCTTCCGATGCGATCTGCACGCCATCGGTACGCATATAGGTGATGAGGCCGACCATCTCGCCGCCCATATCGACGCCCTCGTAGAGGCGCTGGGCAATCTGCATGGTGCGCGTCGCCGAAAAACCGAGCCGGCGGCTCGCATCCTGCTGCAGGGTGGAGGTGGTGAACGGCGCGTAAGGGTTGCGCTTGACGGGCTTGGATTCGACGGAAGTGACCGAAAAATCGGAAGCTTCCAGATGCGTGCGGATGGCGTTCGCCTGTGCCTCGCTTGCGATATCGAGGCGCTGCAGCTTCTCGCCGCCAAATTCGGATATGCGCGCTTCGAAGGTCTGGCCGTCATCCTTTGCCAGCGTGGCGACGATCGACCAGTATTCCTGCGGCTTGAAGGCCTCGATCTCGGCCTCGCGGTCGCAGATCAGTCTCAGCGCCACCGATTGCACCCGGCCGGCCGAGCGCGCGCCCGGCAGCTTGCGCCAGAGCACCGGCGACAGGGTGAAGCCGACGAGATAGTCCAGAGCGCGGCGCGCCAGATAGGCGTCGACCAGTGCGACATCGATCTGGCGGGGGTGCTGCATTGCTTCGAGGATGGCGCCCTTGGTGATGGCGTTGAAGACGACGCGCGATACCGGCTTGTCCTTCAGAACCTTCTTGTCGTTAAGCACCTGGAGAACGTGCCAGGAAATTGCCTCGCCCTCGCGGTCCGGGTCGGTTGCCAGAATCACGCTGTCGGCGGATTTCACCGCCTTGGCGATGTCGGCAAGGCGCGATTTCGACTTGTTGTCGACCGCCCAGGACATCGAGAAATCCTCGTCAGGCAGGACCGAACCGTCCTTGGCCGGCAGGTCGCGGACATGGCCATAGGAGGCCAGGACCGTGTAGTCCCTGCCGAGATATTTGTTGATGGTTTTTGCCTTGGCCGGCGATTCGACGATCACCACATTGGTGGTCATGAAAATTCCTGAGCGGATGAACTTATCTTTGACAATGGCCGGAACGGCCTGTGCGTCTTAGCGAACGCGCCCCTGAATTGGCGAGTAGTACGCGCCGCGTCAAGCCCCACCTTGCATCTGACTTCCTTAAATACCGTTTACAACTATAGAGAGTATAGTTTACAAGCATACATATATAAGTGTAAAAAATGATGCGGGGAGCCCGTGACTCCTGTGTGAATCAATCCAATCCATTTGTTGGAATCCAGTCGCGGAGGCACGGGGTCGTCCTCGTAAATGCGGTAAAAAAGCTACGGCAGATTCGTGTGGGGTGTCCGTGCCAGATTCAGAAAAAAACAGTGAATTGTCGATCCTGCGTGATAGGGTCGACAAGCTTGAATACATTGAACAAATGCTTCGCGAATTGTGCAAGCTCACCAATGATCTTGACGCTGCGATGCTGATCTACCTTCTCGAAATGGCGTCAATCGAAGCGTCGGATGCCCTTAAGTCCGCACAACAGGCGGGAACGCTGCTTTCGGGTTCGGGTTAGGCTCGAATCAAGGCTGAATTGAAACACGATTGCCGGGGTGGCGTTCGAGCCTGCCGGCCAGGTCGAGTTCGATGAGCACCAGTTGCACCTGGGCAATTCCGGCTCCTGAAAATCTTACGATGTCGTCAATCTCGACCGGTGAGGGGCCGAGTGCGGCGATAATCGCCTCGCGTGTCGCCTGATCGGTTTCACCAGCCGGGCCCGGCTCGCGTTCCCTCCATGGTTCATCGTCACTTTCGCCTGCAAGGTATGGCAGTTGTGTTTCGCCGCCGCCGACCGGCTGCAACGATTCGACGATATCGGAAACATCGGTCACAAGCGTGGCGCCCTGTTTGATCAGGTGATTCGTGCCCTCGGCGCGCGGATCGAGCGGGGAACCCGGCACGGCGAAGACCTGGCGGCCGGTTTCATTGGCGAGCCGTGCGGTGATCAGGGAACCGGAACGTTTCGCGGCTTCCACGACGAGGACGCCGAGCGCGATACCGGCGATCAGACGGTTGCGGCGCGGAAAATCCTTCGATCTGGGCTGCCAGCCTATCGGCATTTCGCTGACGATGGCACCGCCGCGTTCGACGATCTCTCCGGCGAGAGCGGCGTTTTCGTCTGGAAAGGGCATGTCGAGACCGCCGGCGAAGACGGCAATCGTGCCGGTCGCGAGCGTCGCCTTGTGGGCGGCGGCATCGATGCCACGCGCCAGGCCGGAAACGATCGGGTAGCCGGCTTCGCCCAATCCGGCGGCGAAGCGTGTCGCGAGCTTGGCGCCGGTGATCGAGGCATTGCGCGCGCCGACCACCGCAACGCATGGGTCGAGCGCCAGCGCGATGTCGCCGCGCACGCAGATCAGCGGCGGCGGGTGATCGAGGCCGCGCAGGAGCGGTGGATAGTCGGGTTCGCCAGTGGCGACGAAACGTGCTCCGATGCGCTCAGCAGCGTCCATTTCCCGTTCGGCCTGATCTTCGGAGGCGACCCGGATTCTTGCAGCCACGCCACCGCGCCGGGCGAGTTCGGGCAAGGCCTCGAGTGCGGCAGCCGCAGTGCCGAAATGATTGATCAGGTCGCGGAATGTGGCGGGGCCGACATTGTCGGAACGGATGAGCCTGAGCCAGGCGAGCCGCTGTTCATCGGAGAGCGTGAGCCTGCCCTTGTCTGTCGCCGGGTTCATGTCAGCCTTTCGAACCGATACGGCTTTCCGTTCCCGCTGTCAGACGGGCGATGTTGGCACGGTGGCGATACCAGGACAGCGCGGCCAGAATGACGAAGAGCAGGGCGGGAACCGGGCCGGCCCACCACCACAAAATAACCGGCGTGGCGGTCATGGCGGTCAACGCCGACAGCGAGGAGTAGCGCGTGATCGCCGCCACGGCGAGCCAGATCGCAGCGAAGGCGATCGCCACCGGCCAGGCCACCGCAATCAGGATGCCGAGAAAAGTCGCGACCCCCTTGCCGCCCCTGAATTTCAGCCAGACCGGAAAGCAATGGCCGACAAAGGCTCCGAGCCCGGCGACAAGACCGGCCTCGGGCGAAAAATAGCCACACAGCAGTACGGCAGCCGTGCCTTTCAGCGTATCGAGCGCCAAGGTGGTTGCGGCCAGCGCCTTGTTGCCGGTTCGAAGCACGTTGGTCGCGCCGATATTTCCCGAACCGATGCCGCGCAGATCACCGAAACCGGCGATGCGTGTCAGTAACAGGCCGAAAGGGATCGAGCCGAGCAGATAACCGGCCAGCAAGGCGGCGAGCGCGGTCCAGAGCCCGCCCGGAAACGTTGCCAAAGCGTCCATTGCAACCCGTCCCCATCAGGAATTGAAAACTATGCGGCCTGCCACCATGGTTTGCAACACCTTGCCGGTGAAACGCGCGCCCTCAAACGGCGTGTTCTTGGAGCGCGAGACGATGTCTTCCTCGCGCAGCACCCAGGGCAGGTCGAGATCGGCGATGGCGAGATCGGCCGGCGCTCCCCTGGCGAGCGTGCCGCCGGGCAGGCCGAAAATCCTGGCGGGATTGGCCGACAGGCATTCGGCAAGCCGGGTGAGGGTGATTTCGCCGGAATGGTGGAGCCTGAGCGCGGCGGCAAACAGGGTTTCCAGCCCGATTGCGCCGGCTGCGGCCTCGGCGAAGGGCAGGCGCTTGGTGTCCACGTCCTGCGGATCGTGGCTCGAGACGATGATGTCGATGACGCCATTGGCCAGCGCCTCGATCATTGCCAGGCGATCCTCCTCGCTTCGCAGCGGCGGCGACAGGCGGAAAAAGGTGCGGTAGCGGCCGATATCGTTTTCGTTCAACGAAAGATGGTTGATCGAGATGCCGGCCGTCACCGAAGCGCCATCGCCGCGATAGCGCGCGATTTCCTGCGCCGAAGCTGAGGTGGAGATTTTTGCGGCGTGATAGCTGGCGCCGGTCAGTGCGGCGAGGCTGAGATCGCGCTCCAGCGGAATGGTCTCGGCCTCGCGCGGAATGCCGGGCAGGCCCAGATGGGTTGCGATCAGCCCTTCGTTCATCACGCCGTTCGACGACAAATCCGGATCGGTGGTTTCCTTGGCGATGACCAGGCCGAAATCCTTGGCATAGGTCATGGCGCGGCGCAGCGTCAGCGAATTGCGCAGCGAATGACTGCCCTCGGTCGCCATCACCGCGCCGGCTTCGCGCAGCAGTCCCAGTTCGGTCAGCGTCTCGCCGCCGAACCCCTTGGTGATGGCGGTGGAAGGATAGACATGGACGACGGCATTGTCGCGAGCGAGGCGGCGCACATAGTCGACCAGCGCCACGTCGTCGATGATCGGGTCCGTCTCGGGCATCATGACGAAGCCGGTGACGCCGCCAGCGGCCGCGGCGCGGCTTGCCGAGGCAATGGTCTCGCGGTGTTCGGCGCCGGGCTCGCCGACATAGACGCGGGCGTCGATGAAGCCCGGGAAAATGTGCTTGCCGGCGGCCTCGATGAACTCGGCCGCATCCGGCGCGCCGGGGTCGCCGCCACCGCGATGGATGGATGCGATCATCCCGTTCTCGATCCGGATCGAGGCGGGACCGTCGAGGCCCTGGGAGGGATCGACGACATGACCGCCCCTGATGATGATCGGGCAATCGCCGTTCTGGCGGAGATCAGGCATTGGCCGGATACCCTTTCTCGCCCACGAGTGCCTCGATGCAGGCCATGCGCACGGCGACGCCCATCTCGACCTGTTCCTCGATGACGCTCTGCGGGCCGTCGGCGACTTCCGAGGCGATCTCGACGCCACGGTTCATCGGGCCGGGATGCATGACCAGCGCATCGGGCTTGGCATAGCGAAGCTTTTCGGCGTCGAGGCCGAAGAAGCGGAAATATTCGCGTACCGAGGGGATCAACGCGCCGGCCATGCGCTCGCGCTGCAGGCGCAGCATCATGACGACGTCGGCGTCCTTCAGGCCGTCGGCCATGTTGCGGAAGACCTCGACCCCCAATTGCTCGATGCCGGCCGGCAGCAGGGTCGACGGAGAAACAACCCTGACGCGTGCGCCGAGGGCGTTCAGCAACAGGATATTGGAGCGGGCGACGCGCGAATGCAGGATGTCGCCGCAGATCGCGATGGTAAGCCCGGCAATCGCGCCCTTGTGGCGGCGGATGGTCAGCGCATCGAGCAGCGCCTGGGTTGGATGTTCGTGCGCACCGTCGCCGGCATTGATGACGGAGCAGCCGACCTTCTGGGCGAGCAGTTCGACGGCGCCGGCCGACTGGTGGCGCACGATCAGCAGATCCGGCTGCATGGCGTTCAGCGTCATCGCCGTGTCGATCAGTGTCTCGCCCTT
Organism: Salaquimonas sp.; assembly: GCA_022340185.1. Taxonomy (GTDB): domain Bacteria; phylum Pseudomonadota; class Alphaproteobacteria; order Rhizobiales; family Rhizobiaceae; genus BOKV01. The sequence goes on along the minus strand of JAJDOK010000071.1, from coordinate 29,085 downwards.
CTTGACCGAGGAGGAACCGACCGACATGTTCATGACATCGGCGCCGAGCCGTTTGCCCGCCAGTTCGAAGGAAGATTGCGTGCGCGTTGAGGATTCGAAGAACAGGTTGATCTGCGTGCGGCCCTGAAGGACCGGCTTCTTCTTGTTCAACTGGCGGGAAACCGAGACGGCTTCGGCCGATTTTTCGAGAAGGAATTCGATGTCGTCCGCCGACAGATCGGAGATGGCCAGCAGATGACGGTGTCTGAAACGGTCTGAAAGGGGATCGGTCATTAAAGCGGAACCTATAGGCGGCTTGGTCGCGCTTGCCAAGCCGGTCGGTGAATGGTTGGGGTTTACACCCACCTTTTTCATTTATTCGCTCACGGCCAATTCGATCCGCTTATGGCCTGCGCGGGCGCGACCTGCCAAATATGCACATTGGTCTGCGGCCTCTTAGGCCGCCTGGTTGGCTATTCATCCTTCGCGTAACCATCTTTGTATTGGGCAATGGTGGCGCGAAACGCTAGATTGGGTGCATGAACGAATCCATTCTCGACACTCATGCGGTCTTCAACCAGTCGCCGATCTATGGCGGGCACAACGCCTGGACAGCCGATCCGCTGCTCAAGCGTATCGTCGGCGACATTCCCCCGGCGGTGAAAAAGAACCTCGAATCACACGGTGGCTGGGCCGGGCACCTGGAAACTTATGAGCTGGCGCGGCTCGCCAACAAGCATACGCCGACCCTCAAGACCCATGACGCCAAGGGCAATCGGCTCGATATCGTCGAGTTCCATCCCGCCTATCATGCCCTGATGCGCAGGAGCATGGCGGCCGGCATGCATTGTTCGATCTGGGACGACGACAAGGAAGAGGCCGGAAAGCGCAATCTGATCCGCGCGGCGCGCTATTACATGACCGCCGGCACGGAAACAGGCCATCTGTGCCCGATCACCATGACCAATGCGGCGATCGCGGCGCTCGTCGGCACGCCGCAGGTTGCCGACGAGTGGCTGCCGCGCGCGCGCTCGCGCAAATACGATTCATCCAACCAGCCACCGATCAACAAATCGGCGATCACGCTGGGCATGGGCATGACCGAGAAGCAGGGCGGGACCGATGTGCGCGCCAACACGACACGCGCCGAGGCGCTGGGCGACGGGCTCTACCGTATCGTCGGGCACAAATGGTTCATGTCGGCGCCGATGTGCGACGCCTTCCTGGTGCTGGCTCAGATGGCGGAGGGCAACCAGACGGGCCTCGGCTGTTTCCTTATCCCGCGCATCCTGCCCGATGGCACGCCGAACGGGCTGCAGTTCCAGCGCCTGAAGGACAAGCTCGGCAACCGTTCCAACGCGTCCTCCGAAGTAGAATTCCACGGTGCCTTCGGACAGTTGATCGGCGAACCGGGCAGGGGGGTGCCGACCATCATCGAGATGGTGACGCTGACCCGGCTCGATTGCGCGACGGCTTCTTCCGGATTGATGCGGGCTTCCGTCGCCGAAGCCGTGCAGCACACACGATACCGCAAGGTATTCGGCGAGACGCTGGCGCACCAGCCGCTGATGTCGCGCGTGCTGGCCGATCTGGCGCTCGACGTGGCGGCCGCCACGGCGCTCGCCATGCGGCTGGCATCCTCCTTCGACCGGATGCGAGACGATCCCGCCGAGGCCGCCTATGCGCGGCTGATGACGCCGGTCATCAAATACTGGGTATGCAAGTCGGCCGCGCCGCTGATTGGCGAGGCAATGGAGTGCCTGGGCGGCAACGGCTATGTCGAGGAGGGCAATCTGGCGCGCCATTTCCGCGAGGCGCCGGTCAATGCGATCTGGGAAGGCTCGGGCAATGTGATGTGCCTCGACGTGATGCGGGTCATCGCCAGGGACGGCGACACACTCGGCACGGTGCTGGACACGCTGGAAGCCGATCTGGGCGGAAAGAGCGCCGCCAAGACGGTCGAGGTAATCCGGACTGCCGCCAGCATGGCGGGCAGCGATCACGGTTCGGCACGCATCCTGACCGAGCAATTGGCGCTGACGGCGGCCGGTGCGGAACTGAGACGGCTTGACCTCGGCGAGATCGCCGATCTGTTCGTCGAGACGCGGCTCGGCGGACTGTGGCGCTCGACCTATGGCATGCTCGACAACCGCCACGACACCGCGAGGATCGTCGACACGCTGTATCCGCAATCGTGAACCGATTCCGAATTCTCTACCTGTGCTTATCTGAAGGGTACGGACAAGGATTTGACTCCAATTCTCTTGATGTTTGTCGCGCGCAAACGGATAAGATCGCCATTCTGAATTTAGCCTGACTGGGAGGAAAACGTGCCACTGGAAATCATCGGCGCCGGTTTCGGGCGTACCGGGACGAACTCCCTGAAACTGGCGCTCGAACATCTCGGTTTCGGCCCCTGCCATCACATGTTCGAGGTTCGCGACAATCCGGAACTCATTTCCGACTGGGAGGCGCTGTCACGTGGCGAAACCGTCGATTGGGACGAGGTTTTCGCCAATTACCGCTCACAGGTCGACTGGCCCGGCGCCAAATACTGGCGCGAATTGGCGGCGCATTTCCCCGATGCGAAGGTGATCCTGACCGTGCGCGATCCCGACGAGTGGTTCGACAGCGCGATGGCGACGATCATCCCCTTCGTCCAGGCGCGCGGCCAGCATCCGGCGCCGCACCCGAATGCCATCGCGGACATGGCTTACGAGCTGGTGGTTCGTCAGGTCTTCGGTGACCGGATGACCGATCGCGAGCATGCCACGCGCATTTTCCGCGAGCACATCGCCGAGGTGCAGACGAATATTGCTCCCGAACGGCTGCTCACCTTCGATGTGAGCGAGGGATGGGAGCCGTTATGTGCGTTCCTCGGCGTTGCGGTGCCGGACATCCCATTCCCGAAAACCAACTCCTCGAAAGAATTTCACGAGGAGGAGTGGAAGGACCAGGAAATCGATCCGAGTTGAGGCATCTGCCGTCGCCTATTCCGGCAGACCGGCGGTTCTCAGGCTTTTGCGCATAAGTTCGGAATCCTGCGCCCGCTTCAAGTTGAACATGTTCGGGAGGTCTGAAAGCCGCAGCGATGGATTGATCCGCTGCACTGCCACGATGGCTTTCTTAGCATCGGCCTGCCTCCCCAGCGCGGCATTGGTCGCGGCAAGCACGATAGCGCCGAGCAGGAAATTCGGCCTCTCGTGATGCGAGGCCTCGGCAGCGGCCAGCGCATCCTCGTAATGGTGTTCACAGAAGTGGCCGTACCCGAGCACACCCTGCATGGCGAACATCTGTGGATCCTGGGGGCTTAACCTGATGGCGTGTTGAGCGCGCTCGATCGTGATCTCGGGCCGGCCGACCAGGGTTTGCGCCAACGCACTCATGTGCCATGCTGACGCATGATTGGGATCGACCGCGAGTGCGCGCTCGAGCACCGCCGCACCCTCTGTCGGGTCGCCGAACATGACTTGCACGAAACCGGCGCCGACGAGTGCAACGGCGTCATCGCGTCCGATATTGGTGGCGATGCGTGCCAGCCGCAGTGCCTCGGCGTGTTCGAATTCGGCATCCGTCGCCCAGCCGAAGCCCATTCTCTGCCCATAGCAGCGCGCCGCCATGCCAAAAGGGGTCGCGTATTCGGGATCGAGTTCCATGGCCCTGGCAAACATCGCCAGCGCTTCGTCGTTGCCTTCCTTCGTATAGGAGTGGAACCCCGCCATGCCGCGAAGGTAATAATCATAGGCATCGAGACTGTCGGTCGGCTTGCGCTTCGACCGCTCGATCTCCGCCTGCTCGACCTTTGGCGCGATGGCGCTGACGACACTCGCCGTGACCTGATCCTGCAAATCGAAGACGTCCTCGATCTCACCATCGAAACGGTCGGCCCACAAATGGGCCCCGTTCGATGCGTCGATGAGCTGGCCGGTGATGCGGACACGATTGCCGGCCTTGCGCACGGAACCCTCGAGCACATAGCGCACGCCGAGCTCATGTCCGACCTGCTTCACGTCGACGGCGCGCCCCTTGTAGGTGAAGCTCGAATTGCGCGCGATCACAAACAGCCAGCGGGCGCGGGAAAGCTCGGTAATGATGTCTTCGACGATTCCGTCGGCAAAATACTCCTGCTCGATGTCGCCGCTCATGTTCTGGAACGGCAGGACCGCGATCGACGGCTTGTCGGGCAGAATGGGGGCGGCCTTTGCATTTGCCGGCGCCCCGGTTTGGGCAAGACCATCCTTGCGCCAGCGCCAGACGCGCACCGGCTCGTCGATATTCTTGACTTCGCGCTCGCCCATGTCCTCGAAATCGATTTCGAGACGATTCTTCACCTGTTCGCGCACCGCGTCCGAGACACAGATGCCGCCGGGATCGGCAATTCCTTCCAGTCTCGCGGCAACATTGACGCCGTCGCCGTGAATGTCGTCGCCATCGACGACCACATCACCGAGATTGATGCCGACGCGGAACTCGATGCGCTTTTCAGCAGGCAGCGCGGAATTCCTTTCCGCGACGGATTCCTGGTTCTTCACGGCAAACCGGACGGCATCGGCGACGCTGGAAAATTCCACCAGCATCCCGTCGCCCATGAGTTTCACGATACGCCCTTTATGTTCTTCGAGCCTGGGGTCGATGATGTCGGTCCGCAACGCCTTCAACGCCGTCAGGGTGCCTTCCTCGTCGGCCCGGATCATTCGCGAATAACCGACGACATCGGCAGCTAGGATGGCGGCGAGCCTTCTGGGAGCGTGGTCGGACATCAGGTCACATTAGAGCCGTTCATCTTCAAATGGAATCGTTTGAACGCCGGTATTTCGCGTCCTGGGTTGCGTCATAATCCTCGCACGATCGGCTGATCGCGCTGCGGTGTTTTCCTTGCCGGAACGAAAAATCCATTCCATCAAACTGCTTCCTTTTGAAGATCAACGGCTCCAGCCGAGCGGTGGGATTGCCGGAACCGATATTTGCCGAGTCAACGGGAGTCTCCTTGCGCCAATCTTTGCCAACGGTCAGCCGATCCAGCCGGCGATCATGATAACCATCGGGATGGTTGCGAAAGCCACCACCGTCTGTGCCGTGACGAGGGCGGCAAACAGCGGCGCGTCACCGCCCAGTTCGCGCGCGACCAGATAGCCGTTCATGGCGGTCGGGCCGGCGCCGCACAATGCCACGATCATCAAATCATCGCCGCGCGCGCCAAACAGCCACGCACCGAAACCCAGGACCATCGGCATGAGCACAAGCTTGATCGCAGTACCGACGGCGACGGTTGCGACTGCCGCACCCGGAAGGCGCACTTTCAGGCCGGCGCCGACAAGGAGAAGTCCGATCGGCAGGGAGATGCGCGCCAGTAATTCGAGCGTGGTTTCAGCCGGAGCCGGCAGCCTGAGGCCCGAGAAGTTCAAAATCAGCCCGATAACGACGCCGACGATCAGCGGGTTGCCGGCGATCTGGAGCAACGAATTGACCCGAGTACCCCGCCTGTCGCCGAGCATCGCGACGACCGGGATGTTGACGACATTGATGGGCACGACCATCACGCCGATGGCGATGGCGACGATCGCCAGCCCCCTGGTGCCGGCGATCTCTCCTGCAATGGCGAGAATGATGAAGGCGTTCCAGCGCGTCGTCGCCTGGTAGAGGCTGGAATAGGACGCGGGCGTGATGCCGAGCGCGGGCTGTAGCAGCGGCCGCACCAGCAGCATGAGCGCGAGTAGGACAACGGTTCCCGCGAACAGGCCGGCGGCCGCCTGCGTCGCGGCCAGTTCGCCGAAATCGGCCTTGTAGAGCGTCTGGATCAGAAGGGCGGGAAAGAAGATGAAATAGGAAATCCGCTCCATCCCCGGCCAGCTATCCTCTGATATGAAACGGGCGGCGCGAAGACCGGCGCCGAGCAGGATAAGCAGGAAGACGGGCAACAGGCTGTTGAGCAGTATCGACATGAATTTCTTGATGAATTTTGGCTGAATGCAGCGCGGCGGGAGTCGCGTGGTGGACGGCAGGGTGCATTTGCGCACATCTGCCCGCGCACGAGAAGCCCTATTTCGGTGTCGGATAGTATCTGCTGCCAGGAGCCGCATGCGATGCGAATGCTCGCAACCGTGATCTTTGTTGTACTGTTGTTTGCCACCGCCGGTCAGGCCGGCGCGGCGAAGCGGCTGGCGCTCGTCATCGGCAACAATGACTACGCCAACGTCACCAGGCTGCAAAAGGCGGTCAATGACGCAAAAGCGGTCGGCGCCCAGCTTTCGAAGCTCGGTTTCGCCGTCGTCACCGCGACGAATACGACGCGGCGCGAAATGAACCGCGCGGTTGCAGATTTCACTTCACGCATCGAAAAAGGCGACACCGCGATGGTGTTCTATGCCGGCCATGGCGTGCAGATCGAGGGCAAGAACTATCTGCTGCCGGTCGACATTCCCGACGCCGAAACCGGCGAAGCCGGCTATATCGAGGCCGAATCGCTTTCGCTTGACGACGTTATCGCGCGGCTGAAAGCGCGCGAACCGCAGCTCAACCTGCTGGTCATCGATGCATGCCGCAACAATCCGTTTTCCAACCCGGCGGCGCGCAGCCTCGGCTCTGGACGCGGGCTTGGCGGCATTTCGGCGCCGCAAGGCACGTTCGTTATGTATTCGGCCGATGAGGGCGAGGCCGCGCTCGACCGGCTGGGTACGGGAGATGCCAATCCCAATTCCGTCTTTACCCGCGAACTGATCCCGCTGATGCGCGATCCCGATCTCGATCTCGTCGATCTGGCGCGCGAACTGCGCCGGCGCGTGCGCAAACTGGCGCTGTCGGTCGGCCACAGCCAGTTGCCGGCCTATTACGATGCGGTGCTGGGCGATTTCTATTTCGCCGAAAAGGGCACCGAAGCAACGGGCAATGGCGGTGAAGAAACCGGCGAGCAGGTCGCTTCCCTGCCGCCAGCGGAGACGCCTTCGACGGAAAAGCCGGAAGTCACGGTCAATGAAGGGCCTCTCGAAGGGCGTGCGCTGGTGGTAACCGCGGGCGAAAAGGATTCGATCCGGCTGTGGGATCCGCACACGCAGGGACTTATTGCCGAACTCGATGGCGAGAAGATCGATTTTTCCGCCGTCGCGATCACCGGCGATGGCCGCAGCATCGCTGTCGCGACGGGCGACGGCGCGCTTTATTCCTACGCCATCCCGGGCTTCAAGAAGAAGGCGGCGCTTTATCCTGGCTTCCGGGTGACGGCGATCACGCAGGCTCCCGGCAACAGGCTCATCCTTGGCGGCGAGGATGGCAACATGGCGGCGGTCGACGACCGCAACTTCGATGTGCTCTGGAAGGCGCGCAACCATACGGGCATTGTCAGCCCGATCCTGATCACCAAGGATGGCGAGGCGGCGCTGTCAGCCTCCGGCGACGGTACGATCGCAACGGTGCGGCTTTCCGACGGAGCGGTGCTTTCAAGGGTCTCGACGGTCCCCGGCAAGTCGATCACCGACATTGCGCTTCTGTCCCCGGCAGTCGTCATCGCCGTCCACGAGGACGGAACGATCGCGCATATCAACCTCAAGACCGGCAAGGTGCTGGCGGCCTTCAAGGGGCATGAGGGCTGGATTTCCTCCGTCGAGGTGCTGGGCGGCGGTGAATACGTCGTCGCCGATGTCGATGGCGGATTGTCTTTCTACGAGATCGGTTCGGATCGGCCGGTACGCAGGCTGGCCGCCCACAGCGACGTGGCGGCAGGGGCGAAAAACCTCACCGTCGCCGGAGACAAGCACATGATTTCCGCGGGTTTCGACGGGTCGCTACGAATCTGGGATGCCGCCGGAAAGCATCTCGAGGGCGAGATGCGCCACGGCAGTGCCATCCTGTTTTTTGATTACATTTCAGGGAGCTAGATCGTGTTGTGCTGAAACGCACATCGGCCGGGAGCGAAAGCCTCCATGTTAATGAAACAGGCGGAAGGTTCCGCTGGAGAGCGATTATGCAAGGGACATCCAAGGGGCATGACAGGGGCGGGGACGCTTTTTCGAGGAAAGGGAGTTCGATCATGAACATCCGGCGTCATATCTGTTTTCTGGCAGTTCTCGGCCTCGCGGCGCCGATCACGCTTGCGGCGCCGCACCAGGCCTCGGCCCAGCAGTTCATCACCCAGCAGCAAATCATCCACAAGCTTCGCCGCCGGCCCGTTAACGTCATGCCCGGCCAGCAGCAGTTGATGCTGCAGCAGGATCAGCGGCTCAAGCTTCGCCATCGCGCCCCGCAGCCCAACGTGCAAGTCCTGCGCAGGGCGCCACAGCCAACGCAGCCAGGCACCGCGATGATGCGGGTGCCCGGGCCGGTCGATCATTCCGGCGACATCGCCGTACGCCGCGCTCCACCGTCGCAGCATGGAACTGTCGCCGAATTGCGTGCACCGCCGCCACAGGATTTCGGCGCGCAGGAATTCCGTGCACCGCCGCCGCAGGGACAGGCGCAGCAGTTCCGCGCGCCCGGGCCAAAGAAGAGCCCCGGAGCCGTGCAGGTTGCAAGCACCAGTGGTCGCGGCCTCGACGTTCGGCCTGCCGGCGGAAATGAAACGGTCGGCACCAATTATCCCGACAACGCGCGTGTCGATCTGGAAATCCTGTTCGACTACGATTCGGACCGGATCGATCCGGGTTCCGTCAAGCAGCTCATCGTTCTGGGCGAAGCGCTGAACGATCAGTCGCTGGCCGGTTCGCGCATCGTTGTCGCCGGCCACACCGATGCCGCCGGAAGCGACGCCTACAACGAGAATCTGTCGCTGCGACGGGCAAGGGCGGTCTACGATTTCCTGGTCAATTATGCGGGTGTCAATGCAGACCGCCTGATCCCCGAAGGCTATGGCGAGCGTCTGCTGAAATTCCCCGATGCACCGCAATCGGGCCAGAACCGCCGGGTCGAAATCATCAACCTGGGGGAAGCGGGTTAAGGCCGGTCCGCCGACGGCTACCCGCTGCGAAAGGCCCTGCGTGAGCAGGGCCTTTCTGTTTTCCCTTTGAAATCAATGTCCCGATTGCGCGTTAACCTTAAGAAACGGTGAAGATTGCATGATCCGGCCATGGCCCGCATGATGGCGTCAGGGAAACGGGATCATGCGTATCATATTAACCTTGTGGGCAGTGCCCCTGTGCCTCTTCTGGAGTTGGTACGCGCTGAGCTTTTACGACATCAGCTTCGGCACGATATTCTTTTCCCGCGGTCTCCACGATCTCGTCTTCGAAGTCTACGGAAACGCCCTTGGCGTGCCACCCGGCGAGGTGCCGGTGATGGCGGCATGGGCCTGCACGATCGATACCGCACTGATTGGCGCAATTGCCGCATTTCGCTGGCGTGCGGGCTGGTATCCGCAACTGCGAACCTGGCTGGAAGGGCAGGCCGCTGCATTCAGCGTCAGCCAGACCGCAAGCCATGAGGATCATGCGGTCGGCGACACAGTCTTGCTATTGATCGAAGCCGGCGACGAACCGCAAAGCGTCACAGCCTTGCCAGACGGTCGAGTGCTCCCTGCAGAATGAAAGCCGCCGCCGCGGCATCGATCCGTTCGGCCCGCTTGGCGCGTGACAGATCGGCTTCGATCATGGCGCGTTCGGCCGCGACCGTCGAAAGACGTTCATCCCAAAGCGCGACCGGCAAGTTGAGCCTGCCCTGAAGGTTGCGGACGAAGGCGCGCGTGGCCTGGGCGCGCGGACCCTCGCTGCCGTCCATGTTGAGCGGTAGGCCGACAACGAGCGCGAAAACACCTTCCTTTTCAGCCAGTGCGGCGAGTTCGGTGGCATCTTTTGTGAACTTGGTGCGCCGGATCGTATAATAGGGCGTCGCCACGCCGAGCAGACCGTCGCTCAGCGCCAGTCCGACGGTTTTCGTGCCGAGATCGACGCCGAACAGCCGCTGGCCGGGCCTGTGCAGGCTCTTCAGGCTTTCGATATCGATAATATTGGACATGACTGATGACGACCGGTTGCAGCGCGTGACGAGGCTCTTATTATCCGCTTCGAGATCGGCTGCCAAACCGGCGCCAACAGCTGCAAGGGAGGATTGTCACCCATGAAGATCACCTGGTACGGCCATTCGGCCTTTCGCATCGACCATGCTGGCAAGGCGATCATGATCGATCCGTTTCTTTCGGGCAATCCATCCTGGGACGGAGGCTGGGAAGGGCCCGCTGAAGGCGCGACCCATGTTCTGCTAACCCATGGCCATGACGACCATATCGGCGATGCCGCCGACATCTGCAAGGCGACCGGCGCCATGCTGGTCGCCAATTTCGAGATCTGCATGCATCTGGTCGCCAAGGGCGTCGACGGCAACAAGATCAATCCGGGCAACCATGGCGGCACCGTCGATTGCGGCGGCTTCACCACAAGCTTCGTCCAGGCGCTGCATTCATCCTCGACGCAGACCGGAGAGGGAAACAATCTCTATCTCGGCAATCCGGGCGGCCTGGTCCTGCATTTCGCCGACGCGCCCACCGTCTACCACATGGGCGACACCGACATTTTCTCCGACATGGCGCTGATCCAGGAACTGCACCAGCCACAGATCGGCATCGTGCCTATCGGTGACCGCTTCACCATGGGCGGTGCCGTAGCGGCACTCGCCTGCCGGCGGTTCTTCAAGTTCGAGGCGATCCTGCCCTGCCATTTCGGTACGTTCCCGATCATCGACCAGACGGCCGACACCTTCATCAAGGCGATGGAAGGCGATGGCTCGAAGGTGAAGAAGATCCAGCCAGGGGATTCGGTGGAGGTGTGAAGCAGGGGGCGCTAGCGCGCCGTCACCAGCCGATAGCCGACGTCATGGGTGTCGGAATCGAGAAGCGTATTGTACCGCTCTGCCCAGATGCCGCTGTCGAGATCGGCCTGCAACCGCGCCAGCCCGACAGAGGCGTCGCCGATCGTGTGGAATGACGACATGGCATTGCGCACCTCGGGATCGAGATAGGCACGCGGCCTGCGCCAGTAGGCGTAGAGAAAGCCATCGACGCAGTCACGGGGAACGGGAACGGGCGTCACGTCGACCGGTCCGAGCCAACCTTCATATTCTTCGATCTTCGGCATCTGCGCATCGTCGAGGGTTGCAAGCTGCGGGAAATAATCCAGGAGCCAGTTGTCGCGATACATGGGATCGAAGGTTAGCAGGACGATCCGGCCACGGGTTACCCTTCGCATCTCGCCAAAGCCCTTCGCCTTGCCGGACCAGTGGTGAACCGTGTTGACGGCCATGGCCGCGTCGAAGCTATCGTCCTCGAAAGGCAGCGCTTCCGCCGAACCCTGCACCGCCGGCGCGGCGGAGGGGCCCCGCTGGCGGATCATCGCGATGGAAGGTTCCACGGCCGTGACGGACCGGTCTCGAGGTTCGTAGGAACCCGATCCCGCGCCGACATTGAGAATCGTGCGCGCATCGCCCAATGCACGCTCGATCATTGCCGCGATCCGCGGGTCGGGCTTGCGCAGGTTGGCGTAGTCGATGCCGATCGTATCATATGAAGCAGTCATGCCATCTGACTCCGGCTTCCTCACATCAGATGTGCGATCGAGTTGGCGTAATATTCGAGCAGCACACGTTCCTTCGGGTTTGCGCGGTACAGGCCTTCGGCGTTTTCCTCGACCAGATGGCGCAGAGTCAGCATTCGCAAGCCGGTGGTGACGGCGTAGTCGCGGTCCGAACGCGGGATGAGCACATGAGCATGATGCTTCTCGAACGCCTCGATCAACTCGAATACGCGTGATTTCAGTTCCAGTTCGCCCATCCAGTTCCTGCCCTCGGCGAGGAAGACACGCGCGGCGAGCGCCACAGGCAGGACAGGGACAATGATGCCGATCTCCTTCATCAGGTGATGGCCGAGCCTGGCGATGACTTCGAATTTCTCCTCGCGCGAGAGAGTGTGGAAATCGAGGGCATTGCGCCGCAGCCAGGCCCGGAACGACACGGGCCGGCCGAAACTGACGCACGCATAGCCGAAACGGTATAGCCTGCCTTGCAGGCGTAGCTTGATGAGGTGTCCGACGAAGCCAAGGATCGAACTCGCGCCGATACGGAAATTGCGGCCGGTAACCTCGCGTTCGCTGGAGGAGGTGAGGATCCGATCCTCGATCACACGGTCGTAATTGATGCCGACCGGGATGAAAACGATATCGCGGCTCGATGCGGGATCGAAATTCGCGGTCATGTAGCCGAGCAGTCCCAGACGCGGTTCGCGCAGGCGCCCGTCGTGGCTAAGGCCGCCCTCGGGAAAGACGGCTTGGGTGACACCCTGTTCGGTTGCCATGTGGACGTAGCGGCCCAGCACACGGCGATAGAGTGGATTGGCGGAATTGCGGCGGATGAAATAGGCGCCCGTGGAGCGGATGAGGCTCTGCAACAAAAAGATGCGCGCCCATTCACCCACGGCATAGGACAGCGAGGCGCGCGTCGAGGCCATGTAGGACACGAGTATGTAGTCCATGTTCGAACGGTGGTTCATGACGAAAACCACCGTGGCATTGGAATCGATATTCTTCAGAGCCTCGTCGTCGGAATAGCCAAGTTGCACCCGGTACACGAATTCCGACACCCAGCGCGCGATGCGGATGCCGAAGCCGAAATAGGTCGTAACCGAAAAGGCCGGCACGATTTCGCGCGCATAGCGCTCGGCGCGCTTCATGACGGAGGCGCGCGGTTCGCCGGTTTCCTTGGCTTCGGTGTCAACGGCTTCGACAACTGCGGCGTCGTACATGAGCTGGTCGATCAGCGTCTGGCGACGGGTCAGCTTGAACTGGCCGATCCCCAGGTCGAGGCGTTGGTTCAGCTTGTCGATCGTCAGATTGACGCGCCGGCGGAAGAACCAGCGCACCGATGGCGCCAGAATGCGGTCGGCCACGCCGACAACCGCGAAGATCACAAGCAGGACGACCAGCCAATAGGGCAGCGTGACGGCGCTGCTCATGCACGCCTGCTCATTTGCCGGTCGAATGCCATGGTGATTCCTCCCAGTCGTGCTCCCGTAGCAATTGAAGCACCGGGTTGGAAAGTCCGCAATGGCCGCAATGCCGGACCAGGCCTATCCACGCTGTTTGAGCGAACGGCGTCCGCCTGCTGCGGGCAATGACAGGCGGTCCCGGATGAAATCGGCGATTGCCGGGACATCATCGGGGTCAAAATTGGGCAGGGTGCAGCCCTGCGGGCGCTCGGCGACAGCCAGAGCGACAATGGTGCCGTCATCCGGCCAGCGCGGCTGATCGGTCGTGCTATCGGCGCGGATGACCTCAATTTTTTCGTGGCTTTCGCGCTTGTAGCCCTCAATCAGCACGAGATCGCAGGGCGCGAGCTTTTCGATCAGGACCTCCAGCGGCGGTTCGTCCTCGTCCAGTTCGTGCATGAGCGCCCAACGCAGGCGTGAGACGAGCAGCGTCTCCTGTGCACCGGCCTTGCGATGGCGCCAGGAATCGGTGCCTTCATGGTCGATATCGAAGGAATGGTGGGCGTGCTTGATCGTGGAGACGATGTAGCCGCGCGAGGCCAGTTCACGCACGAGTGCGGCGACTAGCGTGGTCTTGCCGGCATTCTTCCAGCCTGTGACACCGAACAGTCTGCGCTCATCGGGCATGGATTGTCCGTTTTGCATGGTCCTGCGCGATTTTGAAATCCTGCGGTGTGTTGATGTTGAAAAAGGGATCGAGATCGCCGTCCGTTTCAAAGGTCACGTCGACGTGACGGTGGCGCTGCGCAAAGCGCGTAACCTTGTTGTTCTCGCCGGAACGCAAAAAGCCATCAAGGTCATCAGCCAGCGCGACCGGCCACAAGCCGAAGACAGGATGGCGTCGGCCATTCGAGACGGCAAGTGCGATCGTATTCTCGGCCGATGCGCAAGCCCTGGCCAGTCGGGCAACGCAATCGGCCGGGAAGAATGGCGTATCGACTGCCGCCGTGGCGATGAAGTGCAGTTCGGGCGTGTTCGCCTGTGCCCAGCGCATGCCGGCGAGGATGCCGGCGAGCGGTCCGGCATGGCCTGCGATCGTATCGGGCTGGACGGGCAGACCGAAGCCGGAAAAAAGGGCCGGATCGCCGTTTGTACTGAGGATCAGGTTGGCGACTTGCGGGGCTAGGCGGTTGCGTACATGAGCGACCAGCGGTTTGCCGACCAGTTCCATCAGCGCCTTGTCGACTTGGCCCTTGTCGATCTGGTCCTTGTCGGCATTTGCCATGCGCCGCGACAAACCGCCGGCGAGGATGACGCCCAGGATTTCCGTTTTGGCCAAATCGTCCTTCATGCTCTGTCCGAAACCGCGTCAATGGCTGTGTTCGAGGCCTGCCTGCTCCGCCCGGGCCAGGCTTCTCGCCACGAACACAACATAGAGCGCGGTCACCATGGAGAGAAGCGAACAGACGAGCATGATGAGAACGAGAGGCAGCGGTCCGGATTCGGGGCCGAGCAGTTGGGCTGCAAGCCCCGACAGAAACGCACCTCCGCCCAGTTGAATGAAACCGCCAAGACCCGAGGCGGAGCCTGCCAGCCTCGGGCGGGCGCTGACGAGGCCCGCAGTGGCATTCGGCATGGTCATACCGTTGCCGATGCCGATGCTGAAGGCAGGTCCGTAAAAGGCGATCGGGTGATTCCAGCCCAAGGGAATGAACAAAAGCGCCAACAGCATGCCGGCAGATGAGACTACGCCACCGCCAACGCTCATCGGATTGATGCCGAAACGTCGTGAATAGCGCCCGGACAGATAGTTGCCACAGACATAACCGGCTGCGACCAGGGCAAAATAGTAGCCCTGATGCGACTCGGGCAGATGATAGAAGTCGTTGGCGAGAAAAGGGCTGCCTCCAACGAAGGAAAAGAAGGCGCCGGAAGCGAAGGCGGTAGTCAATGCATAGCCCAGGAAACGCCGGGATCGGATGAGTTCGGGATAGGCCAGCAGTTGCGATCTGAAACTGCCGCTAAGCGAATGGATCGTCTCTCCCATATCGGCCCACACGAGACAAAAGGCTGCCAGGCCGAAACCGAAAATCAGCCAGAAGGTCGCCTGCCAGCCGAAGATCTCGGCAAGATAGCCACCGACGACCGGACCGATCATCGGCGCAAGTGCCATGGCCATGGTGACGTAGCCGATACGGCTTGCCGCCTCGTCGGTATCGACCATGTCGCGAATGGCGGCCCGGCTGATCACCATGCCGGCAATGGCGGTGCCCTGGAAAATACGTGCGGCAAGGAAGATTTCGATGGTTGGCGCATAAATGCCGCCAAGAGTCGCGATCAAACCGACGATGATGCAGACCAGCAGGATCGGCCGGCGGCCATACCGATCGGACAGGGGGCCGATTGCAAGCTGCAGTACAGCGGTCGCGGCCAGATAGAGCGACACAGCAAGCTGCACGACGGCATCTTCTGTTTCGAAATAGTGAGCGATCGACGGCATGGAAGGTAGAAACAGATTCATCGCCACCGGACCGAACGCTGTCGCCATGATCAGCGTTGCGATGTGGGGATGCGACATACGGTCGAAGAAACGGGGCTGATGCATGAAAGCCTTCAGGAACGCATGGGAGCGGGGGGCGTGATAGCCTGGCGGTGAACGACGCGCTCTCTGTAAAGGGTATAGACGCCGGTGGCGACGATAATTGCCGAACCGAGATAGGTCACGGCGTCGGGGAATTCGCCAAAGAAAATCATTCCGCCGATCATCGAAAACAGCAGGACGGCATAGCGGAAGGGCGAGACGAATGCGATGTCGCCCGTGCGCATGGAATTGATGACACAATAGTAGCCGATCAGCAGAAACAGCGCGGAAAGGACGAGCAGACCGAGTTGACCGGAGCTGACCGGCTGCCAGGTCTCAAACAGCGACACCGCGCCACCCAGCACGGTTACCGACAAGGAGGCCGAAAAGGTGATGAACAATGCCGGAATGCGGGCGTGCATCTGCCGGGTCGTCAGATCACGCACGACACAGGCTCCAACCGCACCAAGCGCATAGAGCGAATAGGTGGAGAAGCCCTGCATGCCGGGACGGATCACGACCAGCACCCCGAAAAAGCCGATGAGAATCGCCGTCAGGCGGCGCCAGCCGATCTGCTCGCCAAGAAAGAGTGCCGCGGCAAGCGTGATTGCCAGCGGCAGGGCCTGCAGGATGGCCGAGGCGTTGGCGATCGGCATGTGGAAGAGTGCGGTGAGAAAGAGGAAGGTCGCGGCCATCTCGGCGCCTGAGCGTATGAGCAGCTTACGCTGCAGAATGGCCGAGATCGGCAGCATGTGATCGAATTGCCTGGCCAGGACATAGATCAGGCAGGAGGCGATGATGCCGCGCAACAGGATGACCTGGCCGATCCCCAGTTCACCGGCAAAGGACTTGATGGTGTTGTCGTTGACTGCGAATGCAGCCATGCCGACCGTCATGAAGGCGGCGGCGCGCAGATTTTGCGATACCGAGGCGGGGCTGGGAGCTGGCATCAAAGGCTTTCGGTTCAACAGGCGCGCTTGCACAACGGGCCGCGTGCGCCTTCGAACCGATCTCCGAGAAACGCCATGGCCGCAATCTGTCTGCGGTTGATCTTTCCCCCGGCAGGACCGGCTACGTGCATATTCCGGCAAGCTGCATTCGGGAGCAGCTGGACCGGATTATCATAAAAGATATTGTTGTCACGCCAGAATAACGCATGGCTGCCCGGCACGGATGGCCAATCGGGCCAGGTTTTCATTTCAAGGACGGGTGAAGGTGGGGGCGGCGCTAGCCGCCGGTGGTTGACATGAAACGGCCGGTCGCCGGTCCAGCATTCCTGGCGATGACGAAATCGTGGCCCTTGGGCTTGCGCGCGATGGCAGCGTCGATGGCTTCGGCGACGAGTTCGTTGCCTTCCGAAGCGCGCAGGGGCGCACGCAGGTCGGCTGCATCCTCCTGGCCGAGGCACATGTAGAGCGTTCCGGTGCAGGTCAGGCGCACACGATTGCAGCTTTCGCAGAAATTGTGCGTCATCGGCGTGATGAAGCCGAGACGTCCGCCGGTCTCGGCGACCTCGACATAGCGTGCCGGTCCGCCGGTGCGCAACGGGATGTCATTGAGGGTATAACGCTCCGCCAGCCTTTGGCGGACCAGATCGAGCGGCAGATACTGTTCGGTGCGGTCCTCGCCGATCTCTCCCAGCGGCATTGTCTCGATCAGGGTGAAATCGTAGCCGCGGCCATGCGTCCATTCCAGCATGGGCGCGATCTCGTCCTCGTTGAAGTCCTTGAGCGCGACGGCGTTGATCTTGACCTTCAGGCCGGCCGCATCGGCAGCGGCGAGGCCTTCCATTACCTTTTCGAGGCGGCCCCAGCGGGTGATGGCGGCGAATTTGCCGGCATCGAGCGTGTCGAGCGAGACATTAATGCGCTTCACACCGCAATCGGCAAGTTCGGCGGCATGGCGGGCAAGCTGCGAACCGTTCGTGGTCAGCGTCAATTCTTCCAGCGCACCGCTTTCAAGATGGCGAGAGAGCGCGTGTACGAGATGCATGATGTTCTTGCGTACCAGCGGTTCGCCGCCAGTAAGGCGCAGTTTTCTCACGCCCTTTTCGACGAAGACGGTGCACAGGCGGTCAAGTTCCTCAAGCGTGAGCAAATCCCGCTTGGGCAGGAAGGTCATGTCCTCGGCCATGCAATAGGCACAGCGGAAATCGCAGCGGTCCGTTACCGAGACGCGCAGATAGGTGATCGCGCGGCCGAAGGGATCGGTCATCGGGGCCTGATTCTGCGAAGCCGGTTCATTCAGGGAGTGGACATGCATGGCGCTCTGATTCCCGCAGAGGTGACGGGCCTGACCGCCACCGATGTGTTCACTTGGCAATTTCGGGCATTTGGCCGCGCATTTCAAGAGTAGTCGGTCAAGAGTGGCCGGCGACACGAACCGGTTAGCAGGTGATGACGCTTACTCGCTTTCGAGCGAAGTGGCGATGCGGCGCATCAGATCGCCCATCGTGTCGCATTCCTTGGGCGTCGACTGGGCCAGCACCTTGTCGAGCAGTTCGGTATACAGGGAGAGCGCCTGCATCAGCTTCTCTTCGCCCTTCGGTGTCAGCGAAAGACGGATGATGCGCTTGTCGTTGGCGTCGCCCTCGCGGCGCAAAAGGCCCTGTTTCTCCAGTTCCGGCAGCGCCATGGTGATGTTGGAGCGGCCAACCAGCAGGCGTCGCGCCAGTTCGTGCTGGGAGGTGTCGGGGTGACGGTAGACATTCATCAGCACGTCGAGCTGGGCGATCTTCAGGTCAAGCGGCGCCAGTGCCTGCGTCAGGGCGCGAACGACGGCCTTTTCGGCGCGCAGGACGGCGATCCAGTTGCGGAATCGCGGATTGTCCCACGGCAGCGCCTTGGCGGATTTCGGTGAAGATGCCTCGGAGGGCGGGTTTTGAATCTCTTGCAGTTTGTTCATGTTTGAACTATTTCAGCGATCGAATCCGGGAGCACCGTCATGGCAACCTTCGGTCTGGCATTTATCCGATTCCTTTTTGGCACAATTGAGCATTTCGCGCCAAGTATCGCGGGCAGGGCGGCATTCGCCCTGTTCTGCCGTACACCGAACCCGGCAAAACCGTCTCCCAGGGAAAAGGCGGTGATCGACGCAGCCGGACCGTTCATGGCCGAGGCACGCCGGCACTATCTGGCGAGCCATCAAGGCCAGACTGTGGTTGCGCACGAATTTTCTCCAGCCGCCGACAACCAGCACAAGCGCATGGCGATGGTCATCCATGGCTGGCGCTCGCGCACGGAACATATGCGCGGCGTGATTGCCGCGCTGCGCGATTGCGGCTTCACGGTCGTCGCCGTCGATCTGCCCGGACATGGGCAATCGCCCGGCAGAAGGCTTCACATGGGTGATGCGGTTGCCGCAATCCATGCGGTGGAACAGCGGTTCGGCCCGTTCGAAATCATTGCCGGTCATTCTTTCGGCGGGGCGGTAGCCGTCAATGCGGTATATGGTTCGATCGCCGGCATTGCGCCGGTGGGCGCCGATAGGCTGGTGTTGATTTCCGCGCCGAATTCGCTGCCTGCCATTTTCCGCCAGTTCGGCGATACGATCGGGCTCGGGCCGAAGAGCTTCGAGGCGCTTAGCGACCATATCGGACGGATCGCCGGGCGGCCGCTCGACCAGTTCGTCGGCGCGCGCCAGCTTTGCGAGACCGACATTCCCGCGTTGATCATCCATGCTCCCGACGACAAGGAGGTGCCGGTGCGCGAGGCGAGAGCCTATGCCGCTTGTGCGCCGAATGCCAGGCTGTTCCTTGCTGACGGGCTCGGCCATCGGCGCATCCTGGCCGACAGGGAAGTCCGTGCCCGGATCGCCTCATTCGCGCCCGGCGAACGCCGGTTGGCGCTGGTCGGCTGATTTGACGTGAAGATTGATGACGGAGAAGTATTTCTCCTGCGAGAACAAATCCTTCAGTTTTATCTTTTTGCTTGGCTCGCCGGTAAGGTTAAGAAGAGAATACAGCCGGTGGAAGGTACTGTTTTCCCGTTCGTTTACCGAATTTAGGCGCTGCAATGATAGCCCGGAAAACGGCGGGGCGGCTCCTGGCTGGCTGTCGCGCTGTTTGGATGTTTCATGCTCGAGCGCTTGTACAGACAGTTTGGCGGATTCAGGTTCCAGCTCGTCGCGCTTATCGCGATGACGGGGCTGACTCTGTTCGTTGCGCTGCAGGTCGTCGACACATCGACCGAGATGAAGCGGGAGCGTTCCGAAAAACTGAATGATGCGCTGGCCATCACTTCCATCGCCGCCCGCTCGCTCGAGGGAGGGTTCGCGAAAGGCGATCTCGATGAAATGCGGAATGTCCTGGCCGCCGTGCGCAGCCACAAGGATGTGGTCGGGGCCTCGCTGGTCGATCGTGAACTGAATTTCCAGATCGACAATCGTGGAACGACATTTGCACCGCTGCCGGTCACGATGCAGTCACAGATGCAGATGAAGTCGCTCAGATCCGGGCAAACCGAGCATCAGTTCGGCGGAAAGGGTGTCGAGGTCGCCACGCCACTGGTTTCCGGCGATCGGGTGGTGGGTTCCGTTGCCGTTTGGTCACGCAACCCCAGCGTGGTCAATACCGCCCTGTCGGTGATGCTGCCCAATCTGACAGCCATCCTGCCGGTTCTGGCCGCGGCAGGGTTGCTGTCACTGGCATTGGCCAATCGGGTTTCCCAACCACTCAAAAAACTTCGCAGGGCGGTCATGAAATTTGCTGACGGCGATCTCGACCAGAAGGTGGACGTCGGTGGCTTCAAGGAAGTTCGGCTGCTTGGCGAATCGCTGCAGCGCCTGATCGGCAAGGTCAGGAATGATATCGAGCGAATCTACGAACTGGCCTATGTCGATCGCATCACGCAGTTGCCCAATCGGGAGTTTTTCAAGGGTGAGGTAATCCGCGCGATCAAGCGTGCCGAACGCGTCGGTTCCTCCGGAGCGGTATTGTTCGTCGATCTTGACGGTTTCAAGCGTGTCAACGACACGCTGGGTCATGGAGTCGGCGACCGTCTGCTGAGGCAGTTCTCGGAACGGGTGGCCAAGATCATCCGGGCCAACGATGCGATCGCATGGGAGCACGGAAAGGAATTCGAGCCGCGCGAGGCCGGTTCCGACAAGCAGGTATTTGCCCGCCTCGGGGGAGACGAGTTCACTGTCCTGCTCGAGGAAATCCGCGAAGAAACCGACGCGGCGAGCGTGGCCCGGCGGATCATTGCCGCGACTGGCGAACTTTTCATCGTCGACGGCACGGAAGTCAGCCTGGGCGCCTCGATCGGCATCGCCACCTATCCACGTGACGGATCGGATTATCATTCCATCCTCAAGAGCGCGGACATGGCGATGTATCAGGCCAAGGAGGAAGGCAAGAACACCTACCGGTTCTATTCGGATGAACTCAACCAGCACGCGGCCAGGAGGCTGGAAGTCGAATCGGACCTTCGCCGGGCACTGGCACGCGAGGAACTGGAGCTCTATTTCCAGCCGATCGTCGACGCGCGGTCCGGCGAGATTGTCTCTGCCGAGGCTCTGGTGCGCTGGAGCCATCCGGTGAAGGGCATGATCGATCCGGGCGAATTCATCAAGGTCGCAGAGAAGAGCGGTCTTGTTTTTCCGTTGGGCTCTTGGGTGCTCAAGGCAGCCTGCGAGAGAGTGCACGAATTCAACGAGGCCGGCTTCGATGTGCCTGTCGCCGTCAATGTTTCACCCACCCAGTTCGAGCAAGCGGATTTCGCGCAAAAAGTGCTGGATGCCATCCAGAGCTGCCGAATCAAGGCCGAGCACCTGCAACTGGAGATCAGCGAAGAAGCTCTGATGGTCGATCAACGCCGTACGCTGGAACATTTCCGGCGGCTCAAGCGGGCAGGAGTGCGTATTGCCGTCGATGATTTCGGGACGGGCCAGTCGAATCTCTCCTATCTCGGCCGCATGCGGCTCGACATCGTGAAAATCGACCGCTCCTTCGTCGAGTCGCTTCAGGAGTCGGGCGATGACTGGGGCCGCAGGACCATCGGTGCCGTCCTGGCGCTCGCCAAAAGCCTCGAATACGAGACGGTGGCTGTGGGAGTCGAAACCGAGGCGCAGTTGAAATTCCTGCGGGATGGCGGCTGCGATCGCGTTCAGGGTTATCTGATCGGCCAACCGATGCCGGTGGGCGAATTCCTGAACTGGCTGACCAGCCGCCATACTGAAAGCGACGGGGCCGAATCGTTCTATCGGGAGGCATCAGCTGGCTGAGTTACCGGCCGGCTTGCCGCTTCGGATGACTACCAGCCGACGTCCGCGGTCAGGTCACCAACAACCTGCCAAAGTTCGGCGAAACGGGCGATCACGCGATCGGCGCCCAATTCGTCTGCGGGAATGTCGGAATAGCCGAATTCGACGGCAATAACGGGGATTTGCGCCGACCGGGCTGTCGTGATGTCGGTTATCGAATCGCCGACCATGATCGTTTTTCCCGGAGCGCCGCCAGCCAGCGCCACCGTCCGTGTCAGGTGGCGGGGATCGGGCTTGCGATAGTCGAAGGTGTCGCCGCCGGTAATCGCGGCGAAGCGGCCGGACTGGCCGAGCGCGTCGAGAAGCTGGCGGGCAAGATGTTCCAGCTTGTTGGTGCAGACCGCCAGACGCCAGCCATTTTCGGCAAAGCGATCGAGTGCTTGCGCTGCCCCTTCGTACAGAACGGTGTTGACGGCGATATTGGCCTCGTAATCGACGAGAAAATCGTCGAACAGCCGGTCGACCAGGCCGTCATCTGCTTGCTGATCGTGAAAGGCGAAAGCGCGCGCGATCATCGCCTTGGCGCCATGACCGACGACTTGGCCGACATTTTCCATGCCGATGGGGGGCAACCCGACCTTTGCCGTCACGCGATTGAGGACGGGAAGAAGGTCGCGACTGGTGTCTGCCAGGGTTCCGTCGAGGT
The DNA here is from genome assembly GCA_022340185.1 of Salaquimonas sp. Lineage (GTDB taxonomy): Bacteria > Pseudomonadota > Alphaproteobacteria > Rhizobiales > Rhizobiaceae > BOKV01. The sequence goes on along the minus strand of JAJDOK010000071.1, from coordinate 6,723 downwards.
CGAGGACCAGCAGGGGGGGAGAAGCGGGCATGTATCGGATGTCGGCTGCATGATCGGAAGGCCAGATGTAGATGCTGGACGGAACCGATGCAAACGCCGCCTTGTCGCAGTAGCGACAGCGATGTCCTGCGGACTGGAAATCGCGCTATCGCCGTGATAGGCGGAGCGCGACCCCGGCATCTGCCGCAAGTGTGGCTTCACGGAAACAACCGGATCGAGATGAGCGTCAACCTGAAGATCGCCGCCGCGCGGGCAGCGCTGGAACATGTCGAGGACGGCATGCGCGTCGGCATCGGCACGGGTTCGACGGCGGAAGAATTCATCCGGCTACTGGCGAGGCGTGTCGCGGAAGGGTTTTCGGTTGTCGGCGTGGCGACATCGAGCCGTTCCCAGTCGCTGTGCGAGGAACACGGCGTGCCGATGTCGACGCTCGACAGCCAGCCCGAACTGGACCTGACGATCGACGGCGCCGACGAGATCGATGCGGAATTGAGCCTTATCAAGGGAGGCGGCGCGGCATTGTTGCGCGAAAAGATCGTGGCGGCTGCCTCGAAGCGCATGATCGTTATCGCCGACGCCTCAAAGCTGGTCGAAACGCTTGGCGCCTTTGCGCTGCCGATCGAGGTGAACCGTTTCGGCTTCCAGGCAACGAAACTGGCAATCGCCCGCGTCGCGCGCGGCCTCGGCTTGCCCGAAGCGCTGAAGGCGCGCATGCAGGGAGATGAAATGCTGGTTACCGACGAAGGCCATTATCTGATCGATGCATCTTTTGGCCGCATTGGTGACGCAAGGGCGCTGTCGCGCGCGCTTCTCGACATTCCGGGCGTCGTGCAACATGGTCTGTTCATCGGCATGGCCGACTTGGCGATTGTCGCCGAGGAAGCGGGCATACGCGAATTGCGCAGGAGCGCGGCATCCGGCGAACCGACTTGAGAATTTAGTGGAGACCAGGAAAATGTACCGATCCAGAAGTTTCGCACATGTGATGGCAAGCCTTGCCGCGGCATTTGTTCTTGTCGTTATGGCAGCGAATTTCACACAGGCGCAGGAAGTCTCGGAAGAGCAGTTGAAGATTGCCAAACAGGCGGTGGCCGCTTCGAAATCGACCCGGACGCTGGACAACATACTCCCGAGCCTGGCCGAAAACGCCAAGAAGCAGCTGATTGCCAACCGTCCTGACGAAGCGGACCAGATTTCCGACATCGTTGACGAAGTGGCGATCTCGCTCGCCCCGCGCCGTGGCGATCTTGAAGACGAGGTGGCACGCGCCTACGCTCGCATCTTCACCATCGACGAACTGAAAGCCATCACCGCCTTCTACACCTCTGAAACCGGCAAGAAACTGATCGAGCAAACGCCCGTGGTGGCACGTTCCATCGATCAGGCCGCGCGCGTGTGGACCAACGGCATCCGGCGCGATCTGCAGCAGGGAGTCACCAAGAAACTCCAGGAAGCCGGTATGCAATAGCCGACGTGCGCGTAGCCGCGCCTCTTTTTTGCGAATGCCGGGCAAATCCGGATCGGGGTTGAAGTGACGAGCCGCATCACATGAGCGAAGCCTATGATTATGACCTGTTCGTCATCGGCGGCGGATCGGGCGGTGTGCGTGCAGGCAGGCTTGCCGCGGGACTGGGCAAACGCGTCGGGATTGCCGAGGAATACCGGTTCGGCGGAACCTGCGTCATTCGCGGCTGCGTACCGAAAAAACTCTTCGTCTACGCCTCGCAATTCGGCAAGGCGTTCGAGGATTCAGCCGGTTTCGGCTGGCGGGCGGGGCCGGCCGAGTTCGACTGGCCGACGCTGGTCGCCAACAAGGACACGGAGGTCGCCAGGCTGGAGGCGCTCTACCGCAGGGGACTTGAAAACAACGGCGCAGAAATCTTCGAAAGCCGCGCCGTGTTCGAGGGGCCGCACGAGATCCACCTTCTCGGTCAGGGCCGTACGGTCAGCGCGGAGCGTATCCTGGTTGCGACCGGTGGCGTGGCCAATCAGCTCGAATCGCTGCCCGGGCACCAGCACTGCATCACCTCCAACGAGACCTTTCACCTCGAAAGCCTGCCGAAAGCGATCGTCATCTATGGCGGCGGTTATATCGCGGTGGAGTTCGCCTGCATTTTTGCCGGCCTCGGCGTAACCACCACGCTGATCTATCGCGGCGACCACATCCTGCGCGGTTTCGATCACGATGTAAGTGGTCTCGTCCAGGAAACCATGATCAAGCGCGGCGTTCGCGTCATCCTCAACCGCCATTTCACCGAGGTCGAGGCGAGCGGCATTTTCGGGCGGCGGGTGAAGCTCGACGATGGCACGGTCATCGACTGCGAAACGGTGATGCTGGCGGCCGGGCGTTTGCCCTATACCGCCGGACTGGGGCTCGAAAAGGCAGGTGTGGAGACCGGCCACAAGGGCGAGATCAAGGTCGATCCATACTCGCGGTCCAGCGTGCCGTTTATCCTCGCCGTCGGCGACGTCACCGACCGCATGGCGCTCACGCCCGTCGCCATTCACGAGGCGATGTGCCTGATCGAGACCGAGTTCAGGGACAATCCGACCTCGCCCGACCATGAACTTGTCCCGACCGCCGTGTTCTCGCAACCGGAAATCGGTACGGTCGGCCTTCCCGAATATGCCGCCTGCATGGAGTACGAACGGCTCAACATCTTCCTTGCCCGTTTCACGCCGATGAAGAACACGCTTGCCGGCCGCGACGAGAAAATGGTGATGAAGATCATCGTCGATGCTGATAACGACCGCGTCATCGGTGTCCATATCGCCGGTCCGGAAGCTGGCGAAATGGCGCAGACACTGGCGATTGCGCTCAAGATGGGCGCTACCAAAGCCGATTTCGACCGCACCATGGCGCTGCACCCGACGGCGGCCGAAGAACTGGTCACCATGTATCAGCCGTCCTACCGGATCGTGAACGGCGAGCGGGTGGACTAGGACTCAGGCCCTGATCAGCCAGTCGGCGATCTGCGGCCACAGCACCTCGCTTTGCTCGGGCCTGAAAAAGCCGAAATGCCCCACCGGTCTGCCCGCTTCCTTCTGTGTGAACCATCTGATCTTGATGTCGGCGTATTCGTACCAGGACACCAATGCCTCTATCGCGGCGCGCGTCGCCCAGGGATCGTCCTCGAAACCGACGGCGACCATCGGAATGGTGACCGACGCGAAACGCCCGGTTTCGGGCAGCGACGGGTCCGACATGAAATAATCGGGCGAATTGCACCAGCGCCGCCACTGGTCGAACGCGCCGAACGGTATGTCCTCGCCCATGCCGGCCCATCCGGGCAGATAGCCGAGCGCCCAGGCCAGCGGATATCCGAACACGTTCATCGAAAGCCTGAGTTTGGCGGTGTCGTTGATGAGCGGCAGGTAACCGGAGCCGGCGGCAAGCGTCATGTAGCGCACGAAACGGTCGGCGGCGCCCGACAGGCCTAGCGCCTGGCCGCCGAATGAATGGCCAAGTCCGGCGATGGGATGGTCGGGGCAATGCCGCGACAGCGTCTTTGCAGCGGCAGGCAGATCATGGATCGCCCAGTCCGACATGCGCAGCTGGCGCCGGCGCGCGCCATGGGGTCTGGTCATGCCACGATAATCGTAGGTCAACACCGCCCGCGCGCCATTGTCGGCGAGATATTGCGCGAAATGGCGGTAGATCTTGCGCGGCACCGCCGTTGCCGAGGAAATGAGAATGGCGGGTCCTTCTCCGCGCGTGCCGCTATTGCTCTCGAACAGCGTTGCAGGCAGGTCTTGGCCGTCTTCGGTGGGTACGGTGATGTGTTCCATGGGGCGTGACGATACGCGTCGTCGGGGAAGGGTCAAGCATCTGGTGAAGCCCGAACGGCGGTATTACATAGATACGGAAATCAAAGGGAAGAATCTTTCATGAGCGAAGGTCTGGTCGGCTATTTCGGCTATGGTTCGCTGGTCAACCGGCAAACGCTGGCAACCGATTACATGGCCAGTGTGCCGGCCAGCCTGCAGGGCTGGCGGAGGCACTGGCAGGCGCGCGAAGATGGTGTCGAGCCCGCCGATATCGCGCTGCTGACCGTTCATGAACATGCGGAAAGTTCGATCCTCGGCATGCTTGTGATCGACAGGGTCGAGCACCTGGCCAGCGTCGATGAGCGCGAGGCGCGCTACGACCGGGTCAGAATTGCGCGCGATGCGCTGGATTTCATTGGGCCCGAAGAGAAAGTGCACGAGCAATTGCCGGACGAACTCTATGTTTATGTCGGTCGACGGCGCGCGCGTGAAGAAAGCCCGCCAATGCTGCTGCAAAGCTATCTCGATGCGGTGATGGCCGGGTTCCTTGCCGAATTCGGCGAGGAGGGCCTGCTGCATTTTTTTGAGACCACCATCGGGTTCGATCGCGCCATCGTCGCCGACCGCCATCAGCCGATCTACAAGCGCACCGTGACGGTCGACCCGCACACAGCCTCGCGTTTCGACGATCTGCTGAAACAGGCGGGGGTGCGCTTTGCCTCCCCGTAGCTACCTGCCGCAACGTCATTCCCGACGACATTTGGGGTGACGCGGCGGGAATGCATCGCTATAACGCCGCATTCCAAAGGCGCGGGCGCGCGAGCGTTCCGCCACTGCAGTAACCAGTTTGATGCAAGGAGGCGGCCATGGCCGCGAAGTGGACCCCCGATTCCTGGCGTTCGAAACCGATCGTACAGGTGCCCGAATATCCAGATGCCGAAGCGCTCGCCGCCGTCGAAGGCCGGCTTGCCAGCTATCCGCCGCTGGTATTTGCAGGTGAAGCGCGTGCGCTGAAGAAGGGGCTGGCCCAGGTGGCCGAGGGTGAGGCGTTTCTGCTGCAGGGCGGCGATTGCGCCGAAAGCTTTGCCGAACATGGCGCGGACAATATCCGCGATTTCTTCCGTCTCTTCCTGCAGATGTCGGTGGTGTTGACCTTTGCCGCGGCTAAGCCGGTGGTCAAGGTCGGCCGCGTCGCCGGACAGTTCGCCAAGCCGCGCTCCTCACCGACCGAGACGCAGGGCGAGGTGACGCTGCCGAGCTATCGTGGCGACATCGTCAACGGCATCGAATTCACCGACGCTGCGCGCATTCCCGATCCGGAACGCCAGATCATGGCCTACCGCCAGTCGGCGGCGACGCTGAACCTGTTGCGCGCTTTTGCCCAGGGCGGCTACGCCAATCTGGAGCATGTGCATCAGTGGATGCTCGGCTTCATCGACAATTCACCTCAGTCCGACCGCTACCGCCAGTTGGCCGACCGGATCAGCCAGACACTGCGCTTCATGAAGGCGGTCGGTTTTTCGGCCGACGAATATCAGCGGCTGCGCGAGACCGATTTCTACACCAGCCACGAAGCGCTGCTGCTCGGTTACGAACAGGCGATGACGCGCGTCGATTCCACCTCGGGCGACTATTATTCGACCTCGGGCCACATGATCTGGATCGGCGACCGCACGCGCCAGCCAGACCATGCCCATGTCGAATATTTCCGCGGCATCAAGAACCCGATCGGGGTCAAATGCGGCCCGTCGATGACACCGGATGACCTGCTGCAACTCATCGATATCCTGAATCCGGATAACGAGGCGGGACGGCTGACGCTGATCAACCGCTTTGGCGCCGGCAAGGTCGGAGATCATCTGCCCGGGCTCATCCGCGCTGTCGTGCGCGAAGGCCGCAAGGTGGTGTGGAGCTGCGATCCGATGCATGGCAACACGATCTCGTCGGCGACCGGCTTCAAGACACGGCCGTTCGATCGCGTGCTGCAGGAGGTGCAGGAGTTCTTCCAGATCCATCGCGCCGAAGGCACGTATCCCGGCGGCGTGCATTTCGAGATGACCGGCAAGGACGTGACCGAATGCACGGGCGGCGCGCGCGCCGTCAGCGAGGAAGACCTGAAGGACCGTTACCACACCCATTGCGACCCGCGGCTCAATGCCAGCCAGTCGCTGGAACTGGCCTTCCTGATCGCCGAATTGCTGCAGGTTGAGCAGCCGGCGGTCGAACAGAAGGTGGCGGCGAGCGCCTGACCGGTTCGCTCTCACAAAATCCGTAAATCCGGACGCCGGGTGCGCAATCCGCGCCCGGCGTTTTTTGCGGCCAGATTCGATCACGCGCGGAAACAATCGCGTGAATGACGCGCTCTTTATTTACGCGTGATCGCCGCGAACCTCTAGCGTTGCGCCAGCCTGATATTGGGTGAAATGCAACCGCAAGAGGTATGACATGTTGAAAATGATCGCGACTGCAGCAGTTCTCGGTTTCGTCAGTGCCGGATCGGCCGGAGCCATGGACATGATGAAATGCGACAACGATACCGTCATGAAGGTCGCCGAACAGGTGAAGATGGCGCCCGAGGCCAACATGGAAAAGGCCAAGATGGAACTCGACATGGCCAAGGAAAAGATGGCCGGCGGCATGGATGACGATTGTGCCATGCATCTGGAGGCCGCCAGCAAGGCAGCCATGGCCCAATAGATCAGCCGGCTGACGCTTTTGGCACTTTCAAGGTAGTACCGATCCGGTAAAAGTTCCCGTGATGGCCGTGCTGGCAATCAGGGGGACGGATAATGGACGAAGTTCGACGGGGATCGTGCCTGTGCGGCGCGATCTCGTTTGCGGTGACCGGCCCGATGCGGCCGGTCGTCGCCTGCCATTGCAACCAATGCCGCAAGCAGAGCGGTCATTTCTTTGCCGCGACCGATGCGCCGGACGATGCGGTGTCGATTGGCGACG
>JAJDOK010000098.1 GCA_022340185.1 Salaquimonas sp. | reverse complement strand
CGCCCTCGGCCGGGCCGGCACGGTCGATCAGTATGACATTATGGCCGTCGCGCTGCAGCCAGATCGTTGTTGAAACGCCGACAATGCCGGCGCCGATAATTGCGACCGTTTTCCTGCCACCCCCGGATGCGGACTTGCTGTCGGCCGCCATTCCCCTCTCCGCGATCTGTTGTTGTCGTCGCGTTTGTCCAGGCATCGTGTCACACATTGATAATTTGTCAACAAATTATCAATGAAATTAAAGTGGAGCATGTACAGGTGAGTAGCCTTGCAGGCGGGCAGGCCCCTCCCGGCGTCATCCTCGGCCTTGTGCCGAGGATCTGAAGAATCCCGGAGTATCGGTTTAGACGCAGGGAGCCACCAGATGCTCGGGACAGGCCCGAACATGACGGTGCCAGCGTGCGCCTTCCCTCACGCGATCCATTCCGAAACCGGGGCGGCGGCCTCGTGCAGCGGCTGGGAAATGATATCGACCAGAGTCGGCCCAGAATGGGCAAGCGCTTCTTTCAGAACGGGTTCGAGTTCGCTCGGATCCTCGACGCGCCAGGCCTTGACGCCGAAGGCGGAAGCGACGGCGGCATGATCGGTTCGGGAGAAGTCGACATTGTAGAAGCGTTTGCCGAAACCGGCATTCTGGCCGGCCTTGATCCAGCCGAACACGGAATTGGAAAAAACAATCGAGGTGATCGGCATGTTGTGGCGCGTGATCGTCTCGTATTCGCCGCAGCAGAAATTGAACGAGCCGTCGCCCATCGCCGCGACGATTTTCGCGTCCGGTCGGGCGACATGGGCGCCGATCGAGGCGGCGAGTGCGTAGCCGAGCGCGCCGTGGGCGCGGTTGGTGATGAAATGACGGCCGGCGTTCGGCCAGCGGTAATGCGCCGAGAAATAGGGGCAGGGCGTGCCCGGGTCGGCACAGATGATGGCGTCGTCGTCCAGAAGGCGCTGCAAGGTAGCGATAATCCGTTCCGGACGGATCGGCTTGTCGTTGTTCGCGGCGAGTGGTTCGAATTGGGAGAGTTTGCCGGCCCAGGCCTTAGCCGCGCGCGCCTTGCCGTTATTGCCGGCAAGGCCGTTGTGTTTCTCGAGTTCGGCCACCATCGCCTCGAGCGCCAGCCTGGCGTCGGCGCAGATTGCGACATCGGTTCTGTAATTGGCGCCGATCACCATCGGATCGGAATCGATGTGGATGATCTTCGTGCCGGGCTTCGGCGAGCGCCAGCGTTCGGTCGTCACCGAACCGGCGCGGCAGCCGATGAACAGCACGAGATCGGCCTCGTCGACGACGGCGCGTGTCGAGGGTACGCCGCCATTGGAGCCGACGACACCGATTGCGTGCGGGTTGGTCTCGGCAATGATACCCTGACCCGAGACGGTGGTGGCAATCGGCAAGTCAAGCAGTTCGGCAAGTCGTCCGAGCGCGCCGAATGCACCGGTGACCACTGGCCCGCCGCCGCAGATCGCGATTGCCGATTTTGCGTTGGCGAGTAGGTCGGCGGCCTCCCGGATCGCATCCATCTCCGGCGCGGCAGGCTCGGCGGGATAGAAGGCGTGGTGCGGATCAGCCCAGACGCTTTCCGGATCGATGCCTGCCTTTTGCGTGTCGAAGGGGAAGGCGAGATGGACGGCGCCAGGCGTATCGGTTGTCATGGCGCGGAAGGCGGCGCGCACCATGGCCGGCATGGAAGGAGCATTGTCGAGCGTGGCATTCCACTTGGTCAGCGGGCGGAAAAGCGCCACCTGATCGAGTTCGGTCAGCGGGTATTTGCCGCGGGAAGTCGTTGCGACATCCGTGGTGATGGCGAGAATGGGGATCGAGCTCTCATTGGCTTCGACCACGCCGGGCAGGATATAGGTCGCGCCGCCACCCGACGGCCCCTCACAGACGCCGGGCTTGCCGGTCAGCCGCGCATAGGCGTCGGCCATGTAGGCGGCATGGCGCTCGTCACGGGTCAGGATGTGGGTGATGCCATGGTCGAGCCGGGCAAGCGCGTCATAAAAGGGCAGGGTGGTGTCGCCGCACAGGCCGAACATGTGGGTGACGCCATGGGCCTGCAGCAGGCGCACCATGGCTTCGGCGCCGTTCATGATGTTGGCAACGCGATCGCCGACATGGGCCGTCATCTGCTTTGTCCTCGCGCATTCCGGTCCGGCGCCATTTTTCGCTGGCGCCGATCTTTTTTTGAGCCATTCTTTGCCGGCACATGCCGCGGTATAGGTGCCGGTCAGACGACAGTCGGCAAGTCATCGAGCTGCCATACAAGCATCGCGGCAGGGCGTCACACAAGACGATGCCTGTACAAGACTGTTCAAATCGACAGGGAGGCCGAGCATGAAGGCGCCTAAAACGAAAGCGAGAGGCGGCAGGGCGATCTATGGCGCTTCGGTCGGAATCCTGATGCTGGAAGCGCGCTTTCCCCGCATTCCCGGCGACATGGGCAACGCGCTGACATGGCCATTTCCGGTTCACTACAAGATCGTGCGCGGGGCAAGCCCGGATCGCGTCGTGCGGCGCGGCGCCGAAGGTCTGCTCGACGCTTTCATCGATGCAGCACGCGAACTGGTCGCCGACGGTGTCGACGGCATCACCACCAATTGCGGTTTCCTGGCGCTTTACCAGGAGGAACTGGCTGCCGCCGTGCCGGTGCCGGTCGCGACGTCGTCGCTGATGCAGCTTGGCCTCGTCAACCGGCTGCTGGTGCCGGGCAAAAGGGCCGGCATCCTGACCATCTCCGCTTCGGCGCTCACGGATCAACATCTCGAAAAGGCCGGCGTGCCGGAAGGAACACCCATCGCGACGACGGAGGGCGCGCGAGAATTCACCCGTGCGATCCTCGACAATGAACTGGAACTCGATGTCGAGTTGGCGCGGGTCGACAATGTCGAGGCGGCGCTGGCGCTGAGAGAAGCCAATCCCGATCTCGGCGCCATCGTGCTGGAATGCACCAACATGGTGCCCTATGCCGCCGACATTCGGGAAGCGACCGGCCTGCCGGTATTCTCGATCCTGAACTTTATTAGCTGGTTCCAGGCGTCGCTGGTGCCGCCGCGATACCCTGTTTAGCTGGCGGGCATCAGGCAGTCGCGGAAGGAGCCCGCGAGATTGTCGAGAACCTTGAAATAGAGATCGGGGCCGGGTTCGAGAGTTGCACCAAGCGGGTCGAGCACGCCGGAACGGGCGGAACTGCCCTCAATGACGACCGAAATGATCTTCGGTTCGAATTGCGGTTCGGCGAAGACACAGGCCGCGTGCGTATCGGCCAGCTTGGCTCGGATCTGGGTGATGCGTTCTGCGCCCGGTGCGACCTCGGGGCTGACAGTGATCGAGCCGGCAGCCGCGAGACCGAAACGATTCTCGAAATAATGATAGGCATCATGGAAGACGATGAAGGGCTTGTCCTTCACCGGCGTCACTACCGCGTCGATCTTGCGCTCCAGATCGTTCAGCCGGGTAGCGGTCTTTTCGGCGTTGGTCCTGTAGGTTGCGGCATTGGCCGGATCGGTCCTGGCCAGCGTCTCCTCGATGACAGGCAGCATGGCGGCGGCGTTGTGCGGATCGAGCCAGATATGCGGATCGGTCTCGCCATGCGCGTTATCATGCTCGTTGGCGTCATGGCGATGCGGTTCGAAGGCGCCGCCTTCGCGCGGTGACAGAAGGGTCAGGCCATGCACGTCGGCCAGTTCGACCACTTCAGCATTACCTCCCAGGCTTTCGAGCGGCTTTTCGAGGAAGGGTTCCAGTTCATGGCCGACCCAGAAGACGACATCGGCCTGTTCGATTTCGCTCGCCTGGGACGGGCGCAGTGCATAGGTATGCGGCGAACTGGCACCCTCGACGATCAGGTCGGGCGTGCCGACGCCTTGCATCACTGAGGCGACCAGCGAATGGATCGGCTTGATCGAGGCGACCACCTTCGGCGCGGCCTGTCCGTTGAGTGTGAGACCAACAAGAATGGCGCCGGCGGCGGCGACAAGGCGTATGGATGGCATGCAGGCACTCCATTGTCGTCTCATCAGGTAGACAGCCAGAAACGATGGCATGTTATGTTATTACATCAATTGTGTTATGCTATAACGTATGGCATAGAGGCTGGCAAGCGCTGATACGCGCAGAGACGAGGAAATTCGAATTGGCGAATGAAGTTCAGCGGGCCGCGCGGGGAAATGGCGTGGCAAAATCCAGTGACGAACCACTTGTCCGACTCGATCAGGCCGGTCTGCGGCGCGGCGGGCGCTGGCTGGTGCGCGGCGTCGACCTTTCCGTCTCACCGGGCGAGATCGTCACGCTGATCGGGCCGAACGGGTCGGGCAAATCGACCACCGCGCGCATGGCGCTCGGCATCGACCGGCCGAATGAAGGCAGTGCGATGCGGGCGCGCGGACTGAAGATCGGCTACGTGCCGCAGAAATTGTCGATCGATTGGACGTTGCCGCTCGATGTCGAGCGTTTCATGCGGCTGACCGCACCGCTCGACACGGAAAAGATGATGGCCGCGCTCGACGAGACCGGAATCGCGCATCTTAGGAAAGCCGAGATGCGGCACTTGTCGGGAGGCGAGTTCCAGCGCGCGCTGCTTGCCCGTGCCATTGCACGCGAACCCGATCTGCTGGTGCTGGACGAACCGGTGCAGGGCGTCGACTTCTCCGGTGAGGTGGCGCTTTACGAGCTGATCGGCAAGGTGCGCAACCGGCTGCATTGCGGCGTACTGCTGATTTCTCACGATCTGCATATCGTGATGGCGGCGACCGACAGCGTGATCTGCCTCAACGGCCATGTGTGCTGCCGAGGCACGCCGGCGGTGGTGGCCGAAAGCAATGTCTATCAAGAGCTGTTCGGCAATCGGGCCGCACGCACGCTCGCCGTCTACGAGCACCATCACGACCACACCCATCTGGCGGATGGACGGGTGCGCCATGCCGACGGTACGGTAACGGAGCATTGCCACCCTGACGACGGTCATCACGAACATCATGAGCAAGATGACCGGACGCATGACGGACATGCGCGCGGTGCGGCGAAGGAGCGTCACGATGTTTGAAACCTTCTTCACCCGCGCGCTGATCGCCGGAGTTGGTGTTGCGCTGGTGGCCGGACCGCTCGGCTGCTTCATCGTGTGGCGGCGGCTCGCCTATTTCGGCGATACGCTGTCGCATTCGGCCCTGCTCGGCGTGGCGCTCGCCTTTCTGTTCCAGATCAATTTCTCCCTGAGCGTCTTTGCTGTCTGCGCTGTCGTTTCCATGGCGTTGCTGGCGCTCAGACAGCGCTCGTCGCTCTCCTCCGACGCGCTGCTCGGCCTGCTTGCCCATTCTGCGCTGGCGCTCGGCCTCGTCGGTCTTGCCTTCATGACCTGGGTCAGGATCGACCTGATGGGCTTTCTTTTCGGCGACATTCTCGCCGTATCCTGGACCGATATTGCCATCATCTATGGCGGTGGTGCAGCGGTGATCGCCGTACTGGCATTCATCTGGCGGCCGCTGTTCGCCGCCACGGTGAATCGCGAACTGGCGCTGGCCGAAGGCGGCAATCCCGCGCGGACGGATGTTGTCTTCATGCTGGCCATGGCAGTGGTGATTGCGATCGCCATGAAGATCGTCGGCGTGCTGCTGATCACCGCGTTGCTGATCATTCCTGCGGCAACGGCGCGGAAGTTCTCTTCGGGGCCCGAACAGATGGCGCTGATTGCCGCAGCGGTCGGCGCGGTGGCGGTTGTCGTCGGCCTGTTTGGCTCGCTTCAATGGGATACGCCTTCAGGTCCCTCCATCGTTGTCGCGGCGCTGGTGCTGTTTGTTGTCAGCCTTGCGCCAGTTGGTGGAATCGGAAAACGTTCCCCGGCCTCGGACGAAGGAGCGTGATGACATGAGCGTGCATGAACATTCGCACGAGCGGGACGAGCTGACCCGCAATCAGGGTCTCGTCCTGGATACGCTCGATGATGCGAAAGGGCCGCTCAGCGCCTATTCGATCCTCGACCGGCTGCGCGGCGAAGGCTTCCGCGCGCCGCTGCAGGTCTATCGCGCGCTCGACAAGCTGATGGAATTCGGACTGGTGCACCGCCTCGAAAGCCTCAATGCCTTTGTCGCCTGCCGGCAGGATGAATGCGGCGCGCATGGGACCATCGCCTTCGCGATCTGCGAAAAATGCGGCATGGTCGCCGAATTCACCAATGACGAGGTGGCGCACCTGCTGGAGGACTGGGCCAGATCGGAAAAGTTCGAACTGGCGAAAACGACCATCGAACTGCGCGGGCTGTGCGAGGCCTGCACGGCATGAAAAAGCCCGGACGAACCGCCCGGGCTTTTCATTCCTGACCAAAAGCAGGTTTCAGAGCAGTAAAGCCATCAAAGCACGGAAGACAGTCGCATGGCGACGCCCATGTCGCCGGCCACCTTGATCTTGCCCTGCATGAAGGCGGCGGTCGGGTCGAGGTCTCCGGCGATCAGAGCTTCCATCGTCTCGAGCGAGCAGGAAACGGTGCAATCGGCATCCTTGTTGTCGTTGGTTACCGAATTGGGCGAGGACATGCCGTCGACGAAGATCGCGCCTTCATCGCCCATGTCGAATTTCACCGTGGCGCCGAGGCCGGAATTGTCGCCCACCTTGGAACGGATGGAATCGGTTGCGGATTCAATGCTCATGGTAACTCCCTGTCTGGAATTTCGGGGCGGAAACTCGTCCACTCCCGGAACCGGGTTTGCGAAATGGTTCAAATCGGATGACGGCGTAGCGGACCTCAGTTGTGTCGTCACCTCCTGAATTCTTACTAAGACGTAAGATGCTCGAATGCAATCTCCCTATGACCAATGGAGGCCAATGGGCGGGATGCGCGCATTCTGGTCCGGTACAGGCATATCACGCGTCAACATGTCCGCACTGTGACCGCCGGATTTCTCAACACGGCTGGGAACAAATGTTGACCGGTAGTGTTGCTCCCGGTGTTTTCCGGCAATAACAAACCAGATGGGAAAACCGCCATGGGCGCCAATATGACCAGTTCGACAATGACCGGCTTCAGCGAGCAGGTTGCCGTTGCGCATCGACAGCTTGGCACGGTTCTCGCGCCGACGCCGCTGCAGCTCAACATGTATCTGAGCGAGAAGCATGATGCGCGCGTCTATCTCAAGCGCGAGGATCTGTCGCCGGTCAGGAGCTACAAGATACGCGGAGCATTCACCTTTTTTTCCGAAGCACTCGCCGGCAGCGATCCGCCGCAGCGCTTCGCCTGTGCTTCGGCCGGCAACCATGCCCAGGGCTTCTCCTTCGCCTGCCGACGTTTCGACAAGCATGGCGTCGTCTTCATGCCGGTCACCACACCGCAGCAGAAGATCATGAAGACGCAGGTCTTCGGCGGGGACAATGTCGAGATCAGGCTCACCGGCGACAGTTTCGACGAAGCCTATGGCGAGGCGATCGCCTGGTGCGAAAGGGAAGGCGCGGTGCTGGTGCCGCCCTTCAACGACGAACGGATCATTACCGGGCAGGCGACGGTGGCTAAAGAGATCACCGAGCAGTTCGCCGAACAATTTACCGGTCAAGGGGCCGATGCTTCCATCGATCTCGTCATCCTGCCGGTGGGCGGTGGGGGATTGGCCGCCGGCGTGACGCGCTATTTCGCCGAACAAAGCCCCGCTACCCAATTTGTTTTCGTCGAGCCTGACGAGGCGCCGAGTCTTTACGAGAGCCTGAAGGCGGGCAAGCGCGTGCGGCTGGAACAGATCGACACCTTTGTCGACGGGGCGGCGGTGGCCCGGATCGGCGGGCTCAATTTCGATGCGCTGAAACGCTTCGACGTCAGCCAGGTGGTGCTGGCGCCGACCAACGGGTTATGCGCGACCATGCTCGAAATGCTCAACCATGAAGGCATTGTGCTGGAACCGGCGGGGGCGCTGTCGGTCGATGCGCTGAAGCGCGTGCCGGCGCAAATGATCGCGGGAAAGAATGTCGTGTGCATCACTTCGGGCGGCAATTTCGATTTCGAGCGCCTGCCGGAGGTCAAGGAACGGGCGCTGAAATTCGAGGGCCTGAAGAAATACTTCGTCCTGCGCATGCCGCAGCGGCCGGGGGCGCTGAAGGATTTCCTGTTCATGCTGGAGCCGGAAGACGACATTGCACGCTTCGAATATCTGAAGAAATCGGCGCGCAATTTCGGTTCGGTACTGATCGGCATCGAGACATCGAAGCCGGAGAATTTCAACAAGCTGAAGGCAAAACTGACGCAAAGCGGCATGCGCTACCAGGACATTACCGACAACGATATCCTGGCGAGCCTGATCGTGTAAGGTGTGCTCGTGACGAAGAAGATCGATCCGATCAGGCCGACCGATGACGAAGCGCGCGAAATGGCGCGGCTGCTGGTCGCCGAGGCCCATTACGGGGCGCTCGCCGTGCTGGAGCCGGAAACCGGCATGCCGCTGGTCAGCCGCATTGCTGTGGGAACGGACGCCGACGACCAAGTGATCTCGCTCGCCTCGGACCTGTCCTTCCATTCGAAGGCGCTGGCGGCAAACGATCGTGCGTCGATCCTGATCGGCGAACCGGGCAAGGGCGACCCGCTCGCCCATCCGCGCGTCACGCTTATCGGGCGGATGAAACGGCTCGACAACGCCTCGCCGGAGCGGGCGGGCCTGCGCGAAACCTGGCTGAAGCAGCATCCCAAGGCGCAGCTTTACGTCGACTTCGCCGATTTTCATTTCTACCGGCTGAAGCTGGAACGCGCGCATCTGAATGGCGGGTTCGGCAAGGCCTATGTGCTGAAGCCGAACGATTTTTCGCAACGCTGAACATGCAGCAATGGCGGCTGCAGGGAGGAGAAGACCATGGAACTGCCTGAATTCATTCTGGGGCTGCCGCAGGCTGACGTGCCTTTCGACGAGACGATGGTCAAAAGCCATGCGCTGTCATCGAAGGACGGGTTGCTGGTGTTTTTCGAATTCCTTGCCGATTTCGACGTGCCGGCGCATTCACATGGCGCGCAATGGGGCACGGTGCTGGAAGGCGAAGTCGGGCTGACGGTCGATGGCGTGGAAAAGATCTGCCGGCCTGGTGATAGCTATTCCATTCCTGCGGGTGCGGTGCACAGCGTCAGGCTCACTGCCGGAACCAAGGTGATCGATTTCTTCGAGGAACCGGATCGCTACACGCTGAAGCAATAGCGGTCAGTTGCTGACGAAGGCCTTGAATTTCTCCGCCCAGTCGGGATGCCAGCGCGACAGGGCCGGTCGGTTCTCGATCACATCGCCTGCCATCCATGCGATGCGCTTCTCGTCGAGTTCGCGCGTGACGTCGTTGTCCGGGCAGAGAATGTAGAAGTCGCCCCTGGCCAGCCGGTCGAGAAAGAACTCGACCATCTCTTCGGGCGTCCATGCACCGTCCGGCTTCGGCGCGCCGGGTCTGGCGGTGATCCCCGTATGCACCCAGCCCGGGATGAGCAGATGCGCGGTGACGGTCGGATTGGGCAGGTTGCGCAGTTCGTGTGCCAGCAGTTCGGTATAGGATTTCACCGCGGATTTGGCGACGTTGTATGCGGCATTGCCGGGCGGCAGCGTGATGCCCTGCTTGGAGCCGGTGTTGACGATCGCCGCCAGTTCGCCGTGCGCCAGCATTTGGCGCGCGAAGGTTTGCGTGCCGTGCAGGATGCCCCAGAAATTGACGCCGAAGACCGTCTGCCAGGTTTCGATATCGCCAAGCGCGGAAGCCGACCGGCCGATGCCGGCGTTGTTCATCAGCAAGGTAACAGGCGGCATTTCGGCGGCAACCCTTGCCGCCGCCGCCTCAACGGCGGCCCGGTCGCAGACGTCCGCGCCGACGGCGATGCACGGCGCTTCGCCCGACAAACCGCCGACGGTTCTGGCAGCCTCATCCAGCTTTTCGCCCGGCAGGTCGACCAGTGCCAGCGCCATGCCATTTCCGGCAAGTGCCTTCGCCGTGGCGAGACCAATGCCCGAGGCTGCGCCGGTGATGACGGCTGTTCTGCCGGATGCGATGGCTGGATGGGTCATGGCGTATTCCTTCTCATTGCTCGTCGGGCCGGAATTCGAGCGTCTTTCGTATCTACTGACGAAACACCTTGCCGAACAGGCGCAGGCGGCTGACCCCGCCATCGGGATGGATCTCGAAGCGGATGTGGGTCGCCGGGCCGAAATCGGGATCGACATGGGAAGCGAACTCGTGGAGGTGGTCCATGGTCAGCTTCTGGTGCGGCAACAGCACCTTCCACTCCGTTGACACCTCGACCTCGTCCTCCTTGAACGGCCCCATTCGGTTGGGCAGGTAAGCAGCCCTGATCTGGCAGGTCTCGGGATAATTGCCCTTGAAGAAGGCGGTGTCGACGATGACCCGATCGATGATCCCGGCATGGCCCAGCTTGACAATGGTCCAGTCGTGGCCGGGGCCACGACGGCGGGAGGTTTCCCAGCCGTCGCCCATATTGACGCCGCGGCCGGGCGAAAGCAGGCGCTCGGGCGAGCCGTAATGGGCGTCGGACCACGCGATCGCCCGTCCGCCATGGAACAGATACGCGAGATCGACCTCGTCGTCATTGCCGACCTTCGCCCAGTCGAAATGGGCCGCGCCATAGACGCGCAGACGCGCGATGCCGCCATCGGGGTAGATGTGCAGCTTCAAATGCGTCCAGACTTTCTGGCGCAGTTCGCTGTCGGCATTTTCGATGAAATGATGGCTGTCGCCGGCAAGCGGCGTCCTCGCCGCGATTTCCGTCCAATGGGTCTCGTCGTCGGGTTCGCCTTCGCAGAATGCGGCCTGAATGGAGCATTCGGGCGGGTAGTTGCCGGTGAAAAAGGTCGTGTCGACGTCGAAACCGAGCACACGACCGGGACGGGCAAGCTGGATGATCGCCCAGTCGTGGCCCGCAACGCGCTTGCGGCGCGATTCCCAGCCGTCCATCCATTTGCCGTTCTCGTCGTATTCGGCCGGCAGGAAGGTTGGCGGCTCGTCCTTGAGCATTCGTTCGAGCGGGGCGAAGAATTCGTCGGTGCAGTAGATGCCCCTGGCGCCGTGGCGTGCCGAGGCAAGGTTGATGGTTCCGTTGGCGAAATCCGGCAGTTGCGGCATTTTTGCGGTGATGGGCTGGACCATTGTTGTTTTCTTCTCAAGCCGTGTTGGTCGTTTCCTCTTGCCGCCTGCCCTTCCCGTTGCTCAAGGCAGCATGGCTTTCAGCCGCAGCAATGCGATTTTCTCGACTTCGGTGCAGGCGGTCGTGAATTCAGTTTCCCGGTCATGCTCCACCCGGCGTCGGAAAGCGGCAAGGATGTCGTCCTTGCTGCGGCCTTTCACGGCCATGATGAAGGGGAAGCCGAATTTGGCAATATAGGAGGAATTAAGCCCGGTAAAGGCCGCTTTTTCGGCGTCGGTGAGGGAATCGAGACCCGCGGAAGCCTGCTCGGAGGTCGATTCGGCAGTCAATCGCTTCGCCGCGGCCAATTTGCCGGCAAGGTCGGGATGGGCATTCAATACGCCGAGGCGGGCCTCGGCAGAAGCCGAGCGAAACACGCGGGCGAGCGCCGCATGCAGACCGGGCGCCGTATCGTTGGCCGGGCCAAGGCCCGCTTCCCATGCACCCTCGGCGATCCAGGGCGAATGCTCGAAGACGCCGCCATAGCGGGCGATGAAGGCATCCTTCGCCATGCGGGAGGGATGAGCGCGCGTGGCATAGGGGTGGACCTTGCGCCAGTGCGCTGCGATTTCGCTGCGCGTCGGTACCCAGACATGGTCGCGGGCTTTGACGTATTCGATGAAACGCTTCAGCGCGCCGATGCGGCCGGGCCGGCCGACAATTCGGCAGTGCAGGCCGACGTTCATCATCTTCGGCGCTCCCCGTTCGCCTTCTTCATAGAGCGCATCGAAGGCGTCCCTGAGATATTGAAAGAAGGGTTCGCCGTGGTCGTAGCCGGCGGTAATCGCGAAGCGCATGTCGTTGTTGTCGAGCGTATAGGGAATGATCAGCAGCGGCTCGCCGTCATCGTCAGCCATATGCGCGTCGTACCAGTAGGGCAGGTCGTCGTCATAGGTGTCGGAGCACCAGTCGAAAATACCCTTGCGGGCGACCATATCGACCGAGTTGACCGAGCAGCGGCCTGTGTACCAGCCGCTGGGCTTTGCCCCGGTCACCGCCTCGTGGATGGCAATTGCCTCTTCCATGTCGGCGTGTTCCGCGTCGATGCCATATTCCTTGTAGTCGATCCATTTCAGCCCGTGCGAGGCGATCTCCCAACCTGATTCTTGCATGGCGGCAACCTGTTCGGGCCCGCGCGACAATGCGGTGGCGACGCCGTAGACCGTGGGTTTGATGCCGGCCTCTTCGAATGTACGCCTGATGCGCCAGAAGCCGGCGCGCGCGCCATATTCGTAGATTGATTCCATGCTCCAGTGGCGCAGGCCCGGCCATGGCTGCGCGCCGGTGATTTCCGACAGAAAGGCTTCCGACGCCTTGTCGCCGTGCAGGATGCAATTCTCGCCGCCTTCCTCGTAATTGAGCACGAACTGGACGGCGACGTGAGCGCCATCCGGCCATTGCGGGTCGGGTGGATTGGCGCCGTAGCCGATCATGTCGCGGGGGTAATAGTTGGGAGGAAATGCGGTCATCGGGGATTACCTGAGTGTCAAACCATTGCCAAAACGCCAGATTAAGCGAAAACTAAAGGCTGGAATATCGCGCGCGGGAGGATTTGTCAGGTCCTGAAGGATTGCGGCAAGGGCGAGTTCCTCAAAAAAGACGACGTCGAACCGCGGTTGGGGAAAATGGGCAAAGGCAAACTGACAACGCATGTGCTGGACACGGCCAGCGGCCGGCCGGCAGCCGGTATTGAAATCAAGCTGTATCGGGTATCGGGCAACTCACACAGGAAAATCGCCGAAGCCGTCACCAATGATGACGGACGCACCGACACGCCGATCCTGCCTGAGAACAAGTTCGCGGCCGGCACCTACGAACTGATCTTCTTTGCCGGCGACTATCTGCGCCGCGCGAAACTGGTCAAGGCAAAGGGCGATGCGCCGCTATTCCTCGACCAGATACCGATACGCTTCGGCATAGACGACGAGAGCACCCACTACCACGTGCCACTGCTGCTCTCACCCTTTGGCTATTCGACCTACAGGGGGAGCTAGACCATGTTCGACCTGTTGTGGGAATGGCTCAATTTCGCGACGCGCTGGCTGCATATCGTCACCGGCATCGCCTGGATCGGCTCGTCGTTCTATTTCATCGCGCTCGATCTTGAACTGAAGACGCATGACGGCCTGCCGAAAGGCGTGCAGGGCGACACCTGGCAGGTGCATGGCGGCGGCTTCTACCACATGATGAAATATGTGGTGGCGCCGCCGAAGATGCCCGAGGAACTGACCTGGTTCAAATGGGAAAGCTACTGGACGTGGATGTCCGGCGCCTTCCTGCTTGGCGTGCTCTACTATGCCTCTCCGGAACTGTTCCTGATCGATCCGTCCGTCGCCGACCTCGAGCCCTGGCAGGCCGTCGCCATCGGCATTGCCGGCATCGTGGTGGGCTACGTGGTCTACGATCTGCTGTGCCGTTCGCCGCTGGGACAATACGACTATGCGCTGTTTGCGGTGCTGTTCGTCTTCGTCGTGGTGGTCGGCTGGGGCTTCACCCAGGTCTTTTCGGGTCGCGGCGCGTTCATCCACACCGGCGCGCTGATCGCGACGATCATGACGGCCAATGTCGCGCATGTGATCATGCCGAACCAGCGCAAGACTGTCGCCGCGCTGAAAGCAGGCGAGACCCCCGATCCGAAATGGGGCAAGCAGGCCAAGCAGCGTTCGACGCACAACAACTACATCACCCTGCCGGTGATCTTCCTGATGTTGTCGAACCACTACCCGCTGGCTTTCGCGACGAAATACAACTGGATCATCATCGCTTTGGTGCTGCTGATGGGCTTCACCATCCGTCATTTCTTCAACACCATGCATGCCGGCAAGGGCATGCCGATGTGGACATGGCTTGCCACCTTCATCCTGTTCGTCATCGCAATGTGGCTGTCACAGGCCGGTCCGCCTCAGCGCGGCGAAGATGCGGCTGCTTTGCCCGTTCCAGCCAGCGCCGAGAAGCTGGTCGCCAGCGCCGATTTCGATCAGGTTCGCGAGATCGTCACCAGCCGATGTTCGATGTGCCATGCGCGCGAACCGGTCTGGGAAGGCATCGCGAAAGCGCCGAGACACGTCTTCCTGGAAGAAGACGGCGACATCGCGCGCCATGCCCAGCAGATCTATGTCCAGGCGGGGCGCTCCAACGCCATGCCGCCCGGCAATGTCACCGATGTGTCGATGGCGGACCGGCAAGTGCTGGCGCGATGGTATGAAAACGCGACGGGCCAGAAGCGCAACTGGCTGTGGTAGTCAGCGACACCCGATCTTAACCATCCTGCGTCACACCGTTAGCTGATCGCGCGAACGGAATGGCGAGCATGGCGGAAGATGGCCTTGAAAAGAATCGCGCCCTGATCTCCGGTCTCAACCCGGTGATGATGGGCCTGAGCGTGTTCGTGGCGGTGTTCGTGCTCTACGGATCGCATCTTGCGGGCGGTTATGTGATCGACGGCCAGGGTTTCATCCTCGGCCGCGATTTCCTCAATTTCTGGCATTACGGGCTGGCAGCCTGGGGGGAGGCCCCGGCGCGGTTTTACGACCTGTCATTGTACAACGATGTGCTCGACCGGCTTATCCCGGGTTACGACTATCCCGACCAGAACTGGTCCTATCCACCGCATTACCTGCTTGTGGCCGCCCCTTTCGGGCTGATCGGTTACAATTGGGCGCTGGCGCTCTTTACCGCGCTCGGCGTGGCGCTGTACTGGAAGGTCGTCGTCAGCGATCACGAGGGCGTGGAACAGCGCATTGCGTTGTTCGCGATGCCGACCTTCACCGTGTTCCTGTTGTGCGGGCAGGTCTCGGCCTTGCTGGCGGTCATCCTCGTTGCGATCTACAGGCTGATGGACCGGCGGCCAATCATCACCGGGCTGTTGATCGCGCTTTTGACCGTCAAGCCGCAGATCGGACTGCTGATTCCACTATTCCTGATCTTCACAGGACGATCGCGCGTGTTCTTCGCCGCGGTCGCCGGGACGATCGCCTTCTTCGGGCTCTCGGTGGCGATCCATGGCTGGGAAATCTGGCGCGTCTATCTGACCGAGAGCATCGCGGTGCAGTCGACGACGCTGACGCAATCCAATTTCGTCGTGATGGGGCTGATGCCGACCGTCTTCGTCGACATGATCATGATCGGTGCGGGCAAGCAGGCGGCGATGGCCGCACAGATCGTCGTGGCACTCGGCGCGGTGGCATTGCTGTGGCGCGTCACGAGGCTGACAACCGATCCGTTCCTGCAGTTTGCCGCGCTGCTGTCGGCGAGTTTCGTCTTCACACCCTATCTGATGAGCTACGATACGCTGGTACTGGGCTGGGTCTTGCTGGGTCTGGCGGTGCGCGCCGAAATGACCGGCTGGCAGGGCATCGTCTACGGCCTGACCATGGTCATCTGCCCGCTTGGCGTGATCCTGTCGGCGTTCTCGATACCGGGCACGCCGCTGGTGCTGATCGGATTGTGTCTTTGGGTGTGGAAGGTGGCGCGCGAAAATGCCGGCGTTTCCCGAGCCGTCCGGCTCAATAGGGCGACAGTACCATGACCTGGGGCCTTTCCGGCAGGGTCTTCAGCGACACCTTGATCGAATTGCCGCTTGCCATCACCGTCTCGAACTTTTCGGCCATGCCGGCGACGAAGCGCTGCAGCGTGAAGGTCGAGAAGAAGTGCATGGGGATGACCATGGACGCGCGCAACTGCCCGGCCAACTCGATCATGCCGGCGAGGCTCATCGTGTAGGTGCCGTCGACGGGCACGAACAGGATGTCGAGACGGCCGATGCGGGCGATGTGTTCCGGTGTCAGCTTGTGGTGCAGATGGCCGAGATGGCCGATACAAAGGCCCGCGACCTCGAAGATGAAGATCGAATTGCCGTCCTTTTCCAGCAGTGCGCCGTTGTAGTAGAGGTCGGTCGTCACGTTGCGGATCAGCACGTCCTCGAGCTGCAGATGGTGCTGGATCGGGTTCGGGCCGTCCGGGTTCCAGCCGCGCAGCACATGGGCAATGCCGGGATCGGGCGTATCGGTGTAATGGGAGGAATGGGCGTGGTTCATGGTGACCACGTCGGGAAGGCGGCCTTCTCCCGAATAGCCGGCATAGTCGGTCACGATGACCACGCCTTTCGGCGTCTCGATGCGGAAGGCGGAATGGCCGACATAGGTGATGCCAACCTCGTCATCCGCCAATTCGCCCGGCGCAAAGGCGGCCGGCATGATGCGCCGCGTGTCGCGGTTGTCGGCCACCGCAAGGCAGGTGCTTGTCTGCGCGGCGGCAAGGCCGGCGAAAAGCAGGTAGATCAGCGCCGCCAACCATATGGCCGGATGGACAAGCATTCGCGACATGGCATTCCCTCGCGATTGGGAAAGATCACCTACAAGGCTATGGCATTATCGTGCCAAGGCAAGATGCGAGGAACATAATTCGGCGCCGGAGCGAAGGCGGAGCGATCACGTTTGTGTTGCCGGGCCGCTGTTGTGCCGAGCGAATAGAGCGCAAGCCCTCCAGGGACGGGGATCGACGGGTAGGGAGGGCTTGCGCTGCGAGGGGCAGGGAGTCCCCTCGAAAAGCATTGGACCGCCTCGCCTGTTCCGTTTTCCGTCAGGGGCGTTGCCGGAAAGGGAAAGGCTTGGCGGTCCATTTGCCGGGTCCTGTCAGGGGCGTTGTCAGTCCCCGGCAAATTGGTTGTTGAGTGCTTGCAAATCCGGACGGAAA
>JAJDOK010000054.1 GCA_022340185.1 Salaquimonas sp. | reverse complement strand
CCGAGAGGCGGCGCGCCGTTCGCCCAGGCTGGCGGAACTTTTCGGGGACAGGACGCCGCGATCCCTTACGGACCGCACCTTCTTCGATATCCGCGTCACGGAAGTCCTGCGCGGGCAGGCGCCTGACATGCTGACGGTGACCTTGGGCAATTCCAAACAACTTGCTGAAAAAGTGGCCATGGCTCGCGGTCCCTATCTGATCGCGTTGCGCCAGCGCATCCTGATGCTGCGCGTACCGAACGGCGTCATCCTGCGCGAGCCAGTTCCGGGATATCTGACCGTCCTCGATTCCACCTGCTGGGGCGGATTCCTGTTCGAAGCTTCGAGCGAAAGGGCAGCTCTTGTCCGCAAGCTATTGAAGTCAGGTGCGGAATAAACTGCTCGGCATGGAGGTTTCGGGCTTCGGCCGCAGGAGCGGCAGGCTCAATCAGTCGTGCACGGTGGTCTTGAACTCCGCCGGCAGCGTAACTTCCAGCAGTTCCATGTCCGCCGAGCAGTTCGACAGGCGCGTCTTCAGGTGTGGCGGGATGACGAAGGCGTCGCCCATCTTCAGATTGCGCAGCTCATGGCCTTCGCCCTCCAGCGTCAACGAACCTTCCAGTACGAAGCAGAAATAGATGTCGCCGTCGAGGCTGGTCCAAGGTGTTTCGGCGGGCCCATCGGAAGCATTGGCAGGGCGGACGACCTTGACCGATGCAACGCCTGCGGTCGCCTTGCCGATACCGGTGTCGCGGGCTTCGAAGCCGGCGATGCGCCAGGGTTCCCAGATGGCGTCGGCGACCTCATGGCGGCAGAATATCTGGCCGTGGAAATCCTTGTCCGGGTCGAGGCGTCCGGTCGGCAGGTCCATGTCGTGGTCGAGCGTGGTGATGTGTTCGGCCGGGCAGCCGATCTCGATCACTTCCAGCGTGCCGGAGGATTCAAGCACGCGGTGCCTGATCTGCGGCGGCTGCAGCACGCAATCGCCGGCGGCGAGGATGAAAGGTTCGCCCTGATCCTCGTAAACGAGGCGTACCCAGCCGCGATAGCAGTAGATCATCTGGAAGCCGACGATGTGGAAATGCACGTTGTCGGGCACCGGCCCCTTGACCGGAACGCGGATATGCGAGGCGATCATCGAGCCGCCGAGCCGGTCGGGCACGAGGTCGCGGTACTGCATGCCGGCCCGGCCGATCACCCAGGGATCGCTGTCGGTGAGCTTGCGTACCATGAACTGATGCTTCGTCGGCGGCATGACGAGCGGGGGATGGGCTTCGATGAATTCGATGCGCATGCCATTGGGAGCGGTGAGCGTCTCGCTGTTGCCCGGAAATGCTGAAGGGTCGTTGTAGAGGAGACGCAGCGTGCCGGGTTCGCCCTGCGCCCCTCGTGTCAGGCGCAGGGTCGCGCCATAGCCCGAGACGACCGCCACGGAGGGGTTGTCGGCGGGAAAGATCTGGTCAAGCCGAAATCCCAGCTCCTTCAGGAAGAAGGGCAGCGTCTTGTCGAGTTCGGTGCACGGAACGACAAGTTGCGAACCCTCGATGTTGCTGGCCAGCTCGCTCAGGGAATCCTCCATGAGCCTCGCCAGCCGGTTGTGGTCACCGCTTATGGGAAATCTCCTCCGGTAGTGCGCCCCTCGGGGCCAGTCTCAGCACGAGCGTGATGGTCAGTCCAATCACGAATACGCGCATCTGCAGGGCTCTCGCGTCGAGATCTCCAGGCGCCTGCCAGTGGAACCAGAGGTCGCCATAGACGCGCAACTGGTCGAAGAACCACGAGGCGATCGGCGCCGACATGACCCAGATGACATAAACGAGCAGGGCGCCGAAAATCGCGCCGCGATTGTTGCCCGATCCTCCCAGGATGACCATCACCCAGACGAGGAAGGTATGATTGAGGTCGATGAAGCCGGCCGGATCGAACACGCTGGCGAAATGGATCAGTATGGCGCCGCCGAGGCCCATCAGCATGCAGCCGAAGATGAAGATCTCGAGGCGCCGCCGGTTGACGTTCTTGCCCATGGCTTCGGCTGCTTCCTCGTTGTCGCGGATAGCGCGCATCATGCGGCCCCAGGGTGCGTGATAGGCGCGCTGGAGCGCCAGGTAGATGACGACGATGAGGATGGCGACGACGCTGAGATAGAGCGCGCGGGCGAACAGGAAATCGCCGTCCTCAGGCCGTGGCACGGGCCATGGCAGGGGAGAGACGGTGAGCGTTCCCTTGGTCAGCCAGTCGGCGTTTTTCAGGAAGTGCTTGATGATCTGGGCAAAGCCCAGCGTGGCGATGGCCAGATAGTCGGTGCGCAATCCGAGGCAGACCTTGCCAACGAACCAGGCGATCGCACCGGCGACGATCGCCGCAACGAGCCAGCCGAGGTAGACAGGCAGGCCGAGGCCGCCCATCCACACAGCCTTGGTTTCGATCTCATGGGCCATGCGGTCCATATGCGACGACAGCATGATCCAGGCGAATGCGATGGCGATGGCGATCAGCAGCGGCTTCAGCCGGGGTCCGGCGCCGATGTGCTGGGACAGGTTGGCAAAGAATATAAGCGCGCCTGACAAGACCAGCTTGACGATGAACCAGGCCAGCATGGCGGGGCCATGCGAGTTCCAGAAATCGGGATTGGTCGGGAAGGACACGATCATCGAGGCGGCCGCACCGGCGGCGACAAAGCCCATGATGCCGACATTGAACAGGCCGGCATAGCCCCACTGGATGTTGAGGCCGAGCGCAAGGATCGCGTAGCAGGCGGCTTCGACAAAGACGCGGGTCGAATAGACCGAACCCTGGAAAATATAGACCGCGGCAATGATGACGCCCAGGATGGCGAATACGACGATGTCGCGGCGATAGCCTGTTGCCGGAGCGGATTGGACGGAGCCGGTCACAGCACCCTCCCTTTGAAGATACCGGTCGGTCGGTAGACCAGCACGATGATGAGGATGACGAAGGGCACGGTCAGCTTGTACTCGGTCGGCACCAGCGCGATGGAGCTTGGCAAATCGAATGGCAGTGACGCCTTGAAGGGCCGCAGCAGCACCGACCAGTTGAAGATCGCCAGCGTTTCGGAAAAGCCGATAAGGAAACCGCCGGCAATCGCGCCGTAAGGTTGGCCGATGCCGCCGACAATGGTGGCGGCGAAGATCGGCAGCAGCAGGTTGAAGGAAAGGTCGGGCTTGAGGAACACATCCATCGACAGGAGGCTGCCGGCGGCACAGGCAAGCCCGCCGCCGATGACCCAGGTTGCCTTGACCACATGGTCGATATTGATGCCCGAAATCAACGCCAGATCGGCATTGTCGGAGACGGCGCGCATGGCCTTGCCGAGGCGCGAGCGCGTCAGGAACAGGTGAAGCGCGATTACCGCCACGAAAGTGAAGACGATCAGGACCAGCTGGGGTTCGGTCAACACCAGATCCCGGGTCGAGCCGGGGAAGGGGATACGGTAGATATCCTTGGGCTGGTCGAAGAACATGTTGCGCGTTCCGGTGCCGGCAAAGATGCGCACGACGCCCTGCAGCATCAGCATGACACCGATCGAGGCCATGACAATGATGATCGGCTGCGATCCCCGATCGCGCAGCGGCTTGTAGAAGATGCGGTCGAGGCCGATGGAAAAGGCGGCTGTCAGCGCCATGGCTGGGATGAGCGTGATGAGAACCAGTGGTATGGGCGAGGAAAAGCCCATTGCCGACAGGATGCCGGCGAGCGCCAGTGTGAAGAAGGCGCCGACGGTCATCACATCGCCATGGGCGATATGGGCAAAGCGCAGGATGCCGAAGATAAGCGTCAGCCCGATCGCGCCGAGCGCGTAGATCGATCCGATGATGAGACCGGACAGGACCGCCTTGTTGAGGAAAAAGACGAATTCCGCCAATGGACTATCCGTTTTGCTGCGATCGTTTCGCGGAGCCGGGCCGTTGGGCGGCGATGCGATCTGTTGCGGTCATCTTCAGCCTCCGAGGAAACTCTTGGCGACTTCGGGATTGGCGAGCAGGTTCTTGCCGGTATCGGTGAACGCGTTGGCGCCATTGGCAAGCACGAAGCCGGTGGTGGCGATTGCCAGCGCCTGCTTGGCGTTCTGTTCGACCATGACGATGGTCACTCCGGTCCTGTTGACGGCGATGACGCGGTCGAAGATCTCGCTCATGAACATCGGCGACAGGCCTGCGGTCGGCTCGTCCAGCAGCAAGAGCCTCGGCTCGATCATCAAAGCGCGGCCGACGGCGACCATCTGGCGCTGGCCGCCCGACAATTCGCCGGCAACCTGGTCGCGCTTGTCCCTGAGCGGCGGAAAGATATCGTAGACATGCTCCATGATGGCGGAGAAATCGTCACTGCGCGAATAGGCGCCCATCTCCAGATTCTCGTTCACGGTGAGTGTAGGGAAGATGTTGTATTCCTGCGGCACGAAAGCGATGCGGCGCGAGGCGAAACGGTCCGGGGGCAGACGGGTGATGTCCTCGTCCTCGATCGTGATGGTGCCGCCGGTGACATTGACCAGGCCGAACATGGCCTTCAGCAGCGTCGACTTTCCCGCTCCGTTCGGGCCGACGATGACGCCGATCTCGCCCTTTTCCAGCGAGAGATTCACGCTGTTCAGAATTGTCATCTGACCGTAGCCACCCGTCAGATCGGCGATCGACAGGAAGCTCATTGGGGAGCTCCGGGCGCGGTGTCGGGTGTGGTGGCGTGGCCGCTCGGCGAACCGCCGAAATAGGCCTCGATCACGCGCTCATCGGCCTTGATGTCGTCGATATGGCCTTGCGTCATCACCGTGCCCGAGGCCATGACGATGACCGGATGGCAAAGCTGGGTGATGAAATCCATGTCGTGTTCGATAACGAAGAAGGTGTAGCCCAGTTCGCGATTCAGGCGCACGATGTTCTCGGCCAGGTCCTTGAGCAGCGTACGGTTGACGCCGGCGGCGATCTCGTCGAGCAGGACGAGCTTGGCATCGACCATCATGGTGCGGCCCAGTTCCAGCAGCTTTTTCTGACCGCCGGAAAGATTGCCCGCCGGCTCGTTGCGCACGCGCTTGAGCTTGAGAAAGTCGATGACCTCGTCAGCTTTCTTCATGATCGCCGATTCCTCGGTCGCGACACGCGAAGGTTGGAACCATGCGGAAATCAAGTCCTCGCCATTCTGACCGTCAGGCACCATCATCAGGTTTTCGAGAACGGAAAGATTGGAGAATTCGTGTGCGATCTGGAAGGTGCGCAGCATTCCGAGCGAGAACAATTCATGCGCGCTCAGCTCCGTCACGTCCTGGCCCTTGAACAGGATGTGGCCGGAGGTCGGCGGAAAAGCACCCGCCATGATGTTGAAAAGCGTGGATTTACCCGCCCCGTTCGGCCCGATCAGACCGGTAATCGAGCCTTCCTCGACCGATAGCGAGCAGTCGCGAACTGCGTGGAACGCGCCGAACCGCTTGGAAACCGCCTTGACCTCGACGATTGCTGTCATTGTTCCCCGGTTTGATTTGGGCTTGCCGCCCGCCGTTTCTACGCCGGCATGATCTTCCATATCAACGCGCCTGGCGGCTGGCAATGCGGCGATTAAGTTGCCCACGTGCGAAGGTTGAGGCGCCGTGGCGCAAATCGGCTTTGTAATTTGGTCCAGAATGTGATGAAAACCGCGCTTCACGCACTACGTACGGGCACATGGACGACATCAAGACTCAGATCGCCGGCAGATCGCGCGGATTGAAGGCGAGTCATCGCTACCCAACCATTGCTTCGCAGCCCTATCGCGACGCGATGAGCCGGTTTGCCGGCGCGGTCAGCGTTGCCACCACGGATGGGCCGGCAGGCAGGCGCGGCGTCACCGTTTCCGCCGCCGTTTCGGTTTCCGACAATCCGCCGACGGTGATGATCTGTCTGAACCATAACCGTCCGGAAAACACGATGTTTGCCGAAAATGGCTGCTTCGCCTTCAACGTGCTGTGCCAGAACCATCTGGAATTGGCGCGTGCGTTTGCCGGCGAAGGGCATTTGGCAATGGAAGACCGATTTGCGCTCGGCGAATGGGGCGTGCTCCAGACCGGCGCGCCTATCCTGACTGGCGCGCGTACCTCGCTCGATTGCACGGTGGTCGATGTCCAGTCGGTGCACACCCACGACATCGTTTTCGGTCAGGTGGTTACGGCAGGACCGGTCGGCGAGGGCGAGGCGCTCATCTATCTGGACCGGCAATACCGCTCTGTGTAGTTTGGTTCGTCCGAACTGCGGCCAAACTGAAAATTCGGCGGTAACCAGGCGGACCGGCGGAGGAAATCGAGGCCAATTCATGAACGACCAATCTGCGGCACGCCGCAGCCTTCCCCAATCGATCGACGAGACGCTGGACCTTCTTTCGGCGGGCGATTATGTCGCCGACCGGGCGCTGGCGACCGTCCTGTTCCTGTCGCTGAAGATGGGCCGGCCGCTGTTTCTTGAAGGCGAGGCCGGTGTCGGCAAGACCGAGATTGCCAAGGTGCTGGCCGGGACGCTGGGCCGCAAGCTGATCCGGCTGCAATGCTATGAAGGGCTCGATGTCGCGTCCGCCGTCTATGAGTGGAACTATCCCGCGCAGATGATCGAGATCCGCATGCGCGAGGCTCTTGGCGGTGGAAGTGGGGGCGACCAGGACTACGACCTGATGGAAAAGAGCGTGTTTTCCGAGCGTTTCCTGATCCGCAGGCCACTGCTGCAGGCGCTGGATGGGCTGCCGGGCGCCGCACCCGTACTGCTGATCGACGAGCTCGACCGCACCGACGAGGCCTTCGAGGCGTTTCTGCTGGAAATCCTGTCCGATTTTCAGGTCACCATACCCGAATTAGGCACGGTCAAGGCCGTGGAGCCGCCGATCGTCATCATCACCACCAACCGCACGCGCGAAATCCATGACGCGCTGAAGCGGCGCTGCCTCTATCACTGGGTCGATTACCCCGATGCGGCGCGCGAACTGGCGATCCTGCACACCAAGGTGCCGAAGGCGGGCGAGGAATTGTCGCGCGAAATCGTCGCCTACGTGCAGAAGCTGCGCGAGATGGACCTGTTCAAAAACCCCGGTGTGGCCGAAACGCTCGATTGGGCGGGCGCGCTGACCGAACTCGACAAGCTGGCGCTCGACCCGCAGACCGTTTCCGACACGATCGGCGTGCTCTTGAAATACCAGGACGACATCGCCCGCATCGAATCGAGTGAGGGGCGCAAGCTGCTCGACGAGGTGAAGGCGCAAGTGCAGGCGGCGAACGCCTGACCGGAAGGGCCATGTCCGAACGCGCAGCGCAGCAACTCAATTCAAACGGTCGTCTCGGCGACAATATCTTGCATTTTGCCCGGACGCTGCGCTCGGCCGGCATGCGGGTCGGACCGGCGGCGGCGGTCGAGGCGGTGCGGGCCGTGCAGGCTGCCGGCATCGGCAGCCGCGAGGATTTCTACTGGACGCTGCACTGCGTGCTGGTGAGCCGGCACGAGGATCACGCCGTCTTCGACGAGGCGTTCCGTCTGTACTGGCGACCGCACGATCTGGTCGAGAAGATGCTGCAGATGTTCTCACCGATGGCCGAATCCCTGAAACGGGAAGAGGAAAAGCAGCGCGCCGCCCAGAGCCGGGCGGCCGAAGCGATGTTTTCAGGTCAGGAAAGGAAGCACGAGGAACGCGAGCAGGAGCGCATCGAGATCGATGCAAGCATGACTGCTTCGGCGAAGGAAGTGCTCAGAACCAAGGATTTCGCGCAGATGACGGCGGCCGAGATCGCGCTGGCGCGCCGGGCGATGGCCGATCTGGTGATGCCGTTCGAGGCCGTGCGCACAAGGCGCTACCGATCGGTGACGCGGCCTGCAATGATCGATCCCAGACGCACGCTTGCCGCCAGCATGCGCACCGGCGGCGATCTCATATTGCCGAAATTCCGCAAGCAGCGCGTTGAATTGCCGCCTATCGTGGTGCTCGCCGACATTTCCGGCTCGATGAGCCAGTATTCGCGCATCTTCCTGCACTTCACCCATACACTGATGGAAAGGCACCGGCGCGTGCACGGTTTCGTGTTCGGCACCAGGCTGACCAATGTGACGCGGCAATTGCGCCGCAAGGACCCCGACGAGGCGCTGGCCGAATGCGCCTCGGCGGTGGAGGACTGGTCCGGCGGGACGAGGATCGGCACCGCACTGGCCGAATTCAACCGGCTATGGTCACGCCGCGTGCTGGGGCAGGGGGCGATCGTGCTGTTGATCACCGATGGCCTGGAACGCGATGTCGATGCTATTTTGGGCCGCGAAATGGACCGTCTGCACCGCTCGTGCCGGCGACTTATCTGGCTCAACCCGCTGCTGCGGTTCGAGGGTTTCGAGGCGAGGGCACATGGCATCCGCACCATGCTGCCCTATGTGGACGAGTTCAGGCCGGTTCATTCGCTCGACGCACTGGCCGATCTCTGCCTTGCTCTGTCGCGGCCGGCGGATCGTCTGCACGACCCGCGCCGCTGGATTGAGGCGATTGCTGCCTAGATCAGGATTGCGATTGGATAGAATCGCAATCCTGATCTAAGTTGTTGTTTTGACGCATGATCTTGTCCGAAAAGTCGCGCAACTTCTCGGGATCATGCTTTAGGAGGTTTTTGAAATGGAACTGGAAACCGGTATTAGCGATGAGCTGGCTGTTGCCGAAACATGGAAGGAAGCCGGCAGGGACGTTGCGGTCGCGACCGTGGTCGAGACCTGGGGTTCGGCGCCGCGTCCGGTCGGTTCGCATCTGGTGATCGACGGCGAGGGCAATTTCGAGGGATCGGTGTCGGGCGGCTGCGTCGAGGGCGCGGTGGTGGCCGACGCCATGGACGTGATCGAAAGCGGGAAATCGAAGATGCTCGAATTCGGTGTCGCCGACGAGACGGCCTGGCAAGTCGGGCTTTCGTGCGGCGGACGCATCCGCGTCTATGTCGAAAAGCTGGATTGAACCGAAATGAAGCTCGCCGATCTTGTACAATTGAACGAGGAAAAGCGCGCACGCCGTGCGGTCATCCTGCTGACCGATCTGGAGGACGGGTCGAGCCGCATCGTCCGCGAAGGCGAGACGGTCACAGGTGAAT
>JAJDOK010000104.1 GCA_022340185.1 Salaquimonas sp. | reverse complement strand
CAGCACATGGGTGACTTGATCTTGCCGTGGCCATTGGGACATCTGGAAACCTGAACTTCGCTGCCATCATCCAGCTTCAGGATATCATTGACCAAGGGTGCGTCGCATTTGGCGCATGTGGCGTTGACGGCCATGCCGCAGACCGCACATTCATAGGTTGCCATTGCCTGGACCTCCGTTCTTTCCGTCTCGATCCGACAATAGCCGCCCGCCGCCGGTCTCGACAAGACAGCTTCACAGGTGCCGTTTTGCCGATCTGGCATTGGCCAGTCCGCCATATGCTGGGGAACCTCGTCAATTCCGGCTCGAACGACCGCCGCACATCCTCTAAGATCGGTTCACTTCCATCCTCCCGGATCACACCGCCTGATGACCCTCCCCAACACCATTCCGATCACGCCCGATCTCGTCGCCGATCATGGCCTCAAGCCGGAAGAGTACCAGCGCATCCTCGAGCTGATTGGCCGCAAGCCGAGTTTCACCGAACTCGGTATCTTCTCGGCGATGTGGAACGAGCACTGTTCCTACAAGTCCTCGAAAAAGTGGCTGCGCACCCTGCCGACCACCGGCCCGCGCGTCATCCAGGGCCCGGGTGAGAACGCCGGCGTGGTCGATATCGGCGACGGTGATGTCGTCGTCTTCAAGATGGAGAGCCACAACCACCCATCCTATATCGAACCCTATCAGGGCGCGGCGACCGGTGTCGGCGGCATCCTGCGCGACGTCTTCACCATGGGCGCGCGCCCGGTCGCGGCGATGAACGCGCTGCGTTTTGGCTCACCGGACCATCCCAAGACGCGCCATCTCGTCGCCGGTGTCGTCGCCGGTGTCGGCGGCTACGGCAATTCCTTCGGCGTGCCGACGGTCGGCGGCGAGGTCGAGTTCCACGCGCGCTATGACGGCAACATCCTGGTCAACGCCTTTGCCGCCGGCATCGCCAGGGCCGATGCGATCTTCCTGTCGAAGGCGGAAGGGGTCGGCCTGCCGGTAGTCTATCTCGGCGCCAAGACAGGACGCGACGGCGTCGGCGGCGCGACCATGGCCTCGGCCGAGTTCGACGAATCCATCGAGGAAAAGCGCCCGACCGTGCAGGTCGGCGACCCCTTCACCGAAAAATGCCTGCTCGAAGCCTGCCTCGAACTGATGGCGACCGGCGCCGTCATCGCCATCCAGGACATGGGCGCGGCGGGCCTGACCTGCTCGGCCGTCGAGATGGGCGCCAGGGGCGACCTCGGCATCGAACTCGATCTTGACAAGGTGCCGGTGCGCGAAACGCACATGAGCGCCTACGAGATGATGCTGTCGGAAAGCCAGGAGCGCATGCTGATGGTGCTGCGCCCCGAAAAGGAGGCCGAAGCCGAGGCGATCTTCAAAAAATGGGGCCTCGACTTCGCCATTGTCGGCAAGACCACCGACGATCTGAGATTCCGCGTGCTGCATGAGGGCGGCGAGGTGGCGGACCTGCCGATCAAGGAACTGGGCGACGAGGCGCCGGAATACGACCGGCCGTGGAACGCGCCTGCCGCCCCTGCCCCGCTCGACCCGTCGAGCCTGCCCGGCTGCGACCTCGCCGAGGCGCTGCTGGCGCTGCTGGGTTCGCCCAACCATTCCTCGCGGCGCTGGGTCTGGGAGCAATATGACACGCTGATCCAGGGCAATTCGCTGCAAAGGCCGGGCGGCGATGCCGGCGTGATCCGCGTCGACGGCCACCCTGCAAAGGCGCTCGCCTTTTCCGTCGACGTGACGCCACGCTATTGCCAGGCCGACCCGTTCGAGGGCGGCAAGCAGGCCGTCGCCGAATGCTGGCGCAACCTGACCGCGACCGGCGCGGAGCCGTTGGCGGCGACCGACAACCTCAATTTCGGCAATCCCGAGCGCCCGGAAATCATGGGCCAGTTCGTGCAAGCCATTAAAGGCATCGGCGAAGCCTGCCGCGCGCTCGATTTCCCCATCGTCTCGGGCAATGTCTCGCTCTACAACGAGACCAATGGCGAGGGCATCCTGCCGACGCCAGCGATCGGCGGCGTCGGCCTCATTGACGACTGGCACAGGACCGCGCGCATCGGCTTTGCCAATGAAGGTGACGCCATCCTGCTGGTTGGTGCAACGCAGGATGGGGACGCACCGGCGCAATGGGGCACGCATCTGGGTCAATCCGCCCTGCTCTACGAGATTTTCGGCCGCGAGGACGGCCCGCCGCCGCCGGTCGATCTGGCGCACGAGAAGAAGACCGGCGATTTCGTGCGTGGCCTGATCCGCAGCGGCACGGCAAACACCGTGCATGACTGCTCGGGTGGCGGCCTGGCGCTGGCGCTGGCGGAAATGGCGATGGCTTCACATGACGGCAAAGGCGATATCGGCGCATCGATCGACACGCCGCCAGGCAAACCGCTCGCCGCCTTCTTCAGCGAGGATCAGGGCCGCTATATCGTCACTGTCGCGATGAAAGATGCTGAAAAGGTTCTGGCCGCGGCTTCGTCGGCCGGCGTTTCGGCGGTCCGCATCGGCACCACGGGCGGCAAAGAGCTGAAACTCGGGCAAACGCGGCCGCTGTCGATTGGCCAATTGCGCGATGCCCATGAATCGTGGTTCCCTCACTACATGGGGCAGAAGGGTCTGGCCGATCAGGCCGCAGAATAGTTCCCCGTTTCGCA
Organism: Salaquimonas sp.; assembly: GCA_022340185.1. GTDB lineage: Bacteria > Pseudomonadota > Alphaproteobacteria > Rhizobiales > Rhizobiaceae > BOKV01. Next base: position 2,158 of record JAJDOK010000104.1, on the reverse strand, counting down.
AGAGGTCCGAGCCATGCCGATGTCCGCCAACGAGATCGAGAAACTGATCAAGCAGGCGATCCCCGACGCGCAGGTGACGATCCGCGATCTGGCCGGCGATGACGATCATTTCGCCGCCGAGGTGGTCTCCGAGAGTTTCCGGGGCAAGAGCCGCGTCCAGCAGCACCAGATGGTCTACGAAGCGCTGAAGGGCAATATGGGCGGCGCGCTGCACGCCCTCGCCCTGCAGACCAGCGCACCGGACTGATCAATGGCTTCGCGCAAGCCTTCCGGCTCCTCTTCCGGTCTGGAACAGATCCCGCACGTCTACTCGCGGCCGATCCTGAAAGACCGCTTCTTCTGGTTGACGGTCTTCATGCTCGCCGCCTGGGCTGCGGCCATCTGGTACTTCTTTTTGTGATTCCCGCCCTTGGAAACGCTGCAATCGCGCGATATCTGTAGTCCCAACGATGGCTCAGGCCGTTCCTCGTCCGGAACTTGACCCCGGATCAATGCAGGAGAAAGCGAATGTCAGGCATCAACGACTTCATCGACAATGAAGTGAAATCGAACCCGGTCGTCCTGTTCATGAAGGGCACGCCGGATTTCCCGCAATGCGGCTTTTCCGGCCAGGTCGTGCAGATCCTCAACTATCTGGGCGTCGACTACAAGGGCCACAACGTGCTCGCCAGCGACGACCTGCGCCAGGGTATCAAGGACTATTCGCAGTGGCCAACCGTTCCCCAGCTTTACGTCAAGGGTGAGTTCGTCGGCGGCTGCGACATCATCCGCGAAATGTTCCAGGCCGGCGAATTGCAGCAGCTCTTCACCGAAAAGGGCGTGCCGGTGCAGGGCCGCGCCGAGGCATAGCCCGCCGTATCGTCATGCTCGTCCTCGGGCTCGACCCGAGGATCAGCCCGAGCATCCAGTTCATCGCGGCCCCTCCTTGATTCGTTGGATCCTCGGCACAAGGCCGAGGATGACGACGGAGTGAATAACAAAAACCCCGGTGGAGCGATCCGCCGGGGCTTTTTCATGTCCGCTTTGCATTCATTGCTGCCCGTAGAGGATCGGTGTGATCCGGCGAATCGTCACGCGGCGGTTCTCCGGTTCCTCGAATTCGGTCGGAATGCGCGGATATTGTTCGCCATAGCCGACAATCTCAAGGTTCTGCTCCGGAATGTAGAAGAATTCTGTCAACGCCTGCCGCACGGCGTCGGCGCGCCGCCATGACAGCGCTTCGTTATAGTCGGCCGAACCGACCAGATCGGTATGGCCCTCGATCACGAACGCCTCGTTCGGATTGCCGGCGATGATGCGTTCCATGAGCTCGCCGATGCGGTCGAGCTTGACGATTTCCTCCTCGCGCAGGAAATCCTCGTTGAAGCCGAATTTCACCGTATCGACCTCGATGCCGGGCATCAGCGTGCGCAACGACGGATTGGCCCGGTATTCCTCGATCGTATAGCGCCGGTCGATCGGATAGGCCGGCGGCGCCATCAACTGGTCGAGGAGCTGCTGGTCATAGGCTTCGGCCAGCGGAATGGTCGGCATCGGCGCGCGGCGCTTGACCGGGCGGTTGGGGATGACGATCCGGTAGGACGGATCGGCGAGCCGGCGCCGCCGCTCCTCGCGCGCCTCGAACATGTTTTTCCGCAGCGCGCGGCGATCGATCTGAGCCGGATTGCTGCCGAACCGCTGGCGCTTTTCAGGCTGTTGGGCGAGCGCGACGCGCGAGCGCAGTTCATCGCGGTCATCGGCCAGCAGTCGTCGCAACTGCTCTTCACTGCGCGGATCGAGGCCCGGCAGCGACAGTACGGCCCTGATCCGGCCAACGCGGTCGCGCAACTGATCGTCGTTCAGCCTTGCGGCCGGGCGCCTGTCCTGAAGAAGGTTTCTGGCCTCCCGGTCGGCATTGACGCCGCTGACATCGCGACCCGTCGTCGCGCTGATACGCCGGTCCAGTTCGCCACGGTCGGTATCGAGCATGGCGCGGACACGGTTTTCCATCCGGCCGTCCAGCCTGCCCGACTGCAGCGCCTGGCCGAACACGCCGATGCGTCGGCGAAGCTCCGCGTCGGTGAGTGCGCTGGCAGGCCGGTTGTCACGCAGCAGGCCGGCAAAATTGTCCTGCGGCCGCTGGCGTTGCTGTGGTTGCGGTGACTGTTGAGGTTGCCGG
>JAJDOK010000077.1 GCA_022340185.1 Salaquimonas sp. | reverse complement strand
CCCTGCTTTCGATGAGATAGGGTACCGGCGGATCGGCATCATCATCATAGAGGACTTCCGTTCCCGCCGGCGGCCGACCCGTCAGCGCGTCCTGCGCGGACATTTCCGTCGAAACGAGATGGAAGGTCAATTTCGCCGTCCGGCCTATGATCTCCTTCACGCGGGTCGGATCGTCAAGCCCGGGCACCTGTACCAGCACCCGGTCGTCGCCCTGACGCTGGACCAGCGGTTCGGTGGTGCCCAGTTCATTGATGCGCTTGAGAATGACTTCCTGCGACTGGGTGACGGCATGCAACATCGCGTTCCGGATGCCGTCATCCGTAAGAGTCATGCGGATGACGCCGGTCGAGGGCTCGCTCATCGCGACTTCACGCACCTGGCCCTTGCCGAACAGGCCGCCGGCAACAGGCTTGGTCAAATCCGAAAGCTTGTCCTTGGCCTCACTGACCTGACCGGCTTCGCGGATGGTGACATTGATGGCGTTGTCGCCGGATTTGGAAAAACGGTAGCCGATGCGCGCCTCGCGCAGGGTGCGGCGGATATCGTCCTCAAGCGTGGTAAGCTTTTCGGCCTGCAGCGAAGCCTTGTCGACCTGCAGCAGCAGATGCGAGCCGCCCTGCAGATCGAGGCCCAGCGTCATCGGCTGATTGGGGAACCAGCTTCCGATGTCGTCACGCAGCATTTTCTGCGTGTCCTGCGACATCAGGTTCGGTGCGGCGTAGGCGAAGCCGAGGAAGATCGCCAGTAGGATGGAAATGACTTTCCAGCGCGAGAAATAGAGCATGAACGCTTATCCAGACACGAATTGTTGCGCGTCGCTTCGGCGCCTCATCGCACCGCGAGCGAAAATCGACGCTGTCATTTGGCCGACTTGGCCGGTTCGCCCTTCACCCTGACATCGGCGACCATCGAGCGCATTACCCGCACCTTCGTATTGGCCGCGATCTCGACTTCAAGCTCGTTGTCGTCGATCACCTTGGTAACCTTGCCGACGACGCCGCCGCCAGTGACAATGGTGTCGTTGCGGCGGATCGCCGCGAGCATGGCGTCACGCGTCTTGGCCTGCTGGCGCTGCGGGCGGATGATCAGGAAATACATGATCACGAAGATGAGCACGAAGGGAAGAACGCTCATGAGGATTTCGCTGCCACCGCCAGCCGGGGTCCCAAACATGCGCCGCTACTCCTGTTATCGAATTGTTTTGTCGTGGCCGGATCCCGTCCGAGAGCTTTTTTGGGCGCCCGTGCCGATGTGGCGCGGAATATAGTCATCCGCCCGCCAAATGCAAACGCGCATAACGGTTTGGCGATTGCGTGACGTCGCTGCCGAACACTGGACGGAGCGCTGCTTTTCGCGCCCGTTTCGACGTGATAGAGCGGGCGCTTGAAAAAACACGGATGAAACGGAGGACAAGTTGTCCGACGAAGCCCTGAGAACCCTGGCAGACAGACTCGATCATCTGACGAAGCTGGTCGAGCGCGCGGTGCCGCCGGTGCCTCCTTCTCCCGACTTTGCCGCCGCCGACGCCTTCGTGTGGCACGCCGAGGGCGGCTGGCTGCAGCCGGTCACAAAGGTCAATCGCGTCGCCCTGCCCCTGCTCAAGGGCATCGACCGCATGCGCGACATCCTGGAGGAAAACACCGAGCGCTTCGCCGCGGGCCATGCCGCCAACAACGCGCTTTTGTGGGGCGCGCGCGGCATGGGCAAGTCTTCGCTCGTCAAGGCGGTTCATGAATCGGTCAACGCCCGCAATGATGGCCTGGCGCTGAAACTCGTCGAGATCCATCGCGAGGACATTCATTCGCTGCCTGCGCTTCTGACGATCCTGGGCGGACGGGCCGAGCGCTTCATCCTGTTCTGCGACGACCTGTCCTTCGACAGCGATGACACCTCCTACAAATCGCTCAAGGCGGCGCTGGAAGGCGGCATCGAGGGCCGGCCGGAAAACGTGATCTTCTATGCCACCTCGAACCGGCGTCACCTGCTGCCGCGCGACATGATCGAAAACGAACGCTCCACCGCCATCAATCCGCATGAGGCGGTCGAGGAGAAGGTGTCGCTTTCGGACCGTTTCGGGCTTTGGCTGGGTTTCCACAAGTGCAGCCAGGACGATTATCTGGCGATGATCGATGGCTATGCCGACTATTTTGATCTCGTGACAGATGGACCCGAACGGGAAAAGCTTCGCGCGACGGCGCTGGAATGGGCGACGACGCGTGGCAGCCGTTCGGGCCGCGTCGCCTGGCAGTTCATCCAGGATCTCGCCGGCCGGCTCGGCAAATCCCTGTCCTGAAAAGAAAACAATCGGAAAAGAAAAGGCCCGCTGCAACAGCGGGCCAGTTTGTTAGGTCCTTTTTTCGCCCCTGGACTTATGCCCCGCCCAGATATTTAAGCGGATCGAGCGGCACCGAATTGCGGCGCAGTTCGAAATGCAGCTTCGGCAATTCGGCGCTGCCGGTGCGGCCCGAGCGCGCGATGATCTGACCGCGCCGCACCTCGTCGCCGCGCTTGACCTCAAGTGTCTTGTTGTAGGCATAGGCCGAAACCCAGCCGTCGGAATGACGAACGAGGACCAGATTGCCGAAGCCTTCCAGTTCGCTGCCCGAATAGACGACGACGCCGTTTTCGGCCGCCTTGACCGCCGTGCCCTCCGGTACGGAAATGTCAATGCCGTCATTGCGCCCGGCATTGGTCTTGTCGCCGAAGCTGGAAATGACCCTGCCGCGTACCGGCCAGCGAAACTGGTCGATCCCGGTGCGCGCGGGCGCCGCTTCGGCGACCTGTTCGTTCCTGGCCTTGCTGGCCTCGGCGCCGGGCTTGACGTAAGGCTTCGGACCGGCGGTGTCTTGCGCACGCGGTGCGGTTGCCGCCGTATCCCTGGCCGAACCGGTGACGACCGGATCAACGGCGGGTCCGGCGGAAGCCATGCGCGAAGTCATTGGGGCCTTGGGGGCGGACTTCGATGCAGCGTAGCGCGGGCGCTGCTCGGGCACCGGGATGGCTTCGGACTGCGGCGCATAGAGCGCGCCGCGGTTGGCGCTGGCATAGCGGGTGCGCACATTGTTGTCGGGTGCGGAGACCGGCACGTCGCGACCATAGACATAGGTCGGCACGACGATCTGCTGGCCCGCCTGGGCCTGCTTGGGATCGGAAATGCCATTGGCCTTCATCAAGGCGTTGACCGGCACGCCATAGCGCTTGGAAAGATTGTAGAGCGTCTCGCCCGGCCGCAGCGTTACCGTGGTGCCGCCAGTGGCGCTCCAGCCGCGCACGGCATTGGCGTCCGGCCTCTTGTAGGCGGCATTTTTCGGCGGAACATTATTGACCGAAGAGGTCGTGATGGAATCGGTCGCGGCGCCGCCGGCAGGCGGCAGGTCGGCGCGCGCAACGTTCTGCTTCTGATAGCCGTAATTCGGATCGTAAGCGCCCGGATTGGGCGCGCCACCCTGTTTCGACCAGTGCATGGCCGTCGCCTGATCGGACGACACGCCCGAAGCGACATCGGCGGCCGGTTGCGGCGCAGGCAGGCCCGATTGTCCGGCCACCGAGGAGGTGGTGGTTCTGTCAAGATCGCCCGGATAGGGATTGTTGAGCGAACTCGCCGGCGGCTCGCCGTTCTTCGCGTACAAATTGGGATCGAACCGGGTGAAATCGGAACTGCAACCTGCAGCGGCGCCTGCCAGAATGCCGATCGCCGCGATGTGGCGAAGGAGGCGGACGCGGTTACGCAAGACCTGCATTTTCATACTCGCGATACTCGTGAACACCGCGAGCATTAAAGAGCGTTAATCTTACCGCAGGGTTAAGTCGCAGAAAAATTTAACTCAAATCGTAGTTTTCCAGCCCTGAAGGCTGCCATCGGAGGCAAAATGTACCGGCTTTGCCCGCCATGGGAGGCTCAGATCGCCACCGAAACGCCTTCCATCAGGGGTTGCATGCGCACCTCGAAAAGCTCGCTCACTTCGAAGCGCGAACCCGTCTTGACGAATTTCGTCAGCATCTGGACGCCGTCGGCAGGGCCAACCGGAGCGATCAGCATGCCGCCGGATGCAAGCTGGTCGATGAAAAAGCGCGGCGTCTCGGCATAGGCGCCATTGACGATGATGCGGTCGAAGGTCTGTCCGGGAAGGCCCTCCCGGCCATCGGCCACGCGTATGTCGGCATTTTCGATGCCGAGCGTGGCAAGGCGCTGGCGGGCCTTGTCGACCAGTGTGCGATAGCGCTCCAGGCTCACCACCTTGGTGCCGAGAGTCGCCAGCAAGCCGGTCTGGTAGCCGGTGCCGGTGCCGATCTCGAGCACGCGATGGTTTTCGTGCACGTCGAAGGCGAAAAGGGTTCGCGCCACCTGATCCGGTCCGGGCATGGTCTGGCCGCACTCGATCGGCAATTGCCCGCGATCATAGGATTCGTCGAGATGTATGACCGGTACGAAGTTCTGGCGCGGCACGGCCTCCAGCGCCATCATCAGGCGATGCGGCAGGCTCATGGCTCTGAGCCGCAGCAACATGCCGGCAATCGCCTCGCGCCGGCTCCTCATGGCGACACTTTCAACGGGTGGTTCTTCACCCTGCCCCTTCGAGGCTCGGCCGGCACCGACCGACCTCGCACCTCAGGATGAGGGTGAAGAATGGGACACCCGCTCGCATTTTGGAGGCTGAACGGAAGACGCAGCCGCCTGACCCGTTGTCCGTATGCAGGAAACGCCGAGCGTGAAAAACCAGCCCTCATCCTGAGGTGCGAGCGTAGCGAACCTCGAAGGACGAGGGCCGATCGCTGTAACTCAAAATACGCTGCGCAGTTCGTCAGCGAAGGTTTCATGCGTCAAATCGAGCTTTAGCGGGGTGATCGAAATGTAATTGTCGCGGATGGCGATGATGTCCGCACCTTCCTTCTGTTCGGGTTCCTCGCGGCCGAAACGCAGCCAGTAATAGGGAAAGCCACGCCCGTCACGGCGCTTTTCCATGAACAGGCCGTGGGTGAAGGCGCCCTGCGAGGTGATGCGCGTACCCCTCACCTCCTCAGGCGTGCAATTGGGGAAATTCACATTGATCAGCGTCTTTGTGGGGAAGTGCTGCGCGGTGAGCTTGTCGATGATCTCGGGCGCATGTTGCTCGCCGGTCTCCCAATGCAGGGTGCGCTCGCCATCGGCGAAATTGTAGGCCTGTGACAGGGCGATCGCCGGGATGTTCAGGAGCGCACCCTCCATGGCGCCGGCTACCGTGCCGGAATAGGTGACGTCGTCGCCGACATTCTGGCCGGAATTCATGCCCGACAGCACCAGATCGGGCGGACCGCCCATCAGTTCGCGCACACCCATGATGACGCAATCGGTCGGCGTGCCCTTCAGCGCGAAGTGCCTGGCGTCAACCTTGCGCAGGCGCAGCGGCTCGCTCAGCGTCAGCGAATGGGCATAGCCGGACTGGTCGGTTTCCGGGGCCACGACCCACACATCGTCGGTGAAGGTCCGCGCGATGCGCTCCAGGACGGCAAGGCCCTCGGCGTGGATGCCGTCGTCATTGGTGAGCAGGATGCGCATGTCAGCCCTTTACCTCGATTCTCTCCAGCCCGTTCATATAAGGAACGAGCGCATCGGG
>JAJDOK010000133.1 GCA_022340185.1 Salaquimonas sp. | reverse complement strand
ATGCAGAGCCATGAATATGCCGCACGCCGCAAACGCCAGGGCGCGGCAGGAGAGGCGCTGTGAGTGCAGCGGCCTTTTCGAAAAGAACTTACGTTTACGTAAAAGAACTATTTTTTAACCGTTTGAAATATCTGCCAAATCCTATTGCCGCTTGTATTAGGGTCTTTTTTTATCTAAAGCATTGCATGCGGCCGCCAGCGGGGCGGCTTTTGTTTGCGGTTTCACGGAAAGGGATGTTTTCGACATGGCTCGAAACAAGATCGCGCTGATCGGTTCGGGAATGATCGGCGGCACGCTCGCGCATCTGGCGGGCCTGAAGGAACTCGGCGACGTGGTGATGTTCGACATTGCCGAGGGGTTGCCGCAGGGCAAGGCACTGGATCTGGCCGAGTCCTCGCCGATCGACGGTTTCGATGCCCGCCTGTCGGGCGCCCAGTCCTACGAAGCGATCCGCGACGCCGATGTGTGCATCGTCACCGCCGGCATCGCCCGCAAGCCCGGCATGAGCCGTGACGATCTGCTCGGCACCAATCTGAAGGTGATGGAACAGGTCGGCGCCGGCATCAAGAAATACGCGCCCGGCGCCTTCGTCATCTGCATCACCAATCCGCTCGACGCCATGGTCTGGGCGCTGCAGAAATTCTCCGGCCTGCCCAAGAACATGGTGGTCGGCATGGCCGGCGTGCTCGATTCGGCGCGCTTTCGTTATTTCCTGGCCGAGGAATTCGGGGTTTCGGTCGAGGATGTCACCGCCTTCGTGCTCGGCGGGCATGGTGACAGCATGGTGCCACTGGTGCGCTATTCGACGGTGGCAGGCATCCCGCTGCCCGATCTCATCAAGATGGGGTGGACGACGAAAGCCAAGATCGACGCGATCGTCGAGCGCACCCGCAAGGGCGGCGGCGAGATTGTCGCATTGCTGAAAACCGGCTCTGCCTACTATGCGCCGGCGGCTTCGGCGATCGCCATGGCGGAGAGCTATCTGAAGGACAAGAAGCGGGTGGTGCCGTGCGCGGCTTCGCTCAAGGGGGAATACGGGATCAAGGATCTTTATGTCGGCGTGCCCACCGTGATCGGCACCAATGGCGTCGAACGGGTCATCGAGATCGACATGAACCGCACCGAAAAGAAAATGTTCGACAAGTCGGTCGAGGCCGTGGTCGAGCTCTGCGAGGCCTGCAAGGGCATCGCGCCGAATTTGAAGTGACGGGCCTGAGTTGAGGGGCGTTGACTGGGCGGCGCCAATGCCCGGCCAGCGGTCAGGAAGGATAAAGAGGCAATGAATATCCATGAGTACCAGGCCAAGCGGCTGCTCCATGCCTATGGCGCGCCGGTGGCCTCGGGTGTGGCTGTCTATTCGGCCGAGCAGGCGGCCGAATGGGCCGAGAAACTCCCCGGACCGCTCTATGTGGTGAAAAGCCAGATCCATGCGGGCGGACGCGGCAAGGGCAAGTTCAAGGAACTGGACGAGGACGCCAAGGGCGGGGTGCGGCTTGCCCATTCGATCGAGGAAGCCGTCGAAAACGTCAGGGAGATGCTCGGCTCCACGCTGGTGACCAAACAGACCGGACCCTCCGGCAAGCAGGTCAACCGCATCTATCTGGAAGATGGCGCCGATATCGACCGCGAGCTTTATCTTTCCATCCTGGTCGACCGCGGCACCGGCAAGGTGTCCTTCGTCGTGTCGACGGAAGGCGGCATGGACATCGAGACGGTGGCCGAAGAGACGCCGGACAAGATCGTGACGCTGGCGATTGAGCCGGCCAAAGGCGTCACCAAGGCGAACGCCACCAAGATTTGCGACGCGCTCGGATTGAAGGGCGACGCCAAGAAGGACGGGCTGGCGCTGTTCCCGATCCTCTACCACGCCTTCACCGATAAGGACATGAGCCTGCTGGAGGTCAACCCGCTGATCGTCATGAAGGACGGCCATCTGCGCGTCCTCGACGCCAAGGTCTCCTTCGACAACAATGCGCTGTTCCGCCATGCCGACATCATGGAACTGCGCGACGAGAGCGAGGAGGATCCCAAGGAAATCGAGGCGTCGAAGCACGATCTGTCCTATGTGGCGCTCGACGGCAATATCGGCTGCATGGTCAATGGCGCGGGTCTCGCCATGGCGACGATGGACATCGTCAAGCTGTATGGCGCGGAACCGGCCAACTTTCTCGATGTCGGCGGCGGCGCGTCGAAGGAGAAGGTGGCGGCCGCCTTCAAGATCATTACCGCCGATCCGAATGTCGAAGGCATTCTGGTCAACATATTCGGCGGCATCATGCTCTGCGACGTCATCGCCGAAGGCGTGGTCGCGGCGGTCAAGGAAGTCGGTCTCAAGGTGCCGCTGGTCGTGCGGCTGGAAGGCACCAATGTCGAACTCGGCAAGAAGATACTGAACGAAAGCGGCCTCAACGTCATCGCCGCCGACGATCTGGACGACGCGGCGCAGAAAATCGTCGCAGCCGTGAAGGAGGGCTGAGGCACATGTCCATTCTCGTCAACAAGGATACGAAAGTTCTCGTCCAGGGCCTTACCGGCAAGACCGGCACGTTCCACACCGAGCAGGCGCTTGCCTATTTCGGCACGCAGATGGTCGGCGGTGTCCACCCGAAAAAGGGCGGGGAGACCTGGACGGCGTCGGACGGTGAGGCCAAGGGCACCGAACTGCCGATCTTCGCGACCGTCGCGGAAGGCAAGAAGGCGACCGGGGCCGATGCTTCCGTCGTCTATGTGCCGCCGGCAGGCGCGGCCGACGCCATCATCGAGGCGATCGAGGCGGATATCCCGTTCATCGTGTGCATCACCGAGGGCATTCCGGTGCTCGACATGGTGCGGGTCAAGGCGAAGCTCGAAAAGTCGAAGACGCGGCTGCTTGGACCGAACTGTCCGGGCATCCTGACACCGGAAGAATGCAAGATCGGCATCATGCCGGGCAACATCTTCAAGGACGGCCATGTCGGCATCGTGTCGCGCTCGGGCACGCTAACCTATGAGGCGGTCTACCAGACGACGCAGGCCGGTCTCGGCCAGTCGACGGCGGTCGGTATCGGCGGCGACCCGGTCAAGGGCACCGAATTCATCGACATCCTCGAAATGTTTCTGGCCGACGACGACACGCATTCGATCATCATGATCGGCGAGATCGGCGGCTCGGCCGAGGAAGACGCGGCGCAGTTCATTGCCGACGAGGCCAAGAAGGGCCGCGCCAAGCCGATGGCCAGCTTCATCGCCGGACGCACCGCCCCGAAAGGCCGGACCATGGGCCATGCCGGCGCGGTGATTTCCGGCGGCAAGGGCGGCGCGGAAGACAAGATCGAGGCGCTGGAAGCGGCCGGCATCAAGGTTTCCGCCTCGCCGGCCAAGCTCGGCGAAACGCTGATGGAAGTGCTGAAGGGCTGACGGGGCAAACCGAGGCGGTTTTCGTGTTCGAAGCAATTCGAAAGAAACTGGTAGGTGACAGAAGCGCGCACGAACAGAATGTGCGGCAGATTACCGATTCGGTTGCCAACGCGATGGGTATCAAGCTTGCCTCGCCGCCCGAGAAGCTGGGCCTGAGCGAAGCGCAGATCGCCCCGGTGACCGGCGTCATCCATGCGATGGCAGAGATTTACGCCGCCTGTTCCATCGGTGCGGTTCCCGATTTCAACAGGCTGAGAGACATGCTGGCCGAGGCGCTGCGGACTGGCGGCTGGTCGGAGACCGGCGTGCTGCCGGAAGTAGCGCAGGCACGCTGCACGGTGAAACTGATGACGGCGAACGCGGCCGACGATCCGTGGAAATTCGTCGAGATCGACAAGGGCCTGGAAGAGCGCCGCAATCAGATCGCCGAGAGGATAAAATCCTTCAACGAACGAATTGCCGCCCAAGAAGGCGAGTACAGCAGGCAGATATTGATCAACCGGGCGGCGACCGGATGTGTCTTCGAGAGCGAATGGCACGACAATAAAAAAGGTACGAGGGAACTGAAATTGTTCCTGTTTCTTGACGAGACCTATGACAAGCTGGCCTGGGAAGTGACGCTGGACGATCTGTTTTTCCAAAGCTCGAAGCGGTCCTACCGATCTTCGTCTTCCTATCTTGGCTATCATTTGGTGAAAGCCGGCGAGTGGCGCGGCGGACGTGACGGCGTCGGCGCGCATTTCAACGCCTTCCTGTCGAAGCCGTTTCTGATCGCTTCCGCTGCGAACAGCGGCGGCCATCTTTACCCGGCGCAATTATCCATCGAAGTAGTGGAACGGATGCTCTGACCATGGCACGGACCAACGAACAGAACGACATCTTCGAACAAACTTCCTTCCTGTATGGCGGCAATGCCGGCTATGTCGAGGAGTTGCAGGCGCGCTATCTCGACAATCCCGGTTCGGTCAGCGCCGACTGGCAGGCCTTCTTCGCGGGGCTGAAGGACAATGACGAGGATGTCAGGGCCAATGCCCGCGGCGCCTCGTGGAAGCGCGCCAACTGGCCGATCGCCGCCAATGGCGAACTGGTTTCAGCGCTCGACGGCGATTGGGGTGCGGTCGAGAAGCATTTCGGCGAGAAGGTCAAGGAAAAGGCCCAGCGCAACGGCGTTGAAGTTTCACCGGAGGAAGTGAACCGGGCGACGCGCGATTCGGTTCGCGCCATCATGATGATCCGCGCCTACCGCATGCGAGGCCATCTGCATGCCAATCTCGACCCGCTGGGACTGGCGCAGATGAAGGAGGACTTCAACGAACTGTCGCCGGAGAATTACGGTTTCAAGGAAGCCGATCTCGACCGACCGATCTTCATCGACCACGTGCTCGGCCTCGAAACGGCGACGATCCGGCAGATGCTCGAAATCCTGAAAAGGACCTATTGCTCGACGCTGGGCGTCGAGTTCATGCACATCTCAAACCCGGCGGAAAAATCCTGGATCCAGGAGCGCATCGAAGGGCCGGACAAGGGTGTCGCCTTCACCGACATGGGCAAGAAGGCGATCCTGCAGAAACTGGTGGAGGCCGAAGGCTTCGAGCAGTTCATCGACGTCAAGTACAAGGGTACCAAACGCTTCGGTCTCGATGGCGGCGAATCGCTCATTCCCGCGCTCGAGCAGATCATCAAGCGCGGCGGCAATATGGGCCTGCAGGAAATCGTGTTCGGCATGGCCCATCGCGGCCGGCTCAACGTGCTTTCGCAGGTCATGGGCAAGCCGCACCGTGCGATCTTCCACGAGTTCAAGGGCGGTTCCTACACGCCCGATGAGGTCGAGGGATCGGGCGATGTCAAATACCATCTCGGCGCCTCGTCGGACCGCGAGTTCGACGGCAACAAGGTGCATCTGTCACTGACGGCCAACCCGTCGCATCTGGAGATCGTCAATCCGGTGGTGATGGGCAAGGCGCGCGCCAAGCAGGATCTTTGCGCCGCGGTCCATGACGACGATATCGTACCGCTGAACGAGCGCGTGAAGATCATGCCGCTGCTGCTGCATGGCGACGCCGCCTTTGCCGGCCAGGGTGTCGTGGCCGAATGTCTCGGCCTGTCGGGCCTGAGAGGCCACCGCGTCGGCGGTACGGTTCATTTCATCATCAACAACCAGATCGGCTTCACCACCAATCCGGCTTTCTCGCGCTCCTCGCCCTATCCTTCGGACGTGGCGAAGATGATCGAGGCGCCGATCTTCCACGTGAACGGCGACGACCCGGAAGCGGTGGTCTATGCTGCGAAGGTGGCGACCGAATTCCGCATGCTGTTCGCCAAGCCGGTGGTCATCGACATGTTCTGCTATCGCCGCTTCGGCCACAACGAGGGCGATGAGCCGGCGTTCACCCAGCCGATCATGTACCGCAAGATCCGCTCGCATCCGACGACGCTGCAGATCTATTCGGAAAAGCTGGTCAAGGAAGGCCTCGTCAGCGAGGACGAGGTCGCAAAGATGAAGACCGACTGGCGCGACAATCTGGAAGCCGAGTTCGAGTCGGGCCAGAACTACCGGCCCAACAAGGCCGACTGGCTGGATGGCCAGTGGAGCGGCATGAAGGTTGCCGATTCGGCCGACGAGCAGCGTCGCGGCAAGACTTCCGTGCCGGTCAAGACGCTGAAGGAAATCGGCAAGAAGCTGACAACGGTTCCCGATGGTTTCCACGTCCACCGCACGGTCCAGCGTTTCCTCGACAATCGCCGTGCAATGATCGAGAAAGGCGAGGGGATCGACTGGGCTATGGGCGAGGCGATGGCTTTCGCCGCGCTTTGCCTCGACGGCCACAAGGTGCGCCTGTCCGGCCAGGACAGCGAACGCGGCACCTTCAGCCAGCGCCATTCGGTGCTCTACGACCAGGAGACGGAGGAACGCTATATTCCGCTTTCGCACCTGTCGCCGGACCAGGAGCGCTACGAGGTCATCAACTCGATGCTGTCGGAAGAGGCGGTGCTCGGCTTCGAATACGGCTATTCGCTGGCGCGGCCGAACGCACTGACGCTGTGGGAGGCGCAGTTCGGCGATTTCGCCAATGGCGCGCAGGTCGTCTTCGACCAGTTCATTTCATCAGGCGAGCGCAAATGGCTGCGCATGTCGGGTCTCGTCTGCCTGCTGCCGCACGGCTATGAAGGGCAGGGGCCGGAACATTCCTCGGCGAGGCTGGAGCGTTACCTGCAATTGTGCGCCGAAGACAACATGCAGGTCGCCTGCTGCTCGACCCCGGCCAATTATTTCCACATCCTTCGCCGGCAGATGAAGCGCGATTTCAGGAAACCACTGGTCCTGATGACGCCGAAATCGCTGCTGCGCCACAAACGCTGCGTTTCGACGCTGGCCGAGTTTTCCGGCAATTCGACCTTCCACCGCCTGTTGTGGGACGATGCGGAATATCTGAAGGAACAGCCGATCAAACTCGCCAAGGATTCGAAAATCCGGCGGGTCGTGATGTGCTCGGGCAAGGTCTATTACGACATCTACGAGGAACGCGAGAAGCGCGGCATCGACGACATCTACATCCTGCGCGTCGAGCAGCTTTACCCGTTCCCGGCCAAGGCGCTGATCACCGAACTTTCGCGGTTCAAGAACGCGGAATGGGTGTGGTGCCAGGAAGAGCCGAAGAACATGGGCGCGTGGGGTTTCATCGAGCCCTATCTGGAATGGGTCTTTGCGCATATCAACGCCAAGAACAAGCGCGCGCGCTATGCCGGGCGTCCGGCGTCGGCTTCGCCGGCGACCGGGCTGATGTCGAAACACCTGTCGCAGCTCAATGCATTTCTGGAGGATGCGCTGGGCGGTTAGGCGCCCGGCGACAATCGAGGCAATCCCAGCCCGTCCGGTTCGGGACGAAAGCAGCAAGGAAGAAGGCGAACCATGGCTACCGAAATCCGCGTGCCGACGCTCGGCGAATCGGTCACCGAAGCGACGATCGGCAAATGGCTCAAGCAGCCGGGCGAGGCTGTGGCCGTTGACGAGCCGCTGGTCGAGCTGGAGACCGACAAGGTTTCCGTCGAAGTGCCGGCGCCGGCCGCGGGCGCCCTGTCGGAGATCGTCGTCAAGGAAGGCGATACCGTTGAGGTCGGTGCGTTGATCGCACAGTTCGAGGAAGGCGCGGGCAGTGGCGCCGCACCGGCAAAGGCCGAAGCACCGAAAAAGGAAGCCGCGCCGGCTCCGGCGCCAACACCGGCCCCAGCGCCGGCCACGACATCCATGCCGCCCGCGCCAGCGGCGCAGAAGATGATGGCGGAAAAGGGCATCGAGGCTGAAAGCGTCGACGGTTCGGGCAAGCGCGGCCAGGTACTGAAGGAAGACGTGTTGCGCGCCGCGACCGCACCGGCTCCGGCGCCCGTACCGGCAGCGGCGCGCGCACCCTCGGCGGAAGAAGACGCGGTGCGCGAAGAGCGCGTGCGCATGACGAAACTGCGCCAGACCATCGCGCGGCGGCTGAAGGATGCGCAGAATATTGCGGCGATGCTGACCACCTTCAACGAGGTGGACATGACCGCTGTCATGGAGATGCGGTCGAAATACAAGGAGCTGTTCGAGAAGAAGCACGGCGTCAAACTCGGTTTCATGGGCTTCTTCACAAAGGCGGTGACCCATGCGCTCAAGGACGTGCCCGCGGTCAATGCGGAGATCGACGGCACCGACATCATCTACAAGAACTACGCCCATATCGGCGTGGCGGTGGGCACCGACAAGGGCCTCGTCGTGCCGGTGGTACGCGATGCCGACCAGATGGGGATCGCCGAAATCGAGAAGGAAATCGGCCGGCTCGGCAAGCTGGCACGCGACGGCCAGCTTTCGCTTGCCGACATGCAGGGCGGCACCTTCACCATCTCCAATGGCGGCGTCTACGGTTCGCTGATGTCGACACCGATATTGAACGCGCCGCAATCGGGCATTCTCGGCATGCACAAGATCCAGGAGCGGCCGATGGTGGTCGGCGGCGAGATCAGAATCAGGCCGATGATGTATCTGGCACTTTCCTATGACCATCGCATCGTCGACGGCAAGGAAGCCGTCACCTTCCTGGTCAGGATCAAGGAAAGCCTGGAGGACCCCGAGCGACTGGTGCTGGATCTCTAGGACAAGCAGCCATGGCGATTTCTACGGAATATCTGATCACCGCGCTGATCGTGGTACTGATACCGGGAACCGGCGTGCTCTACACGGTCGCCGTCGGACTCGGGCAGGGGCGAACCGCCAGCATCGCTGCCGCATTCGGCTGCACACTCGGCATCGTGCCGCATCTGGCGGCCTCCGTGCTGGGGCTAGCCGCCCTGCTGCACACCAGCGCGGTGCTGTTTTCGGGACTCAAATATGCCGGCGCTGCCTATCTGCTCTATCTGGCATGGCAGACGCTGAAGGATCGCGGGCCTGTACGCTTCGACACGATCGCCGATCGGCGTCCGCCGCTGGCGCTCATCAGGACCGGCATCCTGCTCAATTTGCTCAATCCGAAATTGTCGATCTTCTTTCTCGCCTTCCTGCCGCAATTCGTGCCTGCAGGAGGAGAAAGTGCGACAGCGCGAATGCTGGAACTGAGCGCTGTGTTCATGGCGATGACTTTCGCCGTGTTCGTCGTCTATGGCGTGCTTGCCGCGCAAGTCAGGCGCCGGGTGCTGGAAAGCAGGCGGGCGATGAACTGGATACGCGGCGCCAGCGCGGCGGCGTTCGGTGCGCTCGGACTACGCCTTGCCGTTTCGAATGCATGAGCCATGCACAGGCAAGGGTTGAAGGCAGAGTGAGACTGGTATTGAGTCGGTGAAATGGCCCCATCCGGCCTGATAGATCGGGAGAAGGACAATGTCGATCGAACTGAAAATGCTGCTTTTCACCGTGGGGCTGTTTTTCGTCCAACTCGTCGCGCAGGTCGTGGCGGAGGTCATCCAGCACGGTCTTGGCTACGCGGTCAGCGCGCGCGATGACTGGAAGAATCCGACGGGGGTCGCCGGACGTATCGAGCGGTCCTATTTCAACCTGCTCGAAACCATGCCGGCCTTCGCCGCGCTGGTGCTGATCGTGCTCTACACCGGCAATGCAAACGAGACGACCGCGCTCGGCGCGCAGCTCTATTTCTGGGGCAGGGTGCTCTATTTCCCGGCTTATATCTCCGGCATTCCCTTTGTGCGTACGCTCATCTGGGCGGTTTCGCTTGTGGGCTTGCTGATGATCTTCTGGGAAGTCGTCAAGCTGGCGTTCTGAGCGGGTCGTGGCTTCGCAAAGGGGCGTTCTGGTCATCACGGGCGGCAGCCGCGGTATCGGGGCAGCGACGGCGTTCGCCGCGGCGAAGGATGGCTGGTCGGTGGCGGTCAATTACCGCGCCAACGAAAAGGCGGCGCAATCGGTGGTCGAGCAGGTCCGTGATGAGGGCGGCGAAGCCATCGCGGTCAAGGGTGACGTGGCCGAGTCCGACGATATCAAGCGACTGTTTGGCGAGGCAGACAGGCTCGGAACGCTGAGAGGGCTGGTCAACAATGCCGGTATCGTTGGCGAAAAACAACGCGTGGACGAGATGTCGGCCGAGCGGCTGGAACGGATGATGCGCGTCAATGTGATCGCATCGTTCCTGTGCGCGCAAGAGGCGGTGCAGCGCATGTCCAGAAGGCATGGCGGCGAGGGCG
The DNA here is from genome assembly GCA_022340185.1 of Salaquimonas sp. Taxonomy (GTDB): domain Bacteria; phylum Pseudomonadota; class Alphaproteobacteria; order Rhizobiales; family Rhizobiaceae; genus BOKV01. Next base: position 28,403 of record JAJDOK010000133.1, on the reverse strand, counting down.
GGTCGATCGTCAATGTGTCGTCGGTCGCCTCCAGACTGGGTTCGGCCGGCGAATATGTCGACTATGCCGCCTCGAAAGGGGCAATCGATACGTTCACGCTGGGGCTCGCCCGCGAAGTGGCGGAAGAGGGCATTCGCGTCAACGCTGTCAGGCCCGGCATCATCGACACCGAAATCCATGCTTCCGGCGGCCAGCCCGACCGGATCGAACGAGTCCGCCCGATGATCCCGATGAAGCGGGAAGGCAAGGCGGAGGAAGTCGCGCAGACCATTGTCTGGCTGCTGTCGGAGCAATCATCCTATGTAACCGGTGCCTTCCTGGATGTGAGTGGCGGGAGGTAGGAACAGCCGGCATCGTCATATTCATCTGGTGCCTGCCGACGTAAGGTGCGGCGACCGACACACAAAGAGGTAATTTCCATGTCCGAATCCTATGATGTCGTCGTTATCGGTGGCGGTCCCGGCGGCTATGTCTGCGCCATAAAGGCGGCGCAGCTCGGCCTGAAGACGGCAATCGTCGAGAAGCGCGACACGCTTGGCGGAACCTGCGTCAATGTCGGATGCATTCCGTCGAAGGCGCTGCTGCACGCTTCCGAGATGTTCGTCGAGGCAGGGCATGGCCTTGAGAAGCTGGGCGTCAAGGTCGGCGCGCCGAAGCTCGATCTCAAAGCGATGATGGACCACAAGACCGCCGTGGTGAAAGCCAACACCGACGGCCTCAACTTCCTGATGAAGAAGAACAAGATCGACGTGCACCGGGGATCCGGCACGATCGAGGCGGCCGGTAAGGTGAAGGTGACAGGCGAAGGCGGCGAAAGCGTTCTCGAAACGAAGAACATCGTCGTTGCAACGGGTTCGGATATCGCCGGCATTCCGGGTCTCGATGTGGCGATCGACGAGAAGGCGATCGTGTCGTCGACAGGTGCGCTTGCGCTCGACAAGGTTCCCGAGACCATGATCGTCGTGGGCGGCGGCGTGATCGGGCTGGAACTGGGTTCGGTATGGAACCGGCTCGGATCGAAAGTGACGGTGGTCGAGTATCTCGACAAGATCCTGGGGCCGATGGACGGCGAAGTGTCGAAGCAGGCCCAGCGGCTGATGCAGAAGCAGGGCATGACCTTCCATTTGTCGGCCAAGGTGACGGGCGTGGAAAAAACCTCCAGGGGCGCGAAAGTCACCTTCGAACCCGTAAAGGGCGGCGATGCTACTGTACTCGAAGCCGATGTGGTGCTGATCTCGACCGGCAGGCGGCCCTATGCGGACGGGCTGGGGCTGGAGGCAGCCGGCATCGAGACCGAACGCGGCAAGGTCAAGACCGACGCGCACTGGCGCACCAATGTCGCCGGCATCTACGCCATCGGCGATGTCATCGACGGGCCGATGCTGGCGCACAAGGCCGAGGACGAGGGCGTGGCCGTGGCCGAGACGATAGCCGGCCAGGCGGGCCATGTGAACTACGACGTCATTCCGGGCGTCGTCTATACCCAGCCCGAGATCGCTTCCGTCGGCAAGACCGAAGAAGAACTGAAGGCGGCGGGCATCGATTACGCCGCGGGAAAATTTCCGTTTTCGGCCAATGGCCGGGCGCGGGCGATGAACCAGACCGACGGCTTCGTCAAGATCCTGGCCGACAAGGCGACCGACCGGGTGCTTGGCGCGCATATCGTCGGCTTCGGCGCCGGCGAGATGATCCATGAATGCGCCGTGCTGATGGAGTTCGGCGGCTCGTCGGAGGATCTGGGCCGCGTCTGCCATGCCCATCCGACCATGTCGGAAGCAGTCAAGGAGGCGGCGCTCGCCACCTTCTTCAAACCGATCCATATCTGACAGGCATGAAAACCAGAAAGGCGCGGGAGACCCGCGCCTTTCCGGCAATCAGACTGAAGGAGGTTACCCGGTAACTACTCGGTCTTGACCTCGTCCTCGAGCTTCAGCGAGTCGGGGTCATGGGTCGACATCGCCGAACCGTCTTCAACGACGGGCTTTTCGGACTGGGCAAGTGTCAGTTTCTTCTCGACTTCCGCGCTGTGGTAGGGGCAGGCGATTGCCGAGCCAGCGACGCCGGCGATGAAGCCGGTCGCGGCCAGTGCAACAAGCACTTTCTTCATGGCATGTCCTTTCCTGTAAAAAGGGCTTCCAGAACCTGAAGCATAGCACGGCACGGCGGGCCGTCCAGTGCGCTGCCGGTCACGGTTTTGCGAGCGTGGATTCTTTGGTTTGCGCAAATCCGGCCGGAAAACCGGTATCCACTTTTCCTGGATTTGCTTTAGTCGAGGCTTGCACGGACCGGTTCGACCGTGAAGCCATGTTCGCGCAACAGGGCGACAAGCCCGTTCTCGCCGGGCAGGTGCAGCGCGCCGACCGCCATGAAGGCATTGCCCTTTTCCAGATATTGCGCGGCGCGGTCTGCCATCAGGCGATTGCGGTTGGCGATCAGCAATTCCTGGAATTCGGCATAGCCCTTGCCGGAATAGGTCTCGGGCGCGTAGGCGCGGATCAGCGGCAACAGCAGGCCGGTATTGCCCTGAAGGTAGAGTTCCTTGGTGGTTTCCATCACCGAATCGGCGAGCGGACCCAGTTCCAGCGTCTCCTTCAGCGCGTTGACGTGGAACTCCCGCGGCACGGAAGCGACCGCCTTGAACTGCTCCTCGACCGTTTCGAGGCCGATCAATTGCTTGCCCTCTTGCTGCGCCTTCCTGCCGATCAGCGTATCGAGCACCACCGCACCTTCATTCTTCGCCTTGACCTCGCAGACGGGAATGGCAATGGCCGCTGCGATCAGCCAGGGCTGCATGTGCTGGGCGATCTTCCACGGCATGGCGCGTGTCTCGACGGCGGATTTCAGCCGCTCGACCGAGGCGGCGGGTACATAGGCATCGAGCGTGGTGCCGTCGAGCAGCAGCGTCAGATCCTTCAGCTTCAGCATGGCGGCCATCGTCTTGTCGCGATCGAGCGCCTCGACGCTCTCGATGATCACGGTCGAAGCCATCTCGAATTTGTCCGCCGCGCCGTCGGGCATCTTGGTGACGCGCGGGTCGGTCGAATGCATGGTGCCGAGCAGGTAGGAAGGCGCGGCGCCTTTCTTGTCGATCTCCCAGAAAATCGCGTCGCCGTTTTCGACCTTTGCGGCTTCGGCTTCGGCCTCGCGCAGCCGGTCGGGATCATCGCGGCGAAGCTTGTCGACCAGGTTTTCACCCGAACAGTTCATGATCCGCTTTTCGAGATCCTCCTGGCTTGGCACCTCCTGCGCCAGCGCGGAAGCAGCCCAGACCAGCGAAAGGATGAACAGGACAAAGGCCAGCGCATGACCGATACACGCCATGATGAGCACGCGGTCGGCCAGCCGGTCGAGCAAGCCGGCCAGTTTGTGGCTGCGTACTTTCTCTTGCGTGGCGGCGTCCGCGGGCATTTCCACGGTGTCGGCGAAATGTTCCGGAGCGGTGTCCATGCTCGAAATTGTCAACCAAAATGCTGGACATGCGGTTAAGACGCAGCAGAAAATGCGCTGCAATTCGTGGTCAGCGGCTGTCGCGGCCTGCGGGCTTCACGCCGGCTCGGGGGTGGGCCTGGCGGTAGCTTTCCAGCAGTCTGGAGGTGTCGACGGCGGTATAGATCTGCGTCGTCGAAAGGCTGGCATGGCCGAGCAGTTCCTGGATGGTTCTGAGATCGCCGCCTCCGGCGAGCAGATGGGTGGCGAAGGAATGACGCAGCGCATGCGGCGTGGCGGTTTCGGGCAGACCGAGCGCACCGCGCAGGCGCGCCATGGTGCGCTGGATAATCGCGGGCTGGACCGGACCACCCCTGGCGCCGCGAAACAGCTGCGCGTCGTCTTCGAGATGGAAGGGGCAAAGCCGGATATAGTCGGTGACCGCCTCGCCGACGGCGGCAAGCACCGGCACAAGCCGCGTCTTGTTGCCCTTGCCGTTAACGCGCAGCGTCTGCACCCCGCCATGTTCGACAGCTTTCGGCGTCAAAGCGAGCGCCTCGCCGATACGCAGACCGCAGCCATAGAGCAGCGAGAAGATCGCGGCATCGCGCGCGGCGATCCAGGGCTCGTCGGCCAATTGACCGGACGCCGAAGCAAGCCGTATCGCTTCCTTCGCGGCAACCGGCTTGGGCAGGGTTTTGGGCTGGCGTGGCGCGCGCGTGGCTGCAAGGCCGCCCGAATGGGCAAGACCCTTCTTCTCGAGGAAGCGGACGAAGGATTTGATGCCGGCGAGCCCACGGCCCAGCGTGCGGGCACCGGCGCCAGCGCGGCGGCGCTCGGCAAGGAAGCCGCGCATGTCGGCGGGCCGCAGGTCGGCAATGTCACGCACGCGCGGCGGATGGCCGATATGGATTGTCAGAAAGGTCAGAAACTGCCTGAGGTCGCGCTCATAGGCCTCGACCGTCTTTTCCGCGACACGGCGTTCGAGCGCGAGATGGGCGAGCCATTGCTTGCGCTCGATCGCGAGATCGTCGGCACAGTTGATCAGGATGTCGGCGGAGGCAACCATGTGCGCAGACTAGCCGCACATCGTTAGCATCGGGTTAGCCGATCTCAAGGATCAGCCGATCTACGATCCGATTTACGCCCCGATCTTCTGGCCGGTCTTGGCCCAGTCGGCGAGGAAGGCTTCCAGCCCCTTGTCGGTCAGCGGATGCTTGAACAGCGCCCACAATACGGCGGGCGGGACGGTCGCGACATCGGCGCCGATCAGCGCTGCCTGCTTGACATGGTTGACGCCGCGCACCGAGGCGACAAGGATCTCGGTCTCGAAGCCGTAATTGTCGTAGATGGTGCGGATTTCCGAAATCAGTTCCATGCCGTCATTGCTGATGTCGTCGAGGCGGCCGACGAAGGGCGAGATGAAGCTGGCGCCTGCCTTGGCCGCGAGCAACGCCTGGTTGGCGGAAAAGCACAGCGTTACATTGACCATCTGGCCGCCATCGGTCAGTGCCTTGCAGGCCTTCAGCCCGTCCGGCGTCAGCGGCACCTTGATGCAGATGTTGGAAGCGATCTTCGCCAGAATGGCGGCTTCCTTCATCATGCCGTCGAAATCGGTTGCGGTCACTTCGGCGGAAACCGGGCCATCGACGAGATCGCAGATTTCCTTCGTCACCTCGAAGATATCGCGGCCGGCCTTCATGATCAGTGACGGGTTGGTCGTCACGCCGTCGAGCAGGCCGAGTTCGGCAAGTTCACGGATTTCCCTCGTCTCGGCCGTGTCGACAAAGAACTTCATTGCGTGCCCTCCACTTCAATCCGGTAAAGGCCGTCGCGCCGCGGGCGGGCGAAGCGGCCTGTTGTTTCGAGGCGAAGGCCATATAGCAAATGCGCCGTCAGGTCATTACCCTTTGGCGTGAAGATTCCGATTCACGCTCGAAACCTGTCAGTACAACCCGTGTCCCAGAACATTGTTCCAGTGCTGCTGCCCATACCGGCCGACCGGCCCTACAGCTATGGCGTACCGGAAGGCATGAAGCTGGTCGCGGGCGATATCGTCGCCGTGCCGCTCGGTCCACGCAAGGTCATCGCGGCGATGTGGGACGGCGAGACCGACGATGTCGACCCGGCGAAGCTGAGGGAGATCGAGGGGAGGTTCGATTGCCCGCCGCTTGATGAAACCATGCGCCGTTTCGTCGACTGGGTGGCGAATTACTGCCTGGCGCCGCCCGGCATGGTGCTGAAGATGGTGTTGCGTGCGCCCGGCGCACTGATGCCGCTCGAGCCGATGGAAGGAATTGTCTATTCCGGACGGGAGCCGGAGCGCATGACGAAGGCGCGGCAAGCCGTGCTGGAACTGGCGCGCGATGGACTGGCATGGACGCGTTCGGGCCTGGCGCATGCTGCGGGCGTCAGCGCGGGCGTCGTCAACGGCCTGCTCGACCAAAGCGTGCTTAGGCGCATCGAGATACCGGCGCCGCCGGTGGTCGCGCCGCCCGATCCCGACCACGCCGTCACGGCGCTGTCGGAGGGGCAGGCGGCGGGGGCGGAAGCATTGCGAAAAGCGGTAGAGACGGATGGCTTCTCGGCAACGCTGCTCGAAGGCGTAACCGGTTCGGGCAAGACGGAAGTCTATTTCGAAGCAGTGGCGGCGGCGCTGAAAAAAGGCAGGCAGGTGCTGATCCTGCTGCCGGAAATCGCGCTGACGGCGGCATTTCTGGAACGCTTCGAACAGCGCTTCGGTTCGAAACCGGCAGAATGGCATTCCGATGTCAGCCCGAAGAAACGCGAGCAGGTCTGGCGGCAGGTAACGACCGGCGAGGTCAGGGTCGTCGCCGGCGCGCGCTCGGCGCTGTTCCTGCCTTTCCAGGAACTGGGCCTCATCGTCATCGATGAAGAGCACGACCCGGCCTACAAGCAGGAAGATCGCGTCTTCTACCATGCCCGCGACATGGCGGTGGTGCGCGCCAGTCTCACCGGCGTGCCGGCGGTCCTCGTCTCGGCGACGCCGTCGATCGAAAGCAGGGTCAATGCAGAAGCCGGCAAATATGCGCATATCAAACTGGCGGAGCGCTTTGCGGCAGCCGAACTGCCGGAAATAAAGGTCATCGACATGCGCCGCAGCGGGCCGGCCAGAAATGGACCAACAGGAGGCGGCTTCATTTCGCTGGTGCTGATCGAGGCGATGAAGCACACGCTTGAGAAAGGCGAGCAGTCGCTGCTGTTTCTCAACCGGCGTGGCTATGCGCCGCTGACGCTGTGCCGGGTATGCGGGCATCGCTTCCAGTGTCCGGACTGTTCGGCGTGGCTGGTCGAACACCGTTTCCGCCGCCAGCTCGTCTGCCATCATTGCGGTCACAGCGAACCGGTGCCGGAAGCGTGCCCCGAATGCGGCGCGCTCGACCATCTGGTCGCTTGCGGGCCGGGCGTGGAACGTCTGGCGGAAGAGGTGCTGCATCATTTCCCCGAGGCGCGGACCATCGTGCTGTCATCCGACCTGATGGGCGGGGTGAGCCGGCTGCGGCTGGAACTCGAAGCCATCGCCAAGGGCGAGGTCGACATCGTGATCGGCACGCAATTGGTGGCGAAGGGACACAATTTTCCGTCGATGACCTGCGTCGGCGTGATCGACGCCGATCTCGGGCTGGCGAACGGTGATCCACGCGCGGCGGAGCGCACTTTCCAGCTACTGGCGCAGGTGACGGGAAGGGCCGGGCGCACCGGCGCAGCCTCGACCGGCTATCTGCAAAGCTACCAGCCCGAACACCCGGTCATCGCCGCGCTCGCCTCCGGCGACAGCGAATCGTTCTATGCCCGCGAAATCGAGGCACGGCGACAGGCGGCGCTGCCGCCCTTCGGCAGGCTTGCCAGTGTCATCATCTCGGCGGCGACAAGGCAGGAATCGGAGAAGCACGCGCGCGAGATGCGCCGCGCTGCGTCGATCAAGGAATTGGCACACGGCGAGATCAGCGTTCTGGGTCCGGCTGAGGCGCCGATGGCGCTGATCAGGGGACGGCATCGTTTCCGCCTGCTTGTCCATGCCAGCCGCCGCGCCGATCTGCAGGGCTGGCTGCGGCAATGGCTCAATGCAGGGCCAAAGCCGCGCGGCAGCGTGCGCGTGCAGATCGACATCGATCCGCAGAGCTTCCTGTAGCGCCTATCCCGAAAAACAGGGTTTACCCAGCGTTAACAGCGCCCGGTTAGCTTCTAGCAAGCGATCCGGCCGGCGACCCAATCGGCGTCGGTGGCCAATTCCCGGGGGAAAACATGCCTGAGAAAGCCCAACCAGAGATGACGAACGCGCAGCCTGCGCTCGACCACATGTCGGTCAAGCAGATGCCGGCCTTCGCGCAGGTGATGCCACGCGTGGCGGCCGAATACGGCAAGTCGCTGCCAGGCCAGTTGCGCGATCTCATGACCTACTGTCTGCGGGGCAACAAGCTGTCGGTCGACGAGTACTACGCCATGTGCCTGTTCGACGATGAGGCGATCCCTCCGGAAGAAAAGAAGCGTTATGTCGGCCTGCAAAAGTCGCGCGACATCTGGGGCCAGTTCCTGGAGAAGAATCCCTGGACCGGCGTCATCGACGACAAACTCGCCTATGAAAAACTGCTGAGCGGCTTCGGCTTCAAGACGGCGCAGACGCTGGCGATCGTCGGCGGCCATTATCCGGCTGACCATCCCCGCCGACTTGCGACAACCGATGCACTCGCCGAATTCCTCACCGACGCCCGCTTCCCGCTGTTCGGCAAGCCGTTCAATTCGCGCCAAAGCCTCGGCTCGGCACGCTTTTCGGGCTATGACGCTTCAAGCCGCGTCCTGACCCTGTCGGGCAACCGCGCCGTTTCGCTCGACGATCTGTGGACCGAGATCGGCACGCATTTCGGTGGAACCTACCTGTTTCAGGAACTGATCGAGGCCGATCCGGTGCTTGCCAATATCTGCGGCGGCGGCCTGCCTACCGTACGGATCGTCACGCTCGACAGCGGCGGCGGACCGGAAATCTTCCGCGCCGCGATCAAGCTCACCGGCAAGGGCAATGTCGCCGACAATTTCTGGCGTGAGGGCAATCTGCTGGCGCCGGTCGATGCCGAAGCCGGGCGCATGGGCGCCGCGTTGACCGGCATGGGTATCGACGGCCGCTTCATCGACGAGCACCCCGATTCCGGGGCGCGGATCGAGGGCGTGGAACTGCCGCAATGGCAGGCTACAAGGGATGCGGCGATCGCTGCGGCGTCCGTGACCCACGGGGCACTGCTGATCGGCTTCGACATCGCGGTCTCGGCGGCCGGGCCGGTCATCATCGAAGCCAATTACGATCCGCATCTGATCATGATGCAGGCCTGCCATCGCAAGGGCGTGCTCGACGGCCACATGCAGACCGGGCTCGACCACATGAAGGCGGTGATTGCGGGGCAACATGCCGACATCAAGGCACATGTGCTGGCCGAGCGGGCACAAAACAAGAAGGATCTCGCCGAGGCGCTGGGCCGCAAGGTCGCCTGAACCTTCCTGCTGATCTTCCGACGGGTAAAATCATCTGTCGGGGCGATTCCATTTAATTCCGATACGCTTTAATCTCGCACGCAGTCGGGGAAGGTTGCGGGAATCGCGGATGTTCGAACTGGTATTGCCGGCCACGCCGGATGAGTGGCTCGCCTGGGCGGTGCCGCTTGCCACGCTCCTTATCGGTCTCGGCTTCTTCCTCCTGCCAAAAACACTGCTCGGACATTTCGGGATGACGGGTTCGGTCGGCGAAGCGCGTTCGAGCTTTGCCGGTTTCCTGGTTGGGCTTGCGGTCTCCGCGCCGATGTTCGGCCAGCCGGTGCTGTATCAGCAAGTCGGCATCGCCTGGGCCTTCGCGGTCATCGGCAAGCTCGTCCATCTGACGCTCGACGGCGGACGCAGCATATCCGTCATCACACGCCTGGCGCTGGCGGCGGTAGCGGCCGGGCTGGTATTCGGGCGAACCGACCTGCCCGAGATCGACTTCGCCGCGCTTTCGTGGCCTTCGACGACTCCGCAGATGCTGGTGGCAGGCGCGGGTGCGGTCGCGGTGGCCATCGGCTTGCTCGCATTTGTCGTTCCGGGGGCACTCTGCCGACTATTGGGCCTAGCCGCGAAGGAAGAGGCGGTGGGCGCGGTGGGGGAGTTGCGCGGCACCTATGCCGGCTTTCATCTCGCCGCCGGACTGGGCGTTCTCGCCGCGGACGGCTGGGCCACGCAGTTCGCACTTGCCGCCTGCTGGCTGCTGTCGGCTTTCGGCCGCATGATCTCGATGCTGACAGAACGCGACAGGCTCATGTTCAACTGGCTCTTGCTGATCATCGAGATCGGTCTGGGCAGTGCAATTCTCGCTGTCTTTTTTGGTGCCGTCGCCTGACCGTCACCCGAAAGAAGGCTGCGCGGCGGCAATATGCGACAATCAGGCCGTTTTCATCCTTTTGACCATGTTGCGAGTCGGGGGAGGCTGTGCTAGGGGAAGCGCGACTTTCGGGGGTACGGCGTGCGCGCGGAAGTCGTCATAGCGAAAAGATCAATAAGATCAACGATCTGAACGACACGACCGGCAATCGCCATGATAAGGTGAAGACCGGTTCCGAGCCGACAGGTCGTCATAATCTTGGACCATGGGTGACGCGGCGGCAGAGCGTGCTGCGACATCACAACAAACAGGGTTGCAGTGGCGACAACAGCATCCAGTGTTTCGGTGGTTGCCGAGCGTTACGCCGGTTCCCTTTTCGATCTGGCACGCGACGCCGGCACGCTTGACGCCGTGGAGAGCGAACTCGCCCGCTTCGATGACCTGCTGCGCGGCAGCGACGACATGATGCGGCTCGTGCGCTCGCCGGTCTTCTCGGCCGACGAACAGCTCAAGGCGGTCGACGCAATCCTGAAAAAAGCCGGGATCTCCGGCCTTGGCGGCAATCTCATCCGGGTCATGGCGCGCAACCGGCGTCTGTTCGTCGTGCCTGCGGTATTAGGCGCCTTCCGCAAATTGCTGGCGGCCCATCGCGGCGAGGAATCGGCCGAGGTGACCGTCGCCCATCCGCTTACCGCCGCGCAGACGGCGGAACTCGGCAAGACACTCAACGGTGTGATCGGCAAGGATGTGTCGATTCATGCGACCGTCGATCCCTCGATTCTCGGCGGCATGATCGTCAAGATTGGCTCGCGCCAGATCGACACGTCGCTTCGCACCAGACTTTCCTCCCTCAAGCTCGCGCTCAAAGAGGTCGGCTAATGGACATTCGCGCAGCGGAAATTTCCGCAATTCTCAAGGACCAGATCAAGAATTTCGGCAAGGAAGCCGAGGTTTCCGAAGTAGGCCAGGTGCTTTCCGTCGGTGACGGTATCGCCCGCGTCTACGGCCTCGACAAGTGCCAGGCCGGCGAACTGGTCGAATTCCCGGGCGGCATCGCCGGCATGGCGCTGAACCTGGAGCGCGACAATGTCGGCGTTGTTATCTTCGGCGACGACCGCGACATCAAGGAAGGCGACACGGTCAAGCGCACCGGCGCGATCGTCGACGTCCCCGTCGGTCCCGGCCTGCTCGGCCGCGTGGTCGACGCACTCGGCAATCCGATCGACGGCAAGGGTCCGATCAAGGCAGCCGAACGCCGCCGCGTTGACGTCAAAGCGCCCGGCATCATTCCGCGCAAATCCGTGCACGAGCCGATGTCGACCGGGCTCAAGGCCATCGATGCGCTGATCCCGATCGGCCGCGGCCAGCGCGAGCTGATCATCGGTGACCGCCAGACCGGCAAGACCGCGATCATTCTCGACACCTTCCTCAACCAGAAGCCGCTCAATGACGGCGACGATGAATCCAAGAAACTCTATTGCGTCTATGTCGCCGTCGGCCAGAAGCGCTCGACCGTCGCCCAGTTCGTCAAGGTGCTCGAGGAACGCGGCGCGCTCGACTATTCCATCATCATCGCGGCAACGGCCTCCGACCCGGCGCCGATGCAGTTCCTGGCGCCGTTCTCCGGCTGTGCCATGGGCGAATATTTCCGCGACAACGGCGCACACGCGCTGATCGCCTATGACGACCTTTCCAAGCAGGCCGTGGCCTATCGCCAGATGTCGCTGCTGCTGCGCCGCCCGCCGGGCCGCGAAGCCTATCCGGGCGACGTCTTCTACCTGCATTCGCGCCTGCTGGAGCGCGCGGCGAAGATGAACGAGGAAAACGGCTCGGGCTCGCTGACCGCATTGCCGGTCATCGAAACACAGGCCAACGACGTCTCGGCCTACATTCCGACCAATGTGATCTCGATCACCGACGGCCAGATCTTCCTCGAGACCGATCTGTTCTACCAGGGCATCCGCCCGGCGGTGAATGTCGGCCTGTCGGTCAGCCGGGTCGGCTCTTCGGCCCAGATCAAGGCGATGAAGCAGGTCGCCGGCTCGATCAAGGGCGAACTGGCGCAGTACCGCGAAATGGCGGCCTTCGCCCAGTTCGGTTCGGATCTGGATGCGGCAACGCAGCGCCTGCTCAATCGCGGTGCGCGCCTGACCGAACTGCTCAAGCAGCCTCAGTTCTCGCCGCTCAAGACCGAGGAACAGGTCGCGGTCATCTTCGCCGGCGTCAACGGCTATCTCGACAAGCTGACGGTGGCGCAGGTCGGCGAATTCGAGCGCACGCTGCTGACCACGCTCAGGAACGAGTACAAGGACCTTCTTGAGGATATCCGAACGGAAGGCGCGATTACCGACGCGATCAAGGAAAAACTGGTTGCGGCGATCGACGCCTTTGCCAAGACCTTTGCCTGACCGTACGGCCCACTAGTTTACGGCGGCGCTTCGTGGTGACCCGCCGGCCCAGGACGAAAGCCAAGAGCCAGCAATGCCAAGCCTGAAGGATTTGAAGATCCGGATCGCCTCCGTCAAGGCGACCCAGAAGATCACCAAGGCCATGCAGATGGTTGCAGCTGCCAAGCTGCGCCGGGCGCAGGAAGCGGCGGAAGCCGCGCGCCCCTATTCGGAACGCATGGGCGCCGTACTCGCCAATGCCGCTCAGATGGTGTCGGCTTCGGAAGCTCCGGCGCTGATGAACGGCACCGGCAGGGACGACAGCCATCTGCTGGTCGTCTGCACGGCGGAGCGCGGTCTGTGCGGCGGCTTCAATTCGTCGATCGCGCGCCTTGCCCGCGACCATGCACGGCGATTGATGGCTGAAGGCAAGACGGTCAAGATCATCACGGTCGGCCGCAAGGGCTTCGATGCGCTGCGCCGCGATTTTGCCAACCAAATTGCGGAACGCGTCGACCTGCGCGAGGTTCGCCAGATCGCTTTTTCCAACGCTTCGGATATCGCAAGCAATGTCATCGAACGCTTCGGTGCGGGCGAGTTCGATGTGTGCACGCTGTTCTACTCCGAATTCAAATCGGTGATCAGCCAGGTACCGACCGCACGCCAGCTTATCCCGGCTTCAGCCGGTGGCGAGGCGGAAACGGCGGGTGACGCCGTCTACGAATACGAGCCGGACGCGGCTGACATCCTCAACGTTCTCATTCCGCGCAACATCGCCGTGCAGATTTTCAGGGCATTGCTCGAAAATGTCGCCGGCGAGATGGGCGCGAAAATGTCGGCAATGGACAGTGCAACGCGCAATGCCGGCGAAATGATCGAAAAGCTGACGCTTTCGTATAACCGCCAGCGTCAGGCGCAGATCACCAAGGAACTCATCGAAATCATTTCGGGCGCCGAAGCGCTCTAAGCCTGGAGAGTTACGACGATGGCCAAAGCAGCAACCCCCAAGACCAGGGCAGCAGCCAAGCCCGCCGCCAAGAAACCCGCCGCCAGAACAGCAGCCGCGAAGGCGCCGGCGGCCAAGACGAGCGGCGCGGCATCCAAGGCAGGAACGGCCAAGCTCGCCAAGGGCCCGGCCGGACAGATCGTGCAGATCATCGGCGCCGTCGTCGACGTTCAGTTCACCGAAAACCTGCCGCAGATTCTCAACGCGCTGGAGACGGACAATGGCGGTATGCGCCTTGTTCTGGAAGTTGCCCAGCATCTGGGCGAGAACACGGTGCGCACCATCGCGATGGATTCCACCGAAGGTCTGGTACGCGGCCAGGACGTGGTCGACACCGGCGAACCGATTGCCGTTCCGGTTGGCGACGAGACGCTCGGGCGCATCATGAACGTCATTGGCGAGCCGGTCGACGAAGCCGGCCCGGTGGTCACCAAGATCAAGCGCGTCATCCATCAGCCGGCGCCGGATTTCACCGAACAGTCGACGGAAGCGCAGATTCTGGAGACCGGCATCAAGGTCATCGACCTGCTGGCACCTTACGCGCGTGGCGGCAAGATCGGCCTGTTCGGCGGCGCCGGCGTTGGCAAGACGGTTCTGATCCAGGAACTGATCAACAACGTCGCCAAGGCGCATGGCGGTTACTCTGTCTTTGCCGGTGTGGGTGAGCGCACCCGTGAGGGCAACGACCTCTATCATGAAATGATCGAATCGGGCGTGAATGTCGATCCGCACGAACACGGTTCGACCGAGGGTTCGAAATGCGCCCTGGTTTTCGGCCAGATGAACGAACCGCCGGGCGCCCGCGCCCGTGTCGCGCTGTCGGGCCTGACGGTTGCCGAGCATTTCCGCGACCAGGGCCAGGACGTGCTGTTCTTCATCGACAACATCTTCCGCTTCACTCAGGCAGGTTCCGAACTTTCGGCGCTGCTTGGCCGCATCCCTTCGGCAGTGGGCTATCAGCCGACGCTGGCGACCGACATGGGTGCGCTGCAGGAACGCATCACCACGACGACCAAGGGTTCGATCACCTCGGTGCAGGCGATCTACGTTCCCGCCGACGATTTGACCGACCCGGCGCCGGCGACCTCGTTCGCCCACCTCGACGCGACGACGACGCTGAACCGCGCGATTTCGGAAAAGGGCATCTATCCGGCCGTCGACCCGCTCGACTCGACCTCGCGCATGCTCGATCCGCTCGTCATCGGTGAAGAGCATTACGCGGTTGCGCGCCAGACGCAGGAAATCCTGCAGCGCTACAAGTCGCTGCAGGACATCATCGCGATCCTGGGTATGGACGAGCTTTCCGAAGAGGACAAGCTGGCCGTTGCCCGCGCCCGCAAGATCGAGCGCTTCCTGTCGCAGCCCTTCCACGTCGCGGAGGTCTTCACCGGTTCGCCGGGCAAGCTCGTTTCGCTGGAAGACACGATCCGCTCGTTCAAGGGCCTGTGCGCTGGCGAGTACGACCATCTGCCCGAGGCCGCCTTCTACATGGTCGGCACCATCGAGGACGCGGTCGAGAAGGCGCAGAAACTGGCTGCCGAGGCCGCCTGAGGCGGCCGATGAATGGTGAAGTGGTGAATGGAGGGTGTGTAATAGGAACGTGTGAAAAGTGGCAGGCCAATCGGAGGCCCATTCACAATTCACCATTCACTATTCACGAAATTGGCCATGGCTGACAGCTTCAAATTCGAACTGGTCTCACCCGAGCGGCTTCTCGTTTCCGAAGACGTCGAATCGGTCGTGGTGCCCGGCTCCGACGGCGAGATGACGGTCATGGCGTATCATGCGCCGGTGATGAGCACGCTGAAGCCCGGTATCGTCACGACCACCAAGACAGGCGGGCAGACCGAACGTTATGTCGTCTATGGCGGATTTGCCGATATCCTGCCGGATGGCTGCACGTTGCTTGCCGAATCGGCGACCACCGTTTCCGAGGTTGATCCCAACGATGTCACCCAGCGCATTCAGAATGCGCGCGAGGACGTGACCGATGCCAAGGATGCCGAGACCAAGGCGGATGCCGAGGCGATGCTGTCGCATCTGGAACTGCTGGAAAAAGCGATTTCGATGAGCCGCTGACGGCTGCATGTGCTGTTGGGGGATCTTTTTGGCGGGCCTTACTTATTCAGCTCAATCGCGAACCAAGAAACCGGATTCCGATTTTCCCGAAATTGTCTGAGAGCCCGTTTTGCACGCCGGGAGAACTCAGGGGTTGAAGGCCGACGGATAGACAAGCTTGCCTCTTTTTCCCTTCAGCGCGCCCGGCTTGAGTTCCAGCACCATGAAATGCGAGCCTTGCCATTCGATCCGGAACGGGTCGGCCTTGGCCGAAGAAAAGCCGAAACGCTCGTAATAGAGATTGTCGCCGAGGACGAAGATCGCGTCGAAGCCGGCCTTGCGCGCGGCCTCGATCGCCTCGCGCACCAGTCTCGTGCCGATCTGCAATTCGCGATAGCCGGCCTGTACCGACAAGGGGGCAAGCGCGGCGGCCTTAACCGGCGCGCCGATCTCGCTCAGCAGGACCTGGCCGATCAGACGGCCCTTGCGTTCGGCGACAAGCGACAGGGTCCAGTCGGGTGCGGCGATGAGGTCGAGCGTCAGGCGCGCCTCTTCGGGCCGACCGAAGGCTTCGCGCACCAGTTCGTCCAGCGCTGTTGCGTCCGAAGGAGCAGAGGGGCGCAGGGCAAGGCTGTTGCAGAACAATTGGAAGCTCGTTTCCGGTTTGCTTGACCGGTTCAGGTGAACCGACTCGCTTTGCAATCCTGTGACAGTACGCACAGGAACTCAACTCGGCCAAAGGTTCCGCATCAATTCAGGCCGTGCCCGATCATGCCACGAGGTGGCTAAAGGTGTCGACCACTTCCTCATAGAGTTTGCGCTTGAACGGCACGATGAGGCCGGGCAGTTCCTCCATCGGCTTCCAGGCCCAGGCATCGAATTCCGCCGTATGGCCATCGGGCGGCGGATCGATGGCGATTTCGCTTTCGGCGCCCTCGAAACGATAGACGAACCATTTCTGCTTCTGGCCGCGGAACCTGCCCTTCAGCGCAATGCCGATCAGTTCGTCCGGCAGGTCGTAGCGTATCCAGCCGGGCGCTTCGGCGATGAGCGAGACGGAGGTGATGCCGGTCTCCTCCCACAATTCGCGCCGGGCGGCAGGTTCGGCCTCCTCGCCCTTGTCGATGCCGCCCTGTGGCATCTGCCACAACAGGTTCGAGCCGGCCAGTTCGTCCCTGGGCTTGCGCTTGCGGCGGCCGGTCCACACCAGGCCGGCGCGGTTCAACACCATGATGCCGACGCAGGGGCGATAGGGCAGGTCTCCTGCCCTGGATGCGCACATCAGCCTTTCCTCTCGGGATCGGAAACGATGGCGGAGACGGGCGTGATCTCAATGCCGAGCTTGTCGGCGCCGGCGGCGAATTTGGAAATCATGTCGATCGAATCGGGAAAGGCATTCGCCACGCCGATGGCCAGTCCCGTGCGCTTGGCCTCCTTGACCAGATCATCGAGGCGGGCGGCGATGTCACGGCGGGTGCGTACGGCGTCGATCTGGATGTTCGCACGGGCATAGGGAAGAATCGAATTCTGCGCGGTTTCGCTCGTTCTGGAATTTTTCACGCTGCCGTCGTCGACGAAAAGCAGGCCGCGTTCGGCCAGTTCGTCGAACATCGGCTTGAGGGCCGAAGGCGCGGTAACAAGCTTGCCGCCGAGAAAATTCATCACACCGACATAGTTGGTGATGCGACCCATGGCCCAGTGCATGTTGGCGAGATTTTCCTGCGCACTGACCTCGCTCAGCAGCGTATGCGGTCCGGGATTGGCGCGCGGATAGTCGTAGGGTTCCATCGGCAGTTGCAGCAGCAATTCGTGGCCCGATTTGCGCGCGGCCTGCATCCATCGGTTGAGGCTGTTGCCGTAAGGCGCAAAGGCAAGCGTGACGGCGCTTGGCAGGTGGCGGACCGCGTTTTGCGAACTCGTCTGGCTGATCCCCAGACCACCGACAATCAGCACGATGCGGGCAACGCCGAAATTGCCTTCGGTATCAGGCGGACGGGAGTAGACATCCATCGGGCGGAGGCCATCGCTCGATCGCTTCGGCAGGTCACCATAGTCACTCTGCTCGACCAGTTCCGGATCGGGGAGATGGGCGAGTGTCGCTTCCTGACGGCGCATTTCCGGCAGCGGATTCTTCGGCCTGATCGAGCCGGTTGGCTCGACGGAGACAAGCCCGTCGTGCGCGGGATTGTCATCGGTCATCCTCTGCGAAACGGCAGCGGGCTCGGGTCTATTGACCGGTTCGGCTTCGGGCGTCGTCGTCCGGACAGGTGCCTTTTCGGCGATGACGGGTGACGAATCGGGTTCAGGCGCGCTTGCACCGAGCCGCAGCCAGTACAGCCACCCCGCCGCAGCGACGAAAAGACAGACAACAACCATGCCAATAATCGGGCCGGTACGGGACGGCTGTCCGTCGCCGGTGTCCAATCCGAGCGGTCTGGTGAGTTCGTCCGTCATGGCGCTTGGCGGCTCAATGTTTTTTGGCGATTATGGCGTTCGACGATCGGTACTTTGAGCAATCGGGCTGCAAATGCGATTTGCGCCAGGCAATCGCGGCGCCGCCATTGGCCAAAAAAACGAATCAGTGGCCGAAAAAACGACGCCGGGAGGAGCGGACCCCTCCCGGCTTCAAATGTCAACCGTTACCGGCCTTGGCGCAGGATCAGTTCGGCACTGCGGCGTTTGGGTCGGGCGGGAAGGCCTTCGACATCTTGATGCCGTGGAACAGGTCAAGCGCGTATTGCAGCTGCAGGTCGTCCTTGGGTTCGGGCGGCACATAGGCGGCCGAACCGGACCCTGCCGAATCCTCTTCCTGGCCGGTGATGTGCCCGCGAAGCGAGGATTCGCCGCGCGATTCTACCTTGCCCTGCAGTTCCTCGGGCAGCGGCTGGGCAACCTGGATATCGGGTTCGATGCCCTTGGCCTGGATCGATGTGCCGGACGGCGTGTAATAGAGCGCCGTGGTCAGACGCAGCGCTCCGTTTGAGCCGAGTGGGATGATCGTCTGGACCGAACCCTTGCCGAAGGAACGCGAGCCAAGAACGGTGGCGCGCTTGTGGTCCTGCAGGGCGCCGGCGACGATTTCCGATGCGCTGGCCGAACCGCCATTGATCAGCACGATCAGCGGCTTGCCGCCGATCAGGTCGCCAGGACGGGCCGAATAGCGCCGCGTCTCGTTGGGATTGCGGCCGCGCGTGGATACGATCTCGCCGCGGTCGAGGAAGGAATCGGAGACCGAAACCGCCTGGTCGAGAAGACCGCCCGGATTGAGCCGCAAGTCAAGGACGAAGCCCTTGAGCTTGTCGTCACCGACCTCGTCACGGATCTTGCGGATCGCCTGTTCGAGGTTGTCGTAGGTCTGCTCGGTGAAGCTGGTGATGCGCAGATAGCCGACATCGTCGTCCTCGACGCGCGACTTGACGGAAGAAACCTTGATGATGTCGCGGATGATGGTGATATCGAGCGGTTTGTCGGCGCCCTTTCGCACGACGGTCAGAACGATCGGGGTGTTGACGGGCCCGCGCATCTTTTCCACCGCGTCCTGCAGCGTCATGCCGCGCACTTCCTCGCCATCGATCTTGGAAATGAGATCGCCGGCCAGCACACCGGCCTTCGATGCCGGCGTATCGTCGATGGGGGTGACGACCTTGACGAGTTCGTCCTCCATCGTGACCTCGATGCCGAGGCCGCCGAACTGGCCACGCGTCTGTACGCGCATGTCGGAGAAATCCTTGGCATTGAGATAGGAGGAGTGCGGGTCAAGCGAGGCCAGCATTCCGTTGATGGCACTCTCGACGAGCTTCTGCTCGTCGGGCTTGGTGACATATTGGGCGCGTACACGCTCGAAAATATCGCCAAAAATGGAAAGCTGGCGATAGGTCGAAGCACCCGCCGCATTGGCGGCGTCGGGTCCCGGAAAACCGGTCGTGGCGACCATCACCGTGGATGCACCGACCACAACTCCGGCCAGCAGGTACGTCAGCTTACGAATCATGAGCTTCTCTCTTCAAGGTAGTATCCGCCCACCAGGGTGAGGGATCGATTGCGTTACCATTCTTGCGGAACTCGACATAGAGAACGGGTCGTGACGTCTCCATGTCCACCGCACCTGCACTTGCGATCCTGCGCGTGCCCATCACCGCAACAGGTTCGCCGGCGAGAACGAACTGCCCCATCTCGACATCGATCCGATCCATTCCTGCCAGGACGACATGATAGCCGTTGCCTGCATTCAGGATCAAGAGTTGGCCATAGGAGCGGAACGGTCCCGCATAAACCACCCAGCCGTCCGCCGGCGAGACGACACGGCTCGATGTTCTTGTTTCGATATAGAGCCCCTTGGAGGTCCCGACCAGAGGTTCGTCCTCTCCAAAGGAACGGATTTCCACACCAGATGCCGGTCGCGGCAGCAATCCTTTTGCCGCCTCGAACGCCATGGCCGGTGCGATTCGTGCTGTATCGGAAAAATCGTGCTTTTCTATGTCCTTCCTTGCGGCGGCAAGTTTTTTCGCTTCCTTGCGGCGGCGCTCCTCTTCGGCGGTTTTTGCGGCCTCGGCGGCCTTGCGCGCCGCGGTGATCCGCGTTTCGAGCGATTCGATCAGTTTCGACAGCGTACCCGCCCTGGCGGCGAGTTCGGCGGCGTGAGCGCTCTGGCTCGCCAGTTCCTGGCGCGCGCCGGCGGTCAGTTTCTTCTTCTCGTCCAGCAGCAGGGTGAGCCGCTGCTCCTCTTCTGCCAGTTGCATCAGATCGCGAGAATGTGAAAGGCGTTCGGCATCGATATCGCGGCGTATACGGGTCAGTTCCTGCAATTCGGTGAGAAGAACGGAAGCTTCCGAACGCAGTTCGGGAACGACGGCGCCCAACAGGATTGCGGAACGCACCGAGGTCAGCGCGTCATCGGGTGTCACCAACAGGGCCGGCGGCGGGTTGACGGCCATGCGCTGCAGCGCCGCCAGCACCTCGCCCAGCAGTTCGCGGCGTTCGCCGAGGGCGGTGCGGGTTTCATCGTGCTCCCTGCGCAATTCGTCGAGCCGGGTTTCGCTGGCGGCGAGGCGATCCTCCAGCTTGCGCGCGCGCTTGGAGGATTCGATCAGGGAATTGTTGATCGAGGCGCGGTCCTGTTCCAGTTGGGAAATTTCGGTGTTGAGCGTTTCACGGCGCTCGTCGGTCAGGCGGATCGCGTGTTCGACATCGGCCAGTTCGCGCCGGGAGATCTCCTGGCGATGGCCGAGTTCCTGTGGATGTGCCGGCTGGATTAACACCGCCAACGCCGCGGCGACGAGAGCGACGAGAACAAGCCTGCGGGCTGTTGCCGACAGCCTGGCCCTGTTCAACGATGATCTGCCCTGTGCCGACACGGTTGCTAACCTTTCCTGCTCCCGGAATCAGGCGTACGAGGCCATCCTAGGCAGCGAGGGGTTAACTGTCTGTCAACCACGGGGACAGAGGTGCGGCAGGCTGCCCGCACCGGTTCGAGACACCGGAAATCAGGCGCGATGATAGGGGTGGCCGGTAAGAATGGTGACGGCGCGATAGAGCTGTTCGGCCAGCATGACGCGGACAAGCTGATGCGGCCAGGTGGCGCTGCCGAAGGCGAGCGTCAGGGAAGCCCTTTGGCGAACGGCACCGCCATGGCCATCCGGTCCGCCGATCAGGAAACCGATTTCGGATGTGCCATCGTCGAGGCGGGACTGGACAAGGCGGGACAGGGCCTCGCTGCCCAGAGCCCGGCCGGACTCGTCGAGACAGACGATGAAGGCTTCCGGAGCAAGGTTTTTCAGGAGGTTGGCGGCTTCCTCGTCGCGGCGCGCCTGCACCTTTGCGGCGCGCGATTCGGCGATTTCGCGGATGGCGAGTTCGGTAATGCCGACCGCCTTGCCCGCCTTGCGGGCACGGTCGCTATAGCGCTCGAGCAATTCGGTCTCCGGCCCGGCCTTCATTCGCCCGACCGCGCCGATTGCCAGCCGCATCCTACGCCCTTCCAGGCCTTGAAAGGCCTAATGAACTTCCGAATGGTCCGGCATCTGCCACATGCGCTCGATGCCGTAGAATTCTCGGACTTCCGGACGGAAGATGTGGACGATGATGTCGCCAGTGTCGATCAGCACCCAGTCGCAACCGGGAAGCCCCTCGACGCGAGGTTTGGCCAGACCAAGGTCCTTCAGGTCGCGCAGCAGATGATCGGCAATGGCGCCGACATGGCGATGCGACCGTCCCGAGGCGATGATCATGTAATCGCCAAGTGCGGATTTGCCCTGGATGTCGATGGTAACCGGTGTCTCGGCCTTGGAATCCTCAAGGCTCGACTTCACCGTGTCGAGGACATCCGCCACCGTGATACCGACGGTTCCGGATGCCGGGTTGGCAGCGCCCTTGTCGGCGTGCCTTGTCTGCATTGCAGTAGTCAGCGTTATCCTCGCTTCGCAGGTTGCAGGTCGTTCCACCGAACAACATCAGCCGAAAAACCTACTGGGGCCGAACGCGCCATCCGCTGGAACAGGGGGAAAGTGTACACCGTCTTTGACGAATACAATAGTGCCCAGATTCGATAACAATATGAAGACGTTTCGCTTAACCGGCGGTTAATCATGTCGGATGCCGTGGCGGCTGTCGCTGTCGGCGCGGATCGCGGTGGAGGATTGCGGCGATCGCGGCCCGTGCAGGAAGGTCCAGGCCGGCGGCTTTCTTCCGGCGAGAAGGGCGGCATCCTCCTCATCGACACGGTAGCGCGATAGGGCGATCGCGGCCGGAGCGGATGTGAGCGAGAAGGTCGCGCCCGGCCGGTCGACGACGATGATCGGCATCATCGCGGCAATGGCGCGCCAATCCTGCCAGCGGTGGAAACTCGCCAGATTGTCCGCACCCATGATCCATATGAAGCGCAGGCACGGGCGGCGTTGCTTCAGAATCGCAAGCGTGTCGGCGGTGTAGCGCACATCATAGCGCGCCTCGAAGGCGGTGATGTCGATGCGGGAATCGCGCGCAACACGGCGGCAGGCGGCGACGCGCTCCTCGAGTGGCGCCAGATTGCCTTGTTCCTTCAGCGGATTGCCGGGCGTGACGATCCACCAGATGCGGTTCAGGCGTGCACGGGCGAAGACCAGTTCGCTGGCGTGCAGGTGGCCTTCATGCGGCGGATTGAACGAACCGCCGAACAGGCCGACCGACATGCCATCCCCGGTTTTCGGGATACGCAGGTAAGGGGCGGGAAGCGAACCGATCAATTGAGTGTCTTTTGGGGACGCGCCATTCAAGGCCGGGTCTGGCCGTTGCCGCGCACGCGGTAATTGAATGAGGTCAGCTGTTCGACGCCGACCGGACCGCGGGCGTGCATCTTGCCGGTGGCGATGCCGATTTCCGCGCCCATGCCGAACTCGCCGCCATCGGCATATTGCGTCGATGCGTTGTGCAGCAGGATCGCCGAATCGATGCCCTCGAAGAATTTTTCGACGACCATCTCGTTTTCGGCGACGACCGCCTCGGTATGATGCGACCCCCAGGTCTCGATATGCTCGATTGCTTCGTCGACGCCATCGACCAGCTTCACGGCGATGATGGGGGCGAGATATTCCATCGGCCAGTCTTCCTCCGTTGCAGGTTTCGCAACAGGATAGAGCGCTCGGACCTCATCGGTCGCGCGAATGGTGCAGCCGGTCTTGGCGAGCGCCACGAGGATCGGCAGCAGGTGCGTATCCTTTGCAGCACGGTCGACCAGAAGGGTCTCG
Source organism: Salaquimonas sp. (assembly GCA_022340185.1). Lineage (GTDB taxonomy): Bacteria > Pseudomonadota > Alphaproteobacteria > Rhizobiales > Rhizobiaceae > BOKV01. The sequence continues at coordinate 5,441 of JAJDOK010000133.1, read as the reverse complement.
GCCGAGCCGCAGATGCCGGTGCGTCGCATCTTGGAATTGACGGTGATATCGACTGCCATTTCCACCTCTGCGCTGGCATCGACATAGACGTGGCATACGCCTTCCAGATGGGCGAAGACGGGCACGCGCGCCTCGGTCTGGACGCGCTCGACCAGGCTGCGGCCGCCACGCGGCACGATGACGTCGAGATTGCCGCGGAGGCCGGCGAGCATCTCGCCGACTGCGGCGCGGTCGGTGGTCGGCACGATCTGGATCGCTTCGGTCGGCAGGCCGGCGGAAACAAGGCCGCGCGCAAGGCAGGCATGGATGGCGCGTACCGAATGCCAGGAATCGGAACCGCCGCGCAGGATCGCGACATTGCCGGCCTTCAGGCACAGCGCGCCGGCATCGGCCGAGACGTTGGGCCGGCTTTCGAAGATGATGCCGATGACGCCGAGCGGCGTGCGTACCCGCGCGATGTGCAGGCCGTTCGGCCGGTCCCATTCGGCGATGACGCTGCCGACGGGATCGGCGAGCGCGGCGACCTCGCGAACGCCCTCGGCCATCGCGGCGACGCGCGATTCATCAAGCTTCAGCCGGTCGAGAAATGCCGGGGTGTTGCCGGCTTTATTGGCGGCTTCCATGTCGAGCGCGTTGGCGGCGAGGATGGTGTCGCAATCGGTTTCGATCGCTTCAGCCATTGCCTGAAGCGCGGCGTTCTTCACCGAGGTCGAGGCCTGCGCCATGGCGCGGGCGGCCTGACGCGCCGAACGGCCCAGCCTGGCCATGACCGCACCGACGTCTTCGGCAGCGATCGCGCTGTCTTTTTCCAGCATGGCGCTCAATGTTCTTCCTCCAGACTCTTTTCCTCCGGCCGGGCGGCGTGACGCCGGTCGTGGTGCAGCACGAGATCGTCGCGGTGGATCATCTCGCTGCGGCCCTCATAACCCAGTATTTCAGCGATACGGTGCGACTTGCAACCGGCGATGCGCGCTGCGTCGGCCATGTCGTAGGCGACGATGCCGCGTGCAATCTCCGCGGTGTCGTGATCGCGAACGATGACGATGTCGCCGCGGGCAAAGCTGCCTTCGACCCTGGTGATGCCCGCCGGTAGCAGGGACTTGCCCGCTTGCAGAGCGCGGGCCGCGCCGGCATCGACATGGATGGCGCCTGCCGTGCCGAGCTGTCCGGAAATCCATTTCTTGCGTGCGGTGACGGGATTGCCTGCCGGCTCGAACCAGGTCCCATGGCCGCTGGAATCGAGCGTGGCGACGGGGTTGAGTTCCCTGCCGCTGGCGATGACCATGGCGGTGCCGGAACCGGTCGCGATCTTGCCGGCCTCGATCTTGGTCACCATGCCGCCGCGCGACAATTCGCTGCCGGCGGAACCGGCCATTGCCTCGATCTCACGTGTGATGCGTGGCACGCGCTTGATGAATTCGGCGTCGGGGTCGCGCTCCGGCGGGGCGGTGTAAAGTCCGTCAACGTCGGACAGCAGGATCAGCAGGTCGGCGCTCATCATGCTCGCGACACGCGCGGCGAGACGGTCATTGTCGCCATAGCGGATCTCGGTCGTCGCCACGGTGTCGTTCTCGTTGATGACGGGAATAGCGCCGAGCTTGAGTAAAGTGGTGATGGTGGCGCGGGCATTGAGGTAGCGCCTTCTTTCCTCGGTGTCGCCGAGGGTGAGCAGGATCTGTCCGGCATGCAGATCATGCCCGGCCAGCGCTTCCGACCAGGCGCGCGCCAGTGCGATCTGGCCGCAGGCCGCCGCCGCCTGGCTTTCCTCCAGCTTCAGTGTGCCGGCAGGTCGGTTGAGGATCGAGCGGCCGAGCGCGATGGCGCCGGACGAGACGACGAGGATTTGTGCGCCATGGCTTGCAAGCGTGGCGATGTCGGCAGCGATCGAGGCGAGCCAGTCGCGCTTCAGCCCGCTGGCACGGTCGACCAGCAGCGAGGAACCGATCTTGATGACGATGCGCCTATGGGGCGCGAGCACTCCACCGGTACGGGTCATAGCGGTTTCCACCTGTCGTCGGCTTCGGCGGGCTGTTCGCTTTCGCGGGCTGCCATGACCTTGCCGATCAGCGCGCGCAGCGCGGCCTCCACGCCTTCACGACTGACCGAGGAAAGCAGAACCGGTTTCGCGCCGCTGGCCTTTTCCACTTCGCCGGCCTTTTCGGCGCGCTCGTCTTCGCCGAGCGTATCGACCTTTGACAGTGCAACGATTTCCGGCTTGTCGGCAAGGCCGTGGCCATAGGCTTCCAACTCGCCGCGGACCGTATTGTAGGCAGCGGCGACATCCTCTTCCGTTGCGGAGACGAGATGGAGCAGCACGCGGGTGCGCTCGACATGGCCGAGGAAACGATCGCCGATGCCGACGCCCAGATGCGCACCTTCGATCAGGCCGGGAATGTCGGCGATGACGAATTCACGGCCGTCGATGGCTGCCACGCCGAGATTGGGATGCAGCGTGGTGAAGGGATAGTCGGCGATCTTGGGTTTGGCGGCGGAAACGGATGCCAGGAAGGTCGATTTGCCGGCATTGGGCAGGCCGACCACGCCGGCGTCGGCGATGAGCTTCAGCCGCAGCCAGATGGTGCGCTCCTCGCCCTCGAGACCGGGATTGGCGCGTCGCGGCGCCTGATTGGTCGACGACTTGAAATGGGCGTTGCCGAAACCGCCATTGCCACCGCGCGCGATGCAGAAGCGCTCGCCGGCATGAGTCAGGTCGGCGATCAGCGTTTCGTTGTCTTCCTCGAAGATCTGTGTCCCCTCGGGAACCTTGAGCACGACATCGGCGCCGTTAGCGCCATGGCGGTTGCGGCCCATGCCGTGCCCGCCGGTCTTGGCCTTGAAGTGCTGTTGGTAGCGGTAGTCGATCAGCGTGTTGAGCCCCTCGACCGCCTCGACCCAGACATCGCCGCCGCGCCCGCCATCGCCGCCATCGGGGCCGCCGAACTCGACGTATTTCTCGCGGCGAAAGGAGACGCTGCCGGCACCGCCATTGCCGGAGCGAACGTAAACCTTTGCCTCATCGAGAAATTTCATCTTGCGATCTTTTCGTTTCGGCCGGCCTGTTCCGGATGCTGGCGCTGGATGGCTTGAAATGCCTCCCGGGTCAGCACGGTATCGACATGGTCGATATCCTCGCCACGCGCGCGGTTGTGACTCATGCTTCGGCCGATAACGACAAAGCCCAGTTTGCGCTGGATGGCAAGAGATGGCGCGTTGAAATGGAAAGCACCCGATTGCACCGATCCTGCGGTCGTTGATTGAAAATACCATTGCAAGGCGGCGAAGGCCGCCTCGGCGGCATAACCGCGACCCCACCATGCACGACCGATCCAATAGCCGAGCGCAGTACCCTTGCTCGCGTCGTGGAAACCGACCGCGCCAATCAGACCGTCGTTCTGCGTGGTCAGGGCGAAGGTGGTCCTGTGCGGATCGGGAGTGGCGGGCAGGCCTGCAAGCCATTCGTGGGCATCCGTGATTTTATAGGGATAAGGCACGCGCGACAGATTGCCCGCCACCGCGAAATCGCCGATCAAGCGAGCCAACCTCCCGGCATCGCCAATCGCGAAGTCGCGCAGGAGCAGCCTTTCCGTCTTCAATGTCGTTGCCATAGTGTCGTTCCCGAAGAAGAACCGGCCTCAGGGCGTGCGGCCGGTCCGGTCAGTTGTCATCCCGGTGATGGGCGATATTGACCCAGTCGCCGCGGGTCACGCGGTAATGGTCGAGATGCTGGATATCGCCGAGCGCCCGGTTGAAGGCGCTACCGGACTTCCAGTAGCGTCCGCCGCATTTCTCGATGATGCGGCGCGATGCATGGTTGTCGGTCCGGCACGAGATCATCAGCTGGCTGCGGTCGGTTACCTTGAAGAACAGGTCTACCAGAGCATGCGCGGCCTGGCTCGCATAGCCCTTGCCCCAATAGGGTTCGCCCAGCCAGTAGCCGGCAAACGGCAGATCGTAGCGCGAGCGGTCCTCGTGCAGGCCGGCAACGCCCATGAAGCGGCCGGATTTCGCTTCCGTGACCGCATAGACGCAGCCGTGCACCGAGGCGCGCTTGACCCGGTCGATGAAGTCGCGCGCATCGGCGGCGAAATAGGGGTGCGGCATGGAGGAGAGCATCTTCGCCACGTTGTAATTGTTGGCGAGGCTCGCGATGTCCTCGACATCCTCGTCGTGCGGCGGGCGCAGCAGCAGGTGTTCGGTCTCGATGACGGGGCAGCCCAATTGCAGCGCCGCCAATTCCTCCTCGACTTCGTCCTGTCGGCCTTCATTCAATTCCAGAACCATTTTTCTAACTCCAAATGAAAAGGGGAGATGGCATCCCATCTCCCCTTTTTTCCGGTTTTTCCGGTTCTGGCTTCGGCTTGTCGCCTTGCCGGGTCCGATGGGACGCCGGCAGTTTCGCTACCGGCTTATTTTGCTGCCGCCACTGGCATCACGTTCACGTAGGTGCGGCCATTGGCCTTCTTCGTAAACTCGATCTTGCCTTCGGCGACGGCAAACAGCGTGTGGTCTTTGCCCATGCCGACGCCCTGGCCGGGATGCCATTTGGTGCCGCGCTGGCGCACGATAATGTTGCCGGAGAGCACCGCTTCGCCGCCGAATTTCTTCACGCCAAGGCGCTTGGATTCGGAATCGCGACCGTTGCGCGAGGAACCGCCAGCTTTCTTGTGTGCCATCTTGCTATCTCCTTCGTCCCGCTCGCGGCGGGGTAAATCCAGTTCGTCGCGCCTTATTCGGCGTCTTTCTTCGGCTTTGCGGTCGCCTTCTTGGCGGGAGCCTTGGCCTTCGCCGGGGCCGGCTTGGCCGCCGCTGCCTTCTTCGCCGGCGCCTTCTTGGGGGCTTCAGTCTTGGCCTTCGGCGCTTCGGTCTTCACCTCGGCCTTGGGGGCTTCCGCCTTTGTCTCCGCCTTCGCTTCAGCCTTGGGAGCCTCAGCCTTGGGAGCCTCAGCCTTGGGAGCCTCAGCCTTGGGAGCCTCAGCCTTGGGCGCGGGCTTCTTGGCCGCCGCCTTCTTCGGCTTGGCGCCGCCGGTCAGGATCTCCGAGATGCGGATCGCGGTCAGCATCTGGCGATGGCCGCGAATGCGCTTGGAATTCTGGCGCCGGCGCTTCTTGAAGGATAGCACCTTCCTGTCGCGCATCTGCTCGAGAATCTCGGCGGTGACCAGCGCGCCCTCGACCGTGGGCGCACCGACGGTTGACTTGGCGCCGTCGCCGACCATCAGCACATCGGCCAGTTCGACCATGTCGCCGGCTTGGCCGGCGAGACGCTCGACCTTTACAATATCGTTCTCGGCGACGCGGTACTGCTTGCCGCCGGTTTTGATGACTGCGAACATTTTTCTTGCCTTCTCAGTGTTCGTCACGGATCTGAAGGGCGATTTTCTGCTCCCGGCGTCCGCCGGGGGGCTGCCCCCGTCCGTCTTCTTGTCAGTCGGTTTGGGTCTA
>JAJDOK010000105.1 GCA_022340185.1 Salaquimonas sp. | reverse complement strand
TCGGCCATCCGATCGGCGCTTCGGGCGCGCGCATCCTCAACACGCTGCTGTTCGAGATGAAGCGGCGCGGTTCGAAGAAGGGGCTCGCCACGCTGTGCATCGGCGGTGGCATGGGCGTCGCCATGTGCGTTGAAGCGATGTGACAAAAGGTGAATTGTGAACTAGTGAATAGTGAATTGGCTGTATAGCTCGGATGCCATTGCAGTCCTTGTCCATTCACCATTCACACGTAGAGCGTCAGGGAGGAGAAGCATGTCCAGAGTGGCAATGGTCACGGGAGGAACGCGCGGCATCGGTCACGCCATTTCAGTTGCGCTGAAGGCGGCCGGTTACAAGGTTGCGGCGAACTATGCCGGCAATGACGAGGCGGCGGCGAAATTCAGGGAAGAGACCGGTATCGCCACCTACAAATGGTCGGTCGCCGATTACGAGGCCTGCAAGGCGGGCATCGCCCAGGTCGAGGCCGATCTCGGGCCGGTCGAAATCCTGGTCAACAATGCCGGCATCACCCGCGACGCGCCGTTCCATCGCATGACGCCGGAGCAGTGGAACGAGGTGATCGCCACCAATCTGAGCGGCACCTTCAACATGACCCACCCGGTGTGGCCCGGCATGCGCGAGCGCAATTTCGGCCGCGTCATCACCATTTCCTCGATCAATGGCCAGAAGGGCCAGTTCGCCCAGGCCAATTATTCGGCCTCCAAGGCCGGCGATATCGGTTTCACCAAGGCGCTGGCGCAGGAAGGCGCTCGCCACAACATCACGGTCAATGCGATCTGCCCCGGCTATATCGCCACCGACATGGTGATGGCAGTGCCCGAAAAGGTGCGCGAATCAATCATCGCGCAGATCCCGGTCGGCCGTCTCGGCGAAACCGAGGAGATCGGGCGCTGCGTCGTGTTCCTCGCCTCCGACGATGCCGGTTTCATCACCGGTTCGACGCTTTCGGCCAATGGCGGGCAGTATTTCGCCTGAATCCAGTTCTCACCAGGCATGCCGGAGCGATTGTTTGTGGCAACCTTCCTTGTGAAGATATGCCGTAAAAATATTTATGGGAGTTTCACAAAGTATACCGGATGGCATCATTGACCTGTTCAGGGGGCGTATTAACCTGCCAGTCTGAATATTCGTTTTTTAAATTTTCTACAATTGGGTCTGGGTGGGTCTGGGGATGTCACGACGGGCTGCGGGATCGCCGGGTTCCCGGAAAATCACTTCCGGTGCCAAACATGCTAGGGTCGTTCTAGAGAAAATAGCAAGGGACCGGGATCGGTTCATGCTTGCGGGTGAACAGGAGGCCGCAGCCTGCCACCACCTCTTTCCTGCCTTGTACTTTCACACCACGAAGCACTGGCTGGGCTATTTGGAGGGGATGCCGCGTCCCGATATTGCCTACCGCGTGATAGAGCAATTTTACCTGCTCTACGAGTTGCATGTCTGTAGCGCAATCGAAGGCGGCGAGGAGTATGCACCAGCGCATTGGAAACCCTACTTCCGGTTGTCCAGAAAAGCCGAATTGTTGAACCTTCCGCAATTCAAGTGGAAATTGTTGTTCCTGGCGGCCAGGGCACATACCCGTTACGACTTGGCGGAGGCGGTTGGCCGTGCGCATGACGACTACCGGACGGTATATGGGGAATCTCCAGATATTAGCGGATTCAGGCAATTGCTTCTCGGGCCGGATACCGATCTGGCCTTTTTTCAGGCAGCGTTCGATTTCTGCGACGAACAGATGGCGGGCGAACGATCTTCGCGTTTGGACACATTCGCTGTCAGCAAGGGTGCAAGACTGTTTGGTCGAATCTGGATTTCCGGTTTCCAGTCCTGGCGGCATGCTGCGTGGAATGATGCGGTCCAGAACATGGCAGGACAGGCCGGGAACAGCGGACAAGCGTAAAATGCCCGTTTCCCTGTGCGGACAGGTGGTGAGGGTGACATGAACCCCACCCTTGCCGGGTTCCTTGCCATCTGCATGTGGGCGCTGCTGGCACTGTTCACGGCGGCGAGCGGTCACGTGCCGCCGTTTCAACTGCTCGCCATGACCTTTCTGATCGGCGGATTGCTCGGCGTGGCGAGCTGGCCATTCCGCGAAGGTGTGAAGCAGCGGCTGAAACTGCCGGCAAGGGTATGGGCGGTCGGGATTGCCGGTCTGTTCGGCTACCATTTTTTCTATTACACCGCGCTTCGTAACGCGCCTGTGGCAGAGGCCAGTCTTATTGCCTATCTGTGGCCGATGCTGATCGTTGTCGGCTCGGCGCTGCTGCCGGGCGAAAAGCTCAGATGGTTCCATCTGGCTGGGGTCGCCTGCGGCTTTACAGGCGTGGTGCTGCTCGTCACCGGCAAAGCGGAATCGCTTGGTTTTAGCGGTTCATGGCTCGGCTACGGTTCCGCGCTCGCCTGCGCGCTGATCTGGTCGTCCTATTCGATCCTGTCGCGCTCGCTCAAAAGTGCGTCCAGCGATGCCGTGGCGATCTATTGTCTCGTGACGGCGGCGCTCAGCCTCATCTGCCATCTGATCTTCGAGACAACCGTCTGGCCGGCCAACGGCATGCAATGGCTGGCTGTCGCCGGTCTCGGGTTGATGCCGGTGGGGCTTGCCTTCTATATCTGGGATTACGGCGTCAAGCACGGCAATATCCAGTTGCTCGGAACGGCGGCCTATCTGGCGCCGCTGATCTCGACCTTCATACTGGTGGCGGCGGGTATCGCGCCAGCTACATGGCAGTTGGCGGCGGCGGCATTGCTCATTACGCTCGGTGCGCTCACCGCCTCGGGGCGGCTGTTCGGGAGGGCGTTATGAATATGGTCTATGGAGCAGCGGTCCTCTTCGGCCTCGCCTACGGCATCTTTCTCGAACGCGAGCAGAGCCTCACGCGGGCTGTGGCCAAGACCTTACCGCTTGCCCTGCTGGCGATCGCGGCGTGGCTCATGGACGCGCCATGGCTGCTGGTGGCGGGCTTTGCACTGTCGGCGCTCGGCGACTGGTGTCTCGCCTTTGCCGGCGAGAAATTCTTCCTCGCCGGGCTCATCTTGTTCCTTGTGGCGCATCTGGCCTATGCGCGGCTGTTCTTCCTCGGTCAGGACCCGGTGTGGAGCGCGGGGCCGACTTTCCTCGCCGGCGCGGTGATCGTGTTTGCGATCGCACTCGGCGTGTTCCGGCGGCTGCGCGACAGGCTCGGAGCGATGAAATGGCCGGTGGCGGTCTACACCGCAATCATCGCGGTCATGGCGGTATCGGCGCTCGCGCGCGGTCCCGATCCGGTGCTGCTTGCCGGCGTGGTGCTGTTCATGGCCTCCGACATTGCACTCGCTTTCGAGACCTTCCCGCCGATGGAAGGCGCCAAAACCCGGCGCTGGAGAAGCTGGTTCATCTGGTACGCCTATTTCATCGGCCAGGCGCTGATCGGCGCTGCATATCTGTTACGGTAGCGTCGGATTTGTTGCGATTTCACCGGTTTGTTGATTTGCGCAAATCCAGACGGAAAACCGGTATCCACTTTTCCTGGATTTGCTAGCCCCGATCCTTGCGTCCGCGGATTTCGGTGAAGACTTGCGCGTCGCTGGCGCTCTGCATGCCGAGATTGGTGCGGATTGTCGCGTCGGCGGCACGCAGAAAGGGATTGGTCTTCAGTTCCAGACCCATTGTGGTCGGCAGGGTCGGCTTGCCGGCGGCGCGCAGCGCCTCGACCTCGGCAAGACGGGCAATGAGATCGGGATTGGTGCCGTCGACCGTCATGGAGAACTTGGCATTGGCGAGCGTATATTCGTGGCCGCAATAGACTTTCGTCTCCGGCGGCAGGGCCATCAGTTTTTTCAACGAATCCCACATCATCGCCGGCGTGCCCTCGAAGACGCGGCCGCAGCCCATGGCGAACAGCGTGTCGCCGGCGAAGACGGCGCTGGATTTCGGCAGGTAGTAGTTGAGCATGTCGAGGGTGTGGCCCGGCGTGGCGATGACCTGAATTTCTTCGCCGACGAGATCGATCGTGTCGCCTTCGGCGACGGTACGGTCGAGATCGGCGATTGACGGACTGGCCGGTCCGATGACCATCGCGCCGGTCTCGGCCTTGACCCTCGCGATGCCCTGGATGTGGTCGTCATGATGATGGGTGACGAGGATATGGGTCAGCTTCCAGCCCGTGTCCCTTAAAGCTTTCAGCACGGCATCGGCTTCCGGGGCATCGACCGAAAAGGTCTCGCCGCCTACCGGGTCGTGGACCAGCACGCCGTAATTGTCGTTCAGGCAGGGGAATTGGTGGAACTGCAAATCACTCATCGACAAAAAGCCTCCTGTTTTGCGGGCATCATAGAGGGGGTCATGTGATCGTCAATTCTTGACTACGAAACGGAAAGGCCCGCGTGCTAGAAAAAGCGCCATGTATGTCGATGTGCTCGATCTGAGGGAATTCTACGGCATGCCGCTCGGGCGTGCGGTGCGGATTTCGCTCGGCAACGCGATCACGACGATCTGGCCGGACGCGCAAGGCGAGCGCATTGCGGGGCTCGGCTATCCGGTGCCCTGGCTCGACCGCTACCGGGAGGGAGCCGAACGGGTCATCGCGCTAATGCCGGCGGCCCAGGGTGCAATCGAGTGGCCGGCAGGCGGGCCGTCGGCTGCCGCGCTCGTCTTCTCCGAGCAATTACCGCTGCCCGATTCCTCTATCGACCGGCTGCTAATGGTGCATCTGCTGGAACATTCCGAAAGCCCTGCTGCAGCCTTGAAGGAAGCCTGGCGGGTACTGACGCCGGGCGGCAAACTGCTGATCGTCGTGCCGAATCGGCGCGGATTGTGGGCACGCTTCGAACATACGCCGTTCGGCACGGGCAGGCCGTTCAGCCGCGGCCAGCTCGCCATATTGCTGCGTGACGCCATGCTGTCGCCAGTCAACTGGTTCGACGCGCTGCATTTTCCGCCGGTGCGCAGGGCGGCCGCCATTCGCCTCTACCGGGGTTTCGAGCGGATCGGCAAGCGGCTGTGGCCGGCCTTTTCCGGCGTCATCATGGTGGAGGCCACCAAGCAGCTCTATCAGGGCCTGCCGGCAGATGCGCGTGCGCGCCAGCGTGTTTTCGTGCCGGTGCTGGCGCCGCAAGGTTCGGTGCGGGCCGGCCGACAGTCCCAATATCGACTGGAGTCCCGGTCCTGATAGCCGGAAAAATGGTTTCATTTGGTTTTGAGCCGCTCTAGAAGGTGGCGCACCGGCGGTTTTTGATGTTCGCCGGGCAAGCGTGCTGTCGGGAATTCCGTGTCATGAGCAATGAAGAGTCGATACCGCAGCCCCGCGCCGGGGTGATGAAGATCGCGGCCTATGTCCCGGGGCGCTCCAAGGCGGTGCCGGGCGTCAAGCTCCACAAGCTGTCCTCCAATGAAAGTCCGCTGGGCCCCAGCGAGAAGGCGAAACAGGCCTATCTCGCTGTCGCCGGGAAGCTGGAGGATTATCCCGACGGCGCATCGAGCGAGCTGCGCGAGGCGATCGGTGCGGTGCATGGCCTCAACCCGGCCAATATCCTTTGTGGCAACGGTTCGGACGATATTCTGAGCCTGATCGCCCACACCTATCTCAATGACGGCGACGAGGCGGTGTTCTCCGAACATGCCTTTCTCGTCTACCGCATCGACACGCTGGCGTCGGGCGCCACGCCCGTCGTCGTGCCGGAAAAGGATTTTACCGTCGATGTCGACGCGATGCTGGCGTGCGTGAACGCGAAGACGAAGGTTGTCTTCCTGGCAAATCCGAACAATCCGACCGGAACCTATCTGCCGTTCGAGGAAGTGCGGCGGCTGCATGCCGGCCTGCCCGAAAAAGTGTTGCTGGTGCTCGATGCGGCCTATGCGGAATATGTTCGACGCAACGATTACGAGGCGGGGATCGAACTCGTATCCTCGTCGCGCAATGTGGTGATGACGCGCACTTTCTCGAAGATTTTCGGGCTGGCGGCACTGCGCATCGGCTGGTGCTACGGGCCGGCGCATGTCATCGATGCGCTCAACCGGACGCGCGGACCATTCAACGTCAATGCAGCAGCGCTTGCGGCCGGCACGGCGGCGATCCGCGACCGCGACCATGTCGAGGCGTCGATCGCACACAATGAGGAATGGCTTACATGGACGAGCGAAGCGATTCGTGAACTGGGCCTGCAGGTGACGCCTTCTGCCGGCAATTTCATTCTGATCCATTTCCCCGACGAGGACGGCAAGCGGGCGGGCGACGCCGACACCTTCCTCGTCAATCGCGGCTATGTGCTGCGCCAGGTCGCAGCCTATGGCCTGCCCAATGCGCTGCGCATGACGATCGGCTCGAAAGAGGCCAATCGCGGTGTTGTCGAATCGCTTAAAGAGTTTTTGGGCAAGGCGTGATGAGCGAAGTGCATTTCAACAGGGTTGCGCTGATCGGCATCGGCCTCATCGGGTCCTCGCTGGCGCATGTCATGCGGGTCAAGAAGCTCGCCGATACGATCGCGATCTCGTCACGCAGCGAAAAGACGCTCAAGCAGGCCGAAGAGCTTGGCCTCGGCGACAGCTACCACACCAACCCGGCCGACGCGGTCAAGGATGCCGACTATGTCATCTTGTGCACGCCGGTCGGCGTCGTCGGCGAACTGACAAAGGCGATCGCCGGGTCACTGAAAAAAGGCGCCATCCTGTCCGATGTCGGTTCAGTCAAGACTTCCGTCGTCCGCCAGATCAGGCCGCATCTGCCCGAAGGCGTTCATCTAGTGCCGGCGCACCCGGTGGCTGGCACGGAATTCTCCGGTCCCGATGCCGGTTTCGCGACGCTTTTCGAGAATCGCTGGTGTATCCTGACGCCGGAGCCCGGCACCGATGCAGCGGCTGTCGAGGCGGTCAAGCGTTTCTGGGAAGCCTGCGGCTCGGACGTGGAGATCATGTCGGCGGAGCACCACGATCTGGTGCTGGCGATGACCTCGCACCTGCCGCACCTGATCGCCTACAATATTGTCGGCACCGCCGACGATCTGGAAAGCGTCACCCAGTCGGAAGTCATCAAGTTCTCCGCCGGCGGCTTCCGCGACTTCACCCGCATTGCCGCATCCGACCCGACCATGTGGCGTGACGTGTTCCTGCACAACAAGGAAGCGGTGCTGGAGACGCTGGGGCGCTTTTCGGAAGATCTGAGCGCATTGCAGCGGGCAATCCGCTGGGGCGATGGCGAGGCACTGTTCGACCTGTTCACGCGCACCCGTGCCATTCGCCGCTCGATCATTGATATCGGCCAGGAAAGCGATGCGCCGAATTTTGGCCGTGGCGGCGTTGCGCCGAGGGCAAAGGCGCAAGAACCGTCAGAATAAAGGCGGTATCTCGGCCACCGTAATCGGACCGACAAGGACGTCGCCGTCATCGATTTCGATCGTCAGTTTGCGCGCGCCCGAACCGGATTTGTCGGCACTGGCCAGCAGCGCGACCGCCTGTTCGAGCTGCTGCCAGATCTCCGCCTGTTCGGGGAATGCACCGACGAGAAATCGGGCGATTGCGTCCGTTTCGGTGCTCGAGACATCGAGTGTGGCGCTGAGACGGCCGGCAGGCGTGACGGCGAATGTGCCCGAAACGATGACACTGCCGCCCTTGATCGGCAGGAACTGCGCGCGACGGATTTCACCCGAAATGCCTTTCGCGCGCAGGTGGTCGAGCAGGTTGAAGCCGGGGCGCAATTCATCGCGCATGCCATCAAGGCGCAGATCGGCGGAGAGGGCGAAAGCGGGATAGGCAAACCCGGCTTCGGAAACGAATTCCAGCCTGTCGAGCAGGAAGGCGAGATCGACGGCATTGGCGTGGTCTTCGCCCGGGGTCGGACGCAGATGGAGTTCGCCGCCATCGACTTTCGCCGTGAAACGTTCCGTGGCGTCGGCGGCGCGGGTGGAAAGGTTCAGTTTCTTCGCCTCGAACGAGATGCGATGCGGCCCGTCCAGGCCGACACGGGCACTGGCGCGCAGGCTTGACCAGTCCGCGGTGTAGGTGTCGCCGGAATCGGCCGAGGCGATCAGCGGCCCGTCCATCTCGCCAACCAGCTTGCCCGGCGCATAGAATTGCGCGGCCGAGCGGAACGCTCCCGCGTTCAGTCTGATGCCCTGGCGGACGGCATAAAGGGAGACCGAATTGCAGAACACGCCAACGCGGAAGGGAAAGCCTTCGATGCGGCGGTCGGTGCATTCGATTTCCCTGCCTGCGTCGTTGGAATTGCGGATGAGGTGGCTGACCTTCTCGTCGAGTACTTGCGCGCCCTTGTGCCAGGCGTAATTCCAGCCGAACCCGAGTGCCGCGATGACGAGCAGCGGACCCGTTATCCTCAGGAACCAGGATCGGGATTTGCGCGGCGGGTTTTGCGTCGCAATGCGGGTCATGATAGAGGCTGCCATCTTACCGTGTTCTCTCGCCCCCTTATGCCACGATAACGGTCTTCATGCGGAATTTCTGGGTATTCGGCTACGGTTCGCTGATGTGGAATCCGGGCTTTGACGCGGCATCGCGCCGTTCGGCCGTGCTTTACGGCGCGCATCGTGCACTATGCGTCCATTCCTGGGTGCATCGCGGTACGCAGGAGACGCCCGGTCTGGTGCTGGGTCTCGACCGGGGCGGCTCGTGCCGGGGAGTTGCCTTCGAGGTCGCCGGGCGCGACAGCGAAAATGTGCTCGCCTATCTGCGCGAACGCGAACTGGTCACCCATGTCTATCTGGAAACGAGACGCATGGTGCGGTTCGACAATGGCGAAAGGCAAGAGGCGCTGGCCTATGTCGTCGACCGAAGCCATGAGCAATATGCCGGACGCATGGGTGATGAGAAAATCGCAGCCATCGTGCGGCGCGGCGTCGGCCGATCGGGTGCCAATATCGATTATGTCGCCAACACGCTTGCCCATCTGCGCGAGGAGGGCATTCACGATCCGCATCTGGAGGCCGTCGCGCATTACCTCGATCCGGCGCCGAAACGCTCAGGCTGACGCTTCAGTGGGCTCAGTGCGATTTGCGGCGAGCTTGCGTGCTAGCGGCGGCGGGTTGTTTCCCGAGGCGATCTCGGCGATCAGGCGCGTGGTGGCGCCTTCGATACGGTTTTGCAATTCCTCGGCAAAGGCTTCCCTGCCGAGCCCCGGCTCGATCACCGGCAGGAATTCCATGGTGATGGTGCCGGGATAGATGCGGAAGGATTTGCGCGGCCAGAACAGGCCGGAATTGACGGCGACAGGCAGGATGGTCGCGTCGAGTTCACGGTAGAGATGGGTGATGCCGTATTTGTAATGTGGGACCTCGCCCGCAGTTGTACGCGTCCCTTCGGGATAGATGATGATCTTGCGGCCTTGGTGATATTGCTCGCGTGATCTCGCCGCCATGTCGGCAAGTGCGGCGCCGCGCCGGCCGCGATTGACCGGCACCACGCGCATCTTTGCGGCGTACCAGCCAAACAATGGAATGAACATAAGCTCGCGCTTGAGGATGTAGCTCGGGTCGTCGAGGAACAGCAGGCCGGTATAGGTCTCCCAGGATGACTGGTGCTTGGCGGCGACGATGAAGGGGCGATCCCTGGGAATGTTCTCAAGACCGCGGAATTCATAGCGCGAACCGATGATCCAGTGCTGCAGCACGAGCAGTGATTTCGCCCACAGGCGGGGAATATGCCAGGCGAATTTTCGCGGCAGGAAGAAGAAGACCGGCGTCCAGAAGATCATCTGGATCAGGGTCGCAGAATAGAAGGCCAGAATGAACAGCAGGGAACGAAGGGCAATCACGTCACGCGTCTCGGCCGGATTTCAGATCGGTGGAGAACATAAACCGAAGGCAATGGGCATGAAACCGCAATATCGGACGAATCGCCCAAAGCGCCTAGTCGGCCTTGGCGCTCGCCAGCTTGGATTTCGCCGGCGCCGGTGCAAGGCGCAGACGCAGGCCGGCGGCGAGGTATTTCAGATATTCCGACGCCATCAGGCGCAGGGTTGCCGGGTCATCGAACAGCTCCCCGTCATCGGAAACATCGTGCGATACGAAATAGGGTGTGAAGCGGATTTCAGGCCCATGATGGCGCATTTCCATCAGGCTGCGCGGCATGTGGTAGTCGCTGGTCACAACGATCAGACTGGTGAAGCCGTTGCGGTGCGCCCATTTGCCGGCTTCCTCGGCATTGCCCGTGGTATCGAGCGCTGCGTGGTCTATGTCGACGCAGCACTCGAACAACTCCGCCCTGCCGCCGACTGCGGCCCGGATGGCGGCGGGTGTCGAGCGGGGATGGACACCGCTGATCAGCAGGCGCTTGCCCTTGCCTTGCGCGAGCAGGCCGAGTGCGGTGGCGATGCGCGCGCGGCCACCGGTGAGCACCACGATGCCGTCAGCGGGCTCGACCGGTCCGGCATTCTTCAGCGCAGTAATCTCCGATGAAAACTGCAGGAAGCCGATGACACCTGCGATCCCGGCAATAAGGACGACAAACAGGAAGCCGCGCGTAACCCGGTTTGCGAATCGCGCCAGCGGTCCCCTGCTTCGTCTGTGACTGCTCATGATCGCCCCTCGTTGCGACCGCGCCGTTTCCGACAAGTCAGCAGGAATATTAGCCGAATGCGGCGGTCGGGAGGCAAGTCAATTGCGTATCGGGCCTGTGTATGACCGAGCGCAACGACCGATACCGGTGGAACCAACACCGCTCAACGCCGCTGCGAATAGATTTCGAGCGCGCGGATGTGGGCGAGGACCGCCAGCCGGGATGTCGCTGCCGCCAGAAGGACGATCGCGCCTGCGACGGCGGCTATGCCGAGATAGCCGTACCAGCTCAGCGTGAAGCTGCCGAAAAGGGCGTTGACCTGCTCTCCTTCGGGTGTTTCCCGGTTCCAGGCCGTCCACAAACTCAGGCCCGCGAAGACCAGTACCGACATGATGCCGCCAGCGACGGCGCCGCGCGCCGAAAGCACCAGGAAGTGGCGCAGGAACTGGTTCGCGATATAGCCGGGCGTGGCACCGACGAAATGCATTACCTCGATGATGTCATGGCATTCGGCCATTGCGCCGCGTGTGGCGAAGACCACGGTGAGTACGGTCGCGGCGAGGACAAGCGCCAGAATGGCGACGCCAAAACCGACCGTCGTCCACGCCATGCGGGCAAGCCGGTCGAGCCAGGCGCGGTGATCGTCGAGAGAGGCGCCCGGCACCTCCTTGGCGAGCGCGGCACGGATCGCATCGAAATCGGGTTTGGCGCCGTCCTTGACCGCAACCCGCAACAGGCGAGGAACCGGAAGTTCGGAAAGGTCGGGATTGGCGCCGAGCCAGGGTTCGAGCAGACGTGCATTGGAGGCGTCATCGAGCGCGGTCACCTTGGAAATGCCGTCGAAGGTCAGAACGAGCCGGCTCGCCTTGCGCACGGTCGCGTCCATGTCGGCCTTGTCGAATGGCCGGATCTGGATGGTGACCTCACGCGAAACCTGGCGTTGCCAGCCCTGTGCGGTACCATCGATGACCGACACCGCGCCGACGCACAGGCAGGCGAGAAAGGCCATGATGGCGATCACCGCCGACAGCGCCTGGCCGGAAACGCTTTCGCGGGGCACGATGGCACTGCCGCTTTTCAGGCGATAGCGCGAACCCGAACCCAGCAGTTCGTCCTCGCCGCCTTCCGTCTGCGAGTCGGTTTCGCCTTCGCTGTTCCAGCCGCCCTTCAGCTCAATCATAGATCTGCAGGCGCCCCTCGTTGAGGACCAGGCGGCGGGCGTCGACCTGATCCATCAGCCCAAGATCGTGCGTGGCGATGACCACGGTCATGCCGGCGCGGTTAAGTTCGATGAACAAGCGCAGCAGGCGCCGGGCGAGCGGCGGATCGACATTGCCGGTCGGCTCGTCGGCGATGAGAATCGAGGGCTGGTCGACCAAGGCTCTCGCGATGGCGACGCGCTGTTTCTCGCCGCCCGAAAGCACCGGCGGAAGGACATGCATGCGGTCACCCAGGCCGACCCAGCCAAGCAGGTCGGTGACGTCCTTGCGGTATTCGGTCTCCGCCTTGCCGCGCACCATCAGCGGCAGGGCAACATTTTCGTATGTCGTCAGATGGTCGAGGAGAAGGAAATCCTGAAAGACCGGGCCTATCCTGCGGCGCAGCGCCGGCATCCGGCGGCGGGGAATCCGGTTGGCGTCCTTGTCGAACAGCGAAATCAGACCGCGGGTGGGCTTGAGGGTGAGCAGCATCAGGCGCAGCAGCGAAGTCTTGCCAGCACCTGAGGGACCAGTCAGGAACTGGAAGGATCCCGGCTCGATCCTGAAGGTCAGATCGCTCAGGATCTCGGGGCCAAGCCCATAGCGCAGACCGACATTTTCAAACCGGATCAAAGAAGCCTCGCAAGGATCGCCCGCGGCCATGTGGGCGGGAAAAGGCGCACCTTGGAACGCACCCTGGGTTGGGCATGGTTAACAATGCATTAATACGTTTTTTGTACGCAATTGGGGCGAGTGTTCGATCCATGTTTTTATGCATGTGCCGGCTGAAAGGATGGGGCCATTGCCAGCCAACGCTTCGAACTGTCCGAAATGCGAATATGCGCGACGCGGCGCCGGCAGGCCCGTCGAGGTCGATACCGGCCTATGGCGTTGCGAGGATTGCGGCAATTCATGGCGCGAGATAGCCGCTCCACTGGCGATGCTGACGGACGGGAATGCAAGGTATGAAGAGGTCGAGCAGCCGGCTGGAATGGAACACGCAGCCAGTGAGGTATTGACCGACAGTCCGGTTCTCGATGAACGCGCCAGCGAAGCGCCGCCCGCAGGTCAGGCAGAAAACGAGGAGCCGGCGAACTTCGCGGACACTCTCGCCCTGCTGCGACGCAAGGGCGCGGAGAAATCGGACGATGAAGCCCGCATGCCGACGCAAGCCAGATACCTGATGGCGACGAAACTGGCCTCGGCTGTCGCGGCGGTTGTTGCAGGCTGGCTCGGCACCGCCGCGCTCGTGTCGTACTGGTCGATCGACAGCATATATACCGGACAAATCGGAAATGCGCAGAAACTGACGGTGACGAGTGCCAACCGGATAACCGGCCACGGAAGAAACGCGGTACAGGTCGGCGGCTCCATCACCAATCACTCCAGCTACCGCCAGGCGCTGGAAACGATTGAATTCGTGCTCACCAATGCCGATGGCGGCGAGATGGGAAGCTGGCGCTTCCGTCCGGCAGTGCAGTTTCTGGAAGGAGGGCAGACAATCCGCTTCACCAGCGCCAAGGGGGATGTTCCGGCACTTGCGCTTGGCGTTGAAATCCGCTTTGCATCGGAACGTAAGAAATTCGCTCTTGGAATCACCACTGATGCCGATCGTCCGCAGCAAGAAGATCGAGGTGCTGTTCAGCGCCGAGGAAATAGCCCGGAGAAATCGTGAGCTCGCCGAGGAAATCGCGCTCTCCGATCTGAAGAACCTTCTGGTCCTGTCGATCCTGAAAGGCTCATTTGTCTTCGCCGCCGATCTCATCCGCGCACTGCATTCGGCTGGGCTGGCGCCGGAAGTGGAGTTCATCTCGGTGTCGAGCTACGGCGCGGGAACGACACCCGGCGAACTGAAACTCCTTCGCGATATCGATACCGATGTCGCCGGCCGCGATGTCCTGCTGATCGATGATATTCTGGAATCGGGCAATACGCTGCGCTTCACGCGCGCGCTCATGCTGGAACGCGGTGCACGCAACGTGGCGGTCGCCGTCCTTCTCGACAAGACGATGAAGCACAAGGGCGACATCGAGGCTGACCATGTCGGCTTCGACTGTCCGGACCATTTCGTCGTCGGCTACGGCATGGATGTCGGCCATGCCTTCCGCGAACTTCCCTTTGTCGGAGTGGTCATGGGCGAGGCTTGAAATTCGCTGCCTGGATTGCCGATATGCGCAAGCGAACCATCAACCATCCACAATGGATCGCGGACGAACCTTGTGCGCCCGCGATCATTCGTGAAACTTTGAACCCTACTGGTTGACCGGCGAGCCCGCGGTCAGTTCATCCATGACGTTCTGCAGGTTGAAGCTGCCCGGCTTCTGGCGGGGCGGGAATTCCTTGAAGCTCTGCAGCCAGCTTCCGACATAAGCGGCAGCCGGAGCGATCGCGAACATGTGCTCCACCCACCAGCGCTGATAGCCCATGGAGTCCTCGATTTGGGCGCGTTCGAAAGGATCCATGCGCAGATTGGTCAGTGATGGCGCGCGCAGCACCTCGAAAGGTGTCGTCCAGACCCGGTAGCCCTCGGCATTCTGGCGCAGGAAGGTCACCTTCCAGTCGTCATAGCGTAATGCCGCAACGTCGCCGTCGTCGGTCCAGTAGATGAACTCGTGTCGCGGCCAGTCGGCTTCGCCCTTCAACGCCGGCATCAGGTCGTAGCCATCGAGATGGACGTGGTATTCGCGGCCAATGGCTTTCACGCCGCCCTCAAGAAGCTGCTCCTTGATGTCGGGTTCGCCGGCTGCGGCGAGCAGCGTCGGTAGCATGTCCTCATGCGCTGCAAGGCCGTTGATCACCGTGCCCGGCTTGATCACGCCTGGCCAGCGGATCATCGTCGGCACGCGGAAGCCGCCTTCCCACTGGGTGTTCTTTTCGCCATGGAACATGGTCGTGCCGCCGTCGGGCCAGGTGAATGTCTCCGCACCGTTGTCGGTCGAGTACATCACGATGGTGTTGTCGGCGATGCCGAGTTCGTCGAGCTTGTCGAGCAACTGTCCGACATCGTGGTCATGCTGGGCCATGCCGTCGGCGTAGATGCCGTAGCCGGTCTTGCCTTGCCACTTGGGCGGGAGGTGCGTGAAGATGTGCATGCGGGTGGAATTCCACCAAACGAAGAACGGTTTGCCTTCATCATGCGCGTGCTGCATGAAATCGAGTGCGGCTGCGGTTGTCTCCTCGTCCACCGTCTCCATGCGCTTGCGGTTCAGCGGGCCGGTATCCTCGATGGTGCCGCCCGCCTTGGAATGGATTACGCCACGCGGTCCGAATTTTTTGTGGAAAGCGGGATCCTTGGGATAGTCAGGGTTTTCCGGCTCCTCTTCCGCATTGAGGTGGTAGAGATTGCCGAAGAACTCGTCGAAGCCGTGATTGGTCGGCAGCGTCTCGTCGCGGTCGCCCAAATGGTTCTTGCCGAATTGCCCGGTAGCATAGCCGAGCGGCTTCAGCAGGCCCGCGATCGTCGGATCCTCGATCTTCATCCCTTCAGGCGCACCAGGCAGGCCGACCTTGGTCAGGCCGGTGCGGATCGGCGACTGTCCGGTAATGAATGCCGCGCGTCCGGCAGTGCAGCTTTGCTGGCCGTACCAGTCGGTGAAGAGCGCGCCTTCGGCCGCGACCCGGTCGATATTGGGCGTCCTGTATCCCATCAGGCCGCGGTTGTAGGCACTGGTGTTGTACTGGCCGATATCATCACCCCAGATAACGAGAATATTGGGCTTGCCCTGCTGGGCGTGTGCGGTCGCCATGCCCGCGAAAAAGGCAGTCACAAGAAAAAGTATGCGCATCATGATCTTTCCAACTCCCGTTGACGAAACGAACAAATGCCCCGCCCCAAGCGGTGCTTCCCCTGAGCATGCTCCAATATATGAGCCCAAGATGACTGTACAAAGTCCGAACCGATGCGGTGCAGCAATCGTTGAAAGGTTGGTAGTCATCCAAAGCAATTCGAAGGCAATAAACTACACGCAAACCACATTCGCAACCAACAAGGACCGCTATCGGCGACCGGGAGGGCTGATCGTGCCGTGTGAGCGCATATGACTCGGACGCATCTTGAAAGGCCGGTCACTCCGTTTCGAGCAAACGCTCGAGATAGTCCTTCTCGATGCGCGGTGAAGCCGGCTGCGACAGCCGCTTGCGGATCGCCTCCATAATCTCGCGGGCGCGCTGGGCTTCGATCTCGCCGGGAACCTTGGTGGCGTCGGAATCCTGATAGCCCTGGCTGCCTTCGCGTCGGCCAAGCGGATCTGTCCGGTTGCGGTCCAGTCCGCCAAACTGGCCCATGCCATTGCGCTGGCCACCTTGCTGGCGGTCGCCGGCCATCTGCTGCATCATCGACTGGACACCGCGCCTCAGCGCCTCGAGCGCCTGGGCCTGGTTGCCGGTCGCAGGTCCGGGCTGGCCCTGTCCCAGCCGCTTGCCCGCCTGTCCCATCTCGCCTTCGGCCTCGCTGAACTGCTCGGAAGGATCAAGGCCGAGGTTTTCAAGCTGCTTGCCCAGCTTGCCCAGTTCCTGCTGCAACGCGTCCTGCTGCTCCTGCAGGCGCTTGAGCGCGTCGGCGAATTCCTCCGGCGTCATCGGCTTGCCATTGCCGTTTTGCTGGTCGCTCTGTTCGCCGTTCGGGCGGTTTTGCGGATTCTGCTGTTCAAGCCGGAAGGTCTCGTCCATCAGTTCCTGCTGGCGGCGCATCAGTTCGGAGAGCTTGTCCAGGGTCTGGTTCATCTGGTTGCCG
Organism: Salaquimonas sp.; assembly: GCA_022340185.1. Classification (GTDB taxonomy): domain Bacteria; phylum Pseudomonadota; class Alphaproteobacteria; order Rhizobiales; family Rhizobiaceae; genus BOKV01. The sequence goes on along the minus strand of JAJDOK010000105.1, from coordinate 17,703 downwards.
CCGGCCTGGCGCTGCTGCATGTGACGGCCGGCGCGCAGATTGTCCATCATGCGCTGCAATTCGCTCAGCATCTGGCGGGCGGCGTCTTTCGAGCCTGAGCGGGCGAGATTCTCGATCTGGTTCATCATGCGCTGCAGATCGGACTGGCGCAGCATGCGCATCATGTCGTTTTGCATCAGCGGATTTTGCGACAGCGGATTCTTCATCGCTTCCTGCGCGAGCATCTTCATGTATTCGTCCATCGCCTTGCGCAGTTCGTCCATCAGTTTGGCGATTTCCTCGTCGCTGGCATCGTTCTCCAGTGCCTTCGACAGTTTTTCCTGCGCATCGCGCAGCTTGCGCTCGGCCTCGCTCATGTCGCCGAACTCAATGCCGAGCGCGGTTTCCCAGAGCAGGTCGAGCACTTCGCGCAACTGGTCGTCGTTGCGCGCATCGACGACACGGCGATAGGCGACCCGGATGGCCATGAAGGCGGCGACATTGTCGATGAATTCGGGCGCCAGGGTGATCGCATCGAGCATGTCGGCGACATGCGGCGCCTTGTTCGCATCGAGCGCCAGGATGCGGCGCTGCTCGATCAGGGCGAGTGCGAGCGGGTTGGAGAAATTGCGGCCGGGCAGCTTCAGCTCCCGCGTCTGGCTTGTACCGGTCTGGCCGGCATCGTCATGGGCCTTCAGCGTGATCGCCACATCGGAGCCGGCCCATGGATGCTGGGTCAGGTCGCGATTGACGCGCGCAGTGCCGGAGCGGGCGTGGTGGCGCGGCAGCGGCAGGGGCAGTTCGGGTGCGGCGACCAGCGGCCGCGCCCCCGCGTCCTGCCCTTCCAGCGGCCGGATCTCACCTTCTGCTTTGGTCACGCCATAATCATCCTCGACCGAATAGGCGAGCTGCAGCGATCCCGACAAGGCGGCGGTCGGCGGCTCCGCGAAATGGATCAATGGCGGCTTGTCGGGAATAACCGTGACATCCCATTGCGACACCGGCGTTCCGCGTGAGGCAAGCGTGAAACGGCCCGATTGGGCGATCTTGTAGCTGAACTCGGTCTGGCGCGTCTCCGGCGCGGTGGAAGCTTTCTTCACGGGCGCCTTGTCGGCTTCATCCGCCGGTGCAATGACCGTGCTCGCCGATTTCGCGCCGTTATCGGACCAGGTCAGATCAACCTTGTCGTTGCCGACGAAGCGCAGGAAGAACTCGCTGCCGGCGGGAATCTCGAGCGAACCGGCCGAGGCCTCGGCCTGCTTGCCGGTCAGGTAGACGGGCGGACGGCGGGTATAGGCCGGCGGATTGATCCATGCATCGAGCCTGGTACGCAGTTCGGCCGGATCGGTTGCGGGACGAAAGGCGTCACTGATCCGTCCTCCCGAAGGGCCGAGGGAATAGAAGAAGGCCGTAAACGCCAGCAATGCGACGAAGGCGCGAATTGCGCGCGGGTCGGTGCGGTTGGCATCCGGTTTCGGCGCACCGGCGGTCAGGCCGCGCAGGCGTTCGGCCATGCGGCGACGATGTTCTTGCCAAAGGGCGCGCGAGAAGGCGTCATTGCCGCCAAAGGCGATTTCGTCGTCAAGCGCGCTGATCGGTCGGTCTTCCAGATGCGAGGCGGTTTCGACGCGGCGCGAGATCTCCCCTGTCGAGGGCAAAACGAGATGACGCAGGCGGGCAAGCTGCCAGACGAATACAAGCGCAAAGACGCCGACAAGCAGATGGCGGGTACCGGCGGGCAGAAACTGCCACAGGCCGAACCACGAAACGGTGAGGAAGGCGAGGACGACGATCAGTGCGGGAACGACAGCGGGCCAGAAACGCTCCCAGAGCAATTCGGCGCCCGCGGCCCAGCGTACCGCCAGCCAGTTGCGACGGCCGGAAACGAGCCGTTCATCGTCTGGCCGATATGCGTCCGATGGGCGGGACTGCCGTGTCAAATGCACCTCGTCAACCGGTCAGGTCAAAGCATCCTCTTGACGTAAAGGTAGCACACAATGGGGCGAATTCGAGAGCATGATGCGCAAGTCGCCGAAAAGTGAGCAAAATAACGTTCGGAAAGCCGGCAGGTCCGTGCTGTCAGCCGCACTGTCACCCAATCCAGCCAGTCATTCCAGCCAATCGGGCAAGCTGTCGAGGCCGATCAGCGTCTCGATCGCCTGGCGCGGTCGGATAAGGTGAAACTGGTCGCCCTTGACCAGCACTTCCGGCACCAGCGGCCTGGTATTGTAGGTGCCGGACTGGACGGCGCCATAGGCGCCGGCCGATCCGATGGCGAACAGGTCGCCTGCCTGCATTGCCGGCATTTCGCGGTCGAGCGCGATGAAGTCGCCGGTCTCGCAAACCGGGCCGACGAGGTCGGCGATGATGTAGGGCGCGCCGGGGTCGGGATGAACGACCGGCATGATCTCGTGCCAGGCATCATAGAGGGTGGGCCGGATCAGATCGTTCATCGCGGTGTCGGCGATGACGAAGTTCCTGTGGCCGGTCTGCTTGAAATAGATGACCCGGCCGACAAGGATGCCGGCATTGCCGACGATCAGGCGGCCCGGCTCGAAAATGATGCGGCAGCCGAGCGTGCGCACATGCTTCTTGACCACGTCGGCATAGGCGCCCGGATCGGGCGGCGGGATATTGTCCTTGCGGTAGGGAATGCCCAGCCCGCCGCCGAGATCGACATGCTCGATATGGTGATCGTGATCGCGCAATTGCCGGATAAGCTCCTCCAGACGGGCAAAGGCGCGGTCGAAGGGCGCCAGATCGGTGATCTGGCTGCCGATATGCATGTCGATGCCGGAAACCTCGATGCCCGGCAGTTGCGCGGCATGGTCGTATATGGCGAGCGCGTCGGCCCAGGGAATGCCGAACTTGTCTTCCTTCTTGCCCGTCGAAATCTTGGCATGCGTACCGGCGTCGACATCGGGATTGATGCGGAAAGAAATCCGCGCCTTCCTGCCGGCGGCCACCGCTCGCGCCGAAAGCTGCTCCAGTTCCGGTGCCGATTCGACGTTGAAGCACAGAATGTCGCCGGCAAGGCCGGCGTCGAGTTCGTCCGATGTCTTGCCGACGCCTGAAAACATGATCTTCCCGGCGGGTATTCCGGCAAGAAGCGCACGCTGCAATTCGCCGCCGGAAACGACATCGGCGCCGGAACCCAAACGCGCCAGCGTGGCGATCACCGCCTGGTTTGAATTGGCCTTGAGCGCATAGCACACCAGCGATGGGATGTCGGAAAAGGCGCCGGAAAAGACATTGTAATGGCGCTCAAGCGTTGCCGTGGAATAGCAATAGAAGGGCGTGCCGACGGTTTCGGCGATATCGGATATCGCGACATCCTCGGCATAGAGCACGCCATTCCTGTATTCGAAATGATTCACCGGACGCGCTTTCCGACAGATGCCGGTTTTCGGGCCGGCAGGTTGAAACTACTGGATCAGGGGATCGAGGATAAAGGGCTGGTCAACCGGCTCGGCCTGGGTCTCGACGGGCCTGCCCTGTTCGTCCGTGGTCACGACCGTGGCTGAGGGCGGCGGCTCCAGCCCGCCACGGCGTCCACAGCCCGAAACCGCCAGCCCGCTTAAAAGAACGGCCAGCAGCGTCAGAAAGACCGGCAGACGGGTCGAGGTCATGCAGTACTCCGGGAAGAAACATTCCGCCCGGCCGAGTTATTCGACAGGGGATTGGGAAAGTCAAACCTCGGCAAACTATTCGCCTTCACCGGCGAGCCTTTTGCGCCAGTACTGTGCCTGGGCAAACACGTTTTGCGGCGCGGTGCCGCCGAAAGACGTGCGGCTCGCCACGGATTTTTCGACCGACAGCACATCGAAAACGCGTTCGTCGATGCGCGCGTCGATACCCTTGAAATCCTCGAGCGCCAGGTCAGCGAGGCCGCAACCCCTCGATTCGGCCAGCGCCACGGCGCGTCCGGAAATGTAATGCGCCTCGCGGAAGGGAACATTGGCCTCACGCACCAGCCAGTCGGCCAGATCGGTCGCCGTGGAATAGCCGGAACCGGCGGCCAACTTCATTGCTTCGGCGTTGACCGTCAGGTCGGCGACCATGCCGGTCATGGCGCGGATGGCAAGTTCCAGGTTCCCGGCGGCGTCGAAGACGGCTTCCTTGTCCTCCTGCATGTCCTTGGAATAGGCAAGCGGCAGGCCCTTCATCACCGTCATCAGCGCGACGAGCGCGCCATTGATCCTGCCGGTCTTGGCGCGGACCAGTTCGGCGGCATCGGGATTGCGCTTCTGCGGCATGATCGACGAGCCGGTCGAGAATTTGTCGGACAGGCGCACGAAGGCAAATTGCGGCGTCGACCAGATGACGATCTCCTCGGCGAGCCTTGACAGATGCGTGGCGCAGATCGAGGCGGAGGTCAGGAATTCCATCGCGAAATCGCGGTCGGAGACCGAATCGAGCGAATTGCGGGTCGGCTCGCGGAAGCCCAGTTCATGCGCGGTGAAGCCGCGATCGATATCAAAGCCGGTGCCGGCGAGCGCGGCCGCACCGAGCGGGCACTCGTCCATGCGGGTGATTGCGTCGGCAAGCCGCGCACGGTCGCGTGCGAACATTTCGACATAGGCCATGCAGTGATGGCCGAAGGTGACGGGCTGGGCCGTCTGGAGATGGGTGAAGCCCGGCATGACGGTTTCAGCGTGTGCTTCGGCCTTGTCGAGAAAGGCCTCGATCAATTCGCGCAGCAGCGCGCGGCAGAGCGCGGCCTGCTGCTTGACCCAGATGCGGAAATCGACGGCGACCTGGTCGTTGCGCGAGCGCGCGGTGTGGAGTCTGCCGGCGGCCTCACCGATCAGTTCGGCGAGCCGGGCCTCGACATTCATGTGAATGTCCTCGAGCTTCGCGGAAAATTCGAAGCTGCCCGCCTCAATTTCTGACGCAATCGTGTCTAGACCTTGAACGATTTTGTCGGCATCGCCTGCAGTGATAATCCCCTGTCGGGCGAGCATGCGGGCATGTGCCTTCGAGCCGGCGATATCCTGGGCGTAGAGCTTGCGGTCGAAATCGATCGAAGCGTTGATCGCCTCCATGATGGCGTCGGGGCCGGAGGCGAACCTGCCGCCCCACATCTTGTTACCAAGCCCGGTCTGAAGGGTTTTGCCGGATCCGGCTTTGCTCATCGATCGTCTCCGGAGTGAATGCGAATGCAAGGAAATGAAAACCGCGCCGGCTTCAGCAGACGGGCGCTCATGATGGTAGCCGCGCTTGTCGTCCTTGCCGGTGTCGGGGCGATATACGTGATGGATGGCGGGTCTGGCAATGTCGCCAGTGCCGAGTGTGCCGAAGCAAACGCAAAGATTGCGGCGATCAAGCCTTATGCGCTCGGCGAGGTCGCCGCGTTCCGGATCGCCGATACGCCCTCACCGGTCGGGGAATTGACCTTCACGGATCGTGATGGCAAGCAGCGGCAGATTTCCGAATGGCGTGGCAAGACAGTATTGCTCAACATGTGGGCGACATGGTGCGCGCCCTGCCGCCATGAAATGCCGGCGCTCGAGGCACTGGAGACGCAGATGGGCGGTGAGAAATTCTCCGTTGTGCCGGTCAGCGTCGATCTGGGTGACGATGCCAAGCCGAAGGCGTTTTATGCCGAAACGGGTTTGAAGAAACTTCCCTTCTTCCATGACGGGTCGATGGGCATCTTCAACGCGCTGAAGAAACGCAGCCTCGCGGTCGGCATGCCGACCTCGATCCTGATCGACCGCGAGGGCTGCATCCTGGGTTCCCTCAACGGGCCGGCGGAATGGGCGAGCGGCGACGCCAAGGCGCTGATCGGCGCTGCGATCGGCAGTCAGGAATCTGGCGGTATTTAGGAACTGAAAGGAAAGTGGACATGCTGAAGATCTGGGGGCGGGCGAATTCCGCCAACGTCAAGAAGGTGCTGTGGACGGTCGAGGAGCTCGATCTCGCCTATGAGCGCATCGACGCCGGCGGCGCATTCGGCGTGGTCAACGAGCCGGCCTATCGGGCACTCAACCCGAACGGCCTTGTGCCGACGCTGGAGGAGGACGGGCTGGTGCTTTGGGAATCAAACGCCATTGTGCGCTATCTGTCGGCCAAATACGGCCCCGAGAAATTCGGTCCCGCCGAATTGGGAGCCCGGGCGGCGGCCGACAAATGGATGGACTGGACGATCTCGACGCTGAACCCGGTCTACCGCGACGTGTTCTGGACCATGGTGCGCACGCCGCCCGAAGTGCGTGACATGGCCAAGGTTGGGGCGGGTATCGCCGCCACGGCCAAGGCGCTGGCGATTGCCGAGGCGACGCTGGAACGCCAGCCCTATCTGTCGGGCGAAGCCTGCGGCATCGGCGACGTACCGCTCGGTTGTATCGCCTATGGCTGGTTCGAAATGGCGATCGAGCGGCCGAAAATGCCGGCGCTGGAAGCCTGGTATCATCGGCTGACGGAGCGTCCGGCCTATCGCAACGCGGTGATGATCCCGCTTACCTGACGCGCTCTGGCGCGACCCGGGGACAGGCGCGTTACCGTGTCGGGACCGGTTCGTCGCCGCGATAATCGTAGAAGCCGCGGCCGGATTTGCGCCCCAGCCAGCCGGCCTCGACATATTTGACCAGCAGCGGGCAGGGCCGGTATTTGGAATCGGCCAGCCCGTCATGCAGCACCTGCATGATCGACAGGCAGGTATCGAGGCCTATGAAATCGGCGAGCTGCAGCGGACCCATGGGATGGTTGGCGCCAAGCCGCATGGCGGTGTCGATGGCGTCGACGCTGCCGACGCCTTCGTAGAGGGTGTAAATCGCCTCGTTGATCATCGGCAGCAGGATGCGGTTGACCATGAAGGCGGGGAAGTCTTCCGAAACCGCGACGGTCTTGTCGAGCGAGGTGACAAAGGCCCTTGCGGTCTCGAAGGTGTCATCCTCGGTGGCGATGCCGCGCACCAGTTCGACGAGCTTCATCAGCGGCACCGGGTTCATGAAATGGATACCGATGAAGCGCTCGGCCCGATCGGTCGAGGAAGCAAGCTTGGTGATCGAGATCGAGGAAGTGTTGGTCGCGAGCAGCGCTTCAGGGTTCAGCAGCGGGCAGAGCTCGGCGTAAATCTTGCGCTTGATCGCCTCGTTCTCGGTGGCCGCCTCGATGACGAGATCGCAGCTTGCCAGATCCTGCAAGCCTTCCGCCGCCGAAAGGTGGTCGATGGCCGCCTTGCGCTGTTCCTCGGTGATTTTTTCGGAAGCGACCTGGCGGGCGAGATTGCCGTTGACGGTAGCCAGACCCGACTCGATCTTGTCGCTGGTCAGGTCGGCGAGCAAAACGTCGTAACCGGCCAGGGCGCAGACATGCGCGATGCCGCTTCCCATCTGGCCGGCGCCGATGATGCCGATATTCTTCAACTGAATGGTCCGTGCCTTGTCGGCCATGACCTCACCTGTCTGGGCCGCGATCCGTTCGGATATCGTATCCTGTTCGTCGCCCGGCCACAGTGCCGCAGCCTGCGCCCGCGCGCAAACCTATTGCGGGCGGGTGCGGTCAGTCCAGCGCTTTTTCCAGTTCCGGCAGGATATCGAAGAGGTCGGCGACGAGGCCGTAATCGGCGACCTGGAAGATCGGCGCTTCCTCGTCCTTGTTGATGGCGACGATGACCTTGGAATCCTTCATGCCGGCCAGATGCTGGATGGCGCCGGAGATGCCGCAGGCGATGTAGAGGTCGGGTGCGACCACCTTGCCGGTCTGGCCGACCTGCCAGTCGTTGGGCGCATAGCCGGCATCGACGGCTGCACGGCTGGCGCCGACGGCGGCGCCGAGTTTGTCGGCAACCGGCAGGATGACCTCCTGGAACTTCTCCTTGGAGCCGAGCGCGCGGCCACCGGAGATGATGATCCTGGCCGAGGTCAGTTCCGGGCGGTCGGACGCTGCGATGCGATTCTCGACGAAGGAGGAGAGGCCGGGATCGCCGGCCGATGCGACCGCCTCGACCGGGGCCGGGCCGCCTTCGCCTGCGGCGGCGAAGCTCGCGGTTCTGACCGTGATCACCTTCTTGGCGTCGGACGACTGCACGGTGGCGATCGCGTTGCCGGCATAGGTCGGGCGCTGGAAGGTATCAGCGCTTTCGACGGCGATCACCTCGGAAATCTGCATGACGTCGAGCAAGGCTGCAACGCGCGGCATGATGTTCTTGCCATTCGCGGTGGCCGCCGCGACGAAGGCATCGTAGCTGTCAGCCAGCGAAACGATCAGCGCGGCGACCGGCTCAGCCAGCATGTTGGCATACAGCGCCTCGTCGGCGAGCAGCACCTTGGCGACCCCGTCGAGTTTCGCGGCGGCATCGGCAACCGCCTTGCAGCCGGACCCGGCGACGAGGACATGGACGTCGCCGCCCATGGCCTTTGCCGCGGTCAGTGCCTTGGCCGTCTGGTCGGACAGCGCGGTGTTGTCGTGTTCGGCAAGAAGAAGTGTGGTCATTTCAATTCATCCTTCGATGATCCCGTATTTCGTTGCCTGAATTCGGATGAGGCCGTGCCGAAAACGGTTGGGTTCGAGAACCGGAGCGGAGCATACTTGTCTGCGTATGTGAGCACCGGAAGCGCAGAAACCGGCCCGTTTGCAGGCCGGTCTCATTCGAATTCAAAGTACGCCGGCTTCGTTCTTCAACTTGTCGACCAACTCGGCGACGGAGCCGAGCTTGACGCCGGCCTTGCGCGCCGGCGGCTCGACGGTCTTGACGACCTTCAGGCGCGGCGCGACATCGACGCCGTAGTCGCCGGGCGCCTTCTCGTCGAGCGGCTTCTTCTTGGCCTTCATGATGTTGGGGAGCGACGCATAGCGCGGTTCGTTGAGGCGCAGGTCGGTGGTGACGACGATCGGCATCTTCAATTCGATCGTCTGCAGGCCGCCATCGACCTCGCGGGTGACCCTGGCCTTGTCGCCCTCGATCTCGACCTTGGAAGCGAACGTCGCCTGGCCCCAGCCGAGCAGCGCGGCCAGCATCTGGCCGGTCTGGTTGGAATCATCGTCGATCGCCTGCTTGCCGAGAATGACCATGCCGGGCGCCTCCGCCTCGACCACGCCCTTGAGGATCTTGGCGACGGCGAGCGGCTCGACGGCCTCGTCGGTCTTGACCAGGATGCCGCGGTCGGCGCCCATGGCAAGCGCGGTGCGGATCGTTTCCTGCGCCTGCTGCGGGCCGACCGACACGGCGATCACTTCTTCGGCCTTGCCGGCTTCCTTCAGTCGCAACGCTTCCTCGATGCCGATCTCGTCGAACGGGTTCATGCTCATCTTGACGTTGGCAAGCTCGACGCCGGAGCCGTCCGCCTTGACGCGCGGCTTCACATTGGCGTCGATCACCCGCTTGACGGGAACCAGGATTTTCATGGGCTTTCCTCTCCAAATACCGCCGGGCGCGGTCCTCAACGCGAGTGTTCTGCGAAGGCGCGCCGAAATTCACGCAGGATGCCGCATGGCATCGACGCGGAGGCGATAAACACAATTAAGTCATGCGTCAACATCGCGATACCGCATTGCGGCATATTGAACGAAATGGTTGTGGCTGAGGTCGATGTGCCGCCAGATCGCGTCGTTTTCCGGCATTTCGATTCTTGAAATCCGGAAAGAGTGACATGCCGGCTCAGCGCGGCTGGCGACCCCACGGGATGGAGCGGTCGCTTTCGGGCGGCTTATTGTCCGATGCCGGTTCTGATGGCGTCGGTGCGTCAATTGTCGTGTCGCGGCCCTCTTCTTCCTGCATTTCCGGAGGCAGCGAACCCGGCACGACCATATCGATCCGGTTCTTGTCGAAAAGTGGGACATCGCGGCGTTTGAACAACGGCAAAAGGATCGCGCCGGCGATGATGCCGCCGACATGAGCGCCCCATGAGGTTTTTTCGTCGCCTGTGACAAGCAGGCTGAAGAGCTGAAAGGCGATCCAGGCGCCGATGATCCACATGGCCGGTATGCGCAACGGAATGCGGCCGAGCGCCAGCACCCAGATCGCCACGCGGGGGTGGAGCATCAGATAGGCAGTGAGGATGCCCGCCGCCGCGCCCGATGCGCCGATCAGCGGCGCAGGCGAATGCGGCTGGACCAGCGCGTGCAGCCAGGCGCCGGCAACAGCGCAGGCGAGGAAAAAGCCGATGAAGCGGATATGGCCCATCGCATCCTCGACATTGTCGCCGAAGACCCAGACGAACAGCATGTTGCCGACAAGATGCATGAAATTGCCGTGCAGGAAAGCGTAGGAGATGTAGGTGGCATATTCCGGCAAAACACTCAGATCGGGCGGCAGGCTCTGATAGCCGTTGGCGACCGCGGGAATGAAACCATAGGAATAATAGGCGGTCTGCGCCCCGACCTCATTGCCGGCGCCTGCCCCTATCGCTGTCATGAACAGCCAGATCAGGCAGTTGATGACGATGATGGCGTAGGTGACATATTGCCGGCGGATGTGGCGCAGATGATTGGCGTCATGCAGCGGGATGAACATCGCGCGCGCCGACCTAGCCGCCGGGTGTCCCGGCGCGGGCGAAGGCGGCGCCGATGCCGGCGGCGATGATCGGTATCATCACAAAGGTGAGCGCGATATCGCCGAGGTAGTCGGCCAACGGCAGGGCGATGGGCGCTGGCAGCATCAGCGGCAGCTCGATTGCGATGGAAATCACCATCCAGATCAGTCCGGCGAGCACGCCGGCGCCGAACTGGTTTACGCCGAGTCGGCGCAGATAATCGAAGGAGAACAAGGTTGCGACCGCCGCCACGGTAACCGCCATGATGGATTCAAACAATGCGCGATTACTGTCGCGCAAGGCAAAGGCGGCGAAAGCGACGAAAAAGGGTATGAGCCAGACGAGGATGCCGTAGCCGATGATTCGGAGCCAGGTCCACATGCAATTTGCCTTGCGATGTCAGCGGTTCTTGCCGGGCACCCATAACATGTCGGCCGCACCCTTGTCATTGGCATGGCGGGCGGCGACGAAGAGCCAGTCGGACAGGCGGTTGACATAGCGGATAGCGGCCGGATTGACCGTTTCGACTGCGGCGAGTTCGACAATCAGCCGCTCGGCGCGCCGTGCAACAGTGCGCGCCAGGTGCAGATGGGCGGCGGCGGGCGTGCCGCCGGGCAGGACGAAGGAGCGCAGTGGTTCGAGATCGGCATTCATGGTGTCGATCTCCGCCTCGAGCCGCTCGACCTGTGCGCCGGTCACGCGCAAGGCGCTTTCCTCGCCATTATCTTTCGAAGGCCTGGCAAGGTCGGCGCCCAGATCGAACAGATCATTCTGGATGGCGGCGAGTGGCGCGGCGAGACCGGCATCGGCATGGAGCTGGCACAGGCCGATTGCCGCATTGGTCTCGTCGATCGTGCCGTATGCGGCGATGCGCAGATTGTGCTTGGGCCGCCGTTCGCCGCTTGCCAGCGCGGTGGAGCCGTCATCTCCAGTTTTGGTGTAGATCTTGTTCAGGATTACCAATCGTCCGGCCCTTGTTGGGCGGCCATGACTTAGCCGCGGCCACCAATATAGAGCGCCGTAAGGACTAAGACCACGGCAATGAACTGGAACAGGATCCTGAGCCGCATGAGGCGCTGCGAGCGATTGGGATTGCCGCCGCGTATCATGTTGTGCAGGCCGAGGCCGAGCACGATCAGCACAGCGGCCAGCATCAGCGGGATAAGGACGTTCAGGGCGAGCATTCAACACTCCGATTGGCGGGTTCGGCGCAGGGCTGGCTACACGATCAAATCCTACACTAAATGGTTCAATCCGACCCCAGCAAAAGCCTGTCCATGAGGAATTGCGGCGTGATGCCGCGTATCCGCGCCATGAAGTGGGAGGGGATCGTCACCGGATATTGCGCGCGCGGCCGTGGCGCTTCGAGCGCATGTCCGAGCTTTTTGTAGACCGCTTCGGGACCCAGCCGGAAACGGTTGACGCCGCCCTTCGCCTTCAGACGGGCGAGTTCCTTCTCGTAGCGTCTGGCATGGACCGAGCCTTCGATGTCGATATTGTCGAGGAATTTCTGAAGACCATTCTCGGTAAAGCGCGAGACAATCGGTCCGGGCTCGATCAGGCTCATGTGGATGCCGCTGCCCCTGAGTTCCATGCGCTGGGTCAGGAACAGGCCCTCGAGCGCAAATTTAGAGGCGTTGTAGGCGCCGCGCCAGCGAAAGGGCACGAAACCCAGAATGGAGGAACAGTGCACGATACGCCCCCTTCCCCAATTTAGTTGGCCCCAGCCCGGTTCAACTTCCTGTTTGCGCATGACCGGCACGACGAGTCGGGTCAATTCGTGCCAACCGAAAAAATTGGCCTCGAACTGGGCGCGCAGCACTTCGCCGGTCAAATCCTCGACTGCGCCGGGCTGGCCATAGGCGCCGTTGTTGAACAGCGCATCGAGACGGCCGCCGGTCGCAGCGAGAACCTCATTGAATGCGGCATGGATCGAGGCGGTGTCGGCATAATCAAGGTGCAGCGCCTCGAAACCTTCGCCCCTGAGCGCGGCAAGGTCGGTTTCGGCGCGCGCGGTGGCGAAGACGCGCCAGCCATCGTCCTTCAACCGCAGGGCGCAGTGACGGCCAATGCCCGACGAGCAGCCGGTTACGAGAATGGTCCTGACCCTAGACATTGCGCCCATTCGGCCTCATTTCTTTCAGAATCATGCCGCCAGTGAAAAAAGCCGCATAACGCTGAATGGAATGGACCGCAACAATGGCAGGTCCGATGCTTCGCCCTCTCAGGGCGGCGGCAGGGGCAGTTTGGCGATTCGGCAGCGACGACGGCTGGGCGATCGCCAGCCACATCACACTGTCGGGCCTGCTGGCGCTGTTTCCCTTCCTGATCTTCTGCGCATCGCTGGCCGCCTTTTTCGACCTCGGCGACTTTCCCGACACCGTAATCCATCTCGTCTTCGACGCGTGGCCGGAATCCGTGGCGGAACCGATTGCACGCGAGGTGCGCGCCGTCCTGACGGAACCGCGCGGCGACATCCTGACCTTCGGTGCAGTGGTGGCGCTGTTCTTTGCCTCCAATGGCGTCGAGGCTTTGCGGCTCGGCTTGAACCGCGCCTACAAGGTTAGAGAAACACGCAATTTCGTCAGGCTGCGTATCCAGAGCATCGTTTTCGTTATCGGCGCTTCGCTGACCGTGGCGACGGTCGCCATTGTTCTGGTGCTGATGCCGCTCGCCCTTGCGATCGCGCGCAAATATTCATCGGGACTGGTCGAGGAAATTTCCCGTTTCGGCGACTGGAGCCTGGCAGTATCGGGCGTGGTGATGATTGCGGCGTTGTTCGCCGCCCACAAATGGCTGCCTTCGGGCAGGCGCAAATTCATCGAAGTTGCACCGGGCATCGCGCTTACACTGGTTTTGTGGCTCATCGCATCCTGGGCATTCGCGATCTATCTCAAGGGCTTCGCCAATTATGTGAGCACCTATGCCGGGCTCGCCGGCGTGATGATCACGCTGATCTTTGTCTACTACATGTCGGTGATCTTCCTGATCGGAGCGGAATTCAACGCCGTGCTCAACGAGGAAAGGAAAAACGGCTCTTCGAAACCGCCGGATCGCTAAAATTGCAACGCCGGCGTTAATCTTCCGGGAAGATGGATAACGTATCATTAAAGCATGCGATCCAGGAGGCCCCGGATCGGGTTTTCCGGATCGCGGTGTTGGGGGAATGTCGCACTTGCCGGCGAAGCCCGGCGCGTATTCCCTCTTAAATCGCTGTTCATTCGCCTGTGGATTCGTCCATAGTGGATGCGGAGGTTGTCATGCTTTGGGAAATGTCCAGGAACTACTGGATCGTCACCTTTGCGCTCGCCTGCTCGCTGTCTTATGTCTGCGGCTGGATTGCCGACAAGATCATGGGGCATGCCGGCTTCGGCGTGGCCGGCAATTGTATGCTGTTGGTCACGGGCTGCTATGTCGGGCTGTTCGCCTACAACCAGCTCGGCTACAGCTTCAATGGTGAAACACAGTTTGCCATCCTGACCGGCTTTGGCGGAGCAACGCTGGCGCTTGTCATGCTTTCGGTGGCCAAGGCGTTCACGCATACCTGAAGCATTCAATGAGCAGGTTGGTCTTCCAGGCCGATCATGCGGCGGACATCGACCGGGGTAAGGCCAGCAGCGCGCAGATGGCGCAGCGCGGTCGAGCCAACGGATTTCGACAATTTGCGCCCGGTCTCGTCGAGGATGAGATCGTGGTGGAAATAGGCCGGCGCCGGCAGGCCGAACAATTGCTGCAGCGGGCGGTGGACCGAGGTCGAATGAAACAGGTCGCGCCCGCGCACGACATGCGTGACCCCCTCGATACCGTCATCGATGACGCAGGCCAGATGGTAGCTTGCCGGCGTGTCCTTTCTCGCCAGCACGACGTCGCCCCATTTGGCGAGATTGACATCGATCCAGCCGGTCTGGCCGTCAGGGCCCGAGCCTTCCTCATACCATTGCAGTGGGGCTTTAAGACGCGCCAGCGTTGCCGCGTTGTCGAGGCGCAGCGTGTAGTCGGCGACGCCTGCCATGATCTCGTTGCGCGCCTGAGGCCCCAGCTCGCATTCGTTGCCGGGATAAAGCGGCACGCCGTCGGGGTCACTGGGCCAGGAGCCGCCATTTTCCACCTCGCGCTCGACAGCGCGGCGGATTTCTCCGCGGCTCATGGTTGAGGGATAGACGAGGCTTTCAGCCAGCAAATCCTCCAGCGCGGCGCGGTAATCGGCGAAATGGTCCGATTGGCGGCGGGGCGAGGCATCCCATTCAAAGCCGAGCCATTCGAGGTCCTCGAGCATCATGGCCTCGTTTTCGGGTGTGCAGCGGGCGGTGTCGATGTCTTCGATACGCAACAACATCGTGCCGCCCGCCGCGCGCGCCAGGCGCAGATTGACGAGCGCGGAATAGGCATGGCCCAGATGCAACAGGCCGTTGGGGCTTGGCGCGAAACGGAAAACAGGTCTACTCATTGTCCGGGAATGATTAGCAGGATGCTGTTTGCATGGCGATGCAGGTGATCCGCAACTCCGCCGACGTCGAAAACGGGCTTGAGGCACTATTGAAGATCGATCCCCGCCTCCGGCCGGTGGCGCAGGCGGCGGGCGAATTGCCTCTGCGTCTGTCGACACCGGATTTTGCCGGCCTGGCGGGTATCGTCATCTCGCAGCAGGTATCGACGGCGAGCGCGGCGGCGATCAGAAACCGGTTCACAGCGCTGGTCGACCCGCTCGACGCGGCCACGCTGCTTGCCTGCGAGGAAGACGTCTTCCGTGAGGCGGGTCTGTCGCGGCCGAAGCAGCGTACCCTTCTCAATGTCGCCGAAGCGGTGGTGTCCGGCGAACTGGACCTGTCCATGCTCGCAACCATGCAGGCCGAGGACGCCATGGCGGCGATGACGGCGATCAAGGGCATCGGGCCATGGACGGCGGAAATCTACCTGCTGTTCTGCGGCGGTCATGCCGACATCTTTCCCGCCGGTGATCTGGCGCTGGCCGAGGCCGTGCGCGCGGCGCTTAAACTCGACGAGCGACCCGCCGACAGGGCGCTCAGGGAAATCGCTGCGATGTGGGCGCCCTGGCGCGGCGTGGCGGCGCGGCTGTTTTGGGCCTATTATCGCGCCATCAAGGGCGGGCGTGATGCCTTGCCGGTGTGAAAACGACGCGTGGATGCGGCGAATTTCGAAATGTGCCGGTCTTCACAAGGCTGACATAGTGGATTTAGATAGTACCGCCGACGAAACGGTGTGATTCTGGGCCGGCCGAATCAACGCAGTGGCCCATCGCAAGGAGGTCGTGTTGACGATCGCTGTATCACCGGGCGCTGTATCACCGGGCGCAGTATCTTCAGGTCCCGTGTCATCGGGTTCCCTGTCACCGGGTGCGCATCCGGCGCTGGTGCTGAACGCGGATTATCGGCCTCTGAGCTATTATCCGCTGTCGCTGTGGTCGTGGCAGGACGCCGTCAAGGCGGTCTTCCTCGACCGGGTGAACATCGTCGCCGAATATGATTCGGCGGTCAGAAGCCCTTCCTTCGCGATGAAACTGCCGAGCGTCGTCAGCCTGAAGACCTTCGTACGCCCCAACCGCCACCCGGCGTTCACGCGTTTCAACGTCTTCCTGCGCGACCGGTTCGAGTGCCAGTATTGCGGGACGGATGACGACCTGACCTTCGACCATATCGTGCCGCGTTCCAAGGGCGGGCAGACGACATGGGAGAATGTGTGCGCAGCCTGCTCGAGCTGCAATCTGAGAAAAGGCAACAAGCTGCCGCGCGAGGCCAAGATGTGGCCGGTGCAACGGCCCTTCATGCCGACCATCGAGGATTTGCATCGCAACGGGCGGAAATTTCCGCCCAATTATTTGCACGACAGCTGGATGGACTTCCTCTACTGGGACACCGAGCTGGAGCCCTGATCCCCAGTTATCTTTTCAGTGCGCCGCGAAAGGCGATCAGCGCCAGTACCAGCGAGGCGATCACGTTCCAGCCGGCAAAGGACAGGCCCAGAAAACGACCTGCCGCCTCGTTACATGAGGGCGGGTGCTTGGCGGTAAGATCGCCGAGCAGATCGTTGACGTCCTTGGAGATGCCGTTCGCCGCCGCGCCGCAATCGGTCGGGCCCTGCCACCAGCCCCATTCGACGCCCGAATGGTAGATGCCGAGCCCGCAGGTCCACAACAGCAGCAGACCGGTGACGATGAGCGCAGTGCGCGTGAGGACCGGCGACCAGCCGCGCCATGCCGACAGCAGAGCGATAAGCGAGACCGGAAAGGCATAGTAATAGGGCTGGCGCTGGGCGAGGCACAGCTTGCATGGGATGTAGCCGCCTATGTACTGGAAACCGAGCACATAGGCGATCACCGCGGCCATGCCGAGGAAGACCAGGACGGCTGCAAACAGTTGCGTGTTTCGCGTCAGGTTCATGATCGATCTCAGAAAACGTATTTGATGGCGAGGAACCCGCCGAGCAGCAGCACCACGGCGAGGATGAACATAAGGCCAAGGCGCTTCTCGATAAAGTCGCGGACCGGCTCGCCAAACAGATAGAGCAGGCCGGAGACGATGAAGAAGCGCGTACCGCGCCCGACGATGGACACGATGGTGAAGATCAGGAAATTGAGTCCCGTCGCACCGGAAAAGATGGTGATCACCTTGTAGGGGAAGGGTGTCATGGCAGCGAACAGCACGCCCCAGCCGCCCCATTCGTTGTACCAGCGGGCGATGTCGTCGAACTTGTCGCCCATCTGGTAGAAATCGAGGATCGGCTTGCCGATCACGTCGTATAAAACGGCGCCGATGAAATAGCCCAGAAAAGCGCCGATAACCGAAGCCAATGTGCACAGCGCCGCATAGAACAGCCATTTGCGCTTTTCGGCGAGCACCATCGGGATGAGCAGCACGTCGGGGGGGATGGGGAAGACGGAACTTTCGACGAAGGAGATCCCGGCCAGCGCCCAGCTCGCCCGTTTGTGGCGGGCAAGCGAAAAGACCCAGTCGTAAAGCGCTCGAAGCATAGGGGGAGCCGGTTGTTGCGTTCAGGCGATCAAGGCGCCGGCGGGGTGCCGGCAGGGTGGTTTAGACAGGTTTTAACGCTGCGGCAATCAAAGCTTTGGCAAAGCTTTGTTGAACCATGTGTCAACGGCGATTGACCAATCGGCCCGAAACCGATAGTTCGCATGGCCGTTGCCCCTGTGGCGGAATTGGTAGACGCGGCAGACTCAAAATCTGTTGCCTTCACGGGCGTGCTGGTTCGAGTCCGGCCAGGGGCACCA
>JAJDOK010000096.1 GCA_022340185.1 Salaquimonas sp. | reverse complement strand
GTCATCGGTCAGGCGTCCTATCAGCGGTTGGAAGAGCTCGCCAAGGCGCTGCCCTATAAGGACCGCAACTATGCCAACCTCATGAATCTCGCGCGGGAATACGGGCTTGATCGCCGCGAGCTCGAAGCCTTCTCGTTCTGGCTGCCCGCCGGTCGTGCCGATCAGAAGCGCGACGACGCGATCCAGCTGCTGCGAACGCTGCGCCATCGCACAAAGGCGGAGACGGCGCCGAAACGGGTGCGCTATCACTTCGAGCACACCACGTTGTGGGAACGGGCGCTTCGCGAGGTGGCCGCCGATCCGAGGTGACACGCCGCCGGGCTGGGTTGTAGCGCTTGTTACTTGTCAATGACCGTGACAGGCTCTGCCGATCGACCGGTGTAAACGGTCGACAAGATCAACCCGGTGCCACCCTCGCCATGTGAAAGAGGGCGCGCAACCCGACATGGAAGTGGCGTTGATAGACGGTACCGTCACGCGGATAGGCTTGGATGCGCTCCGCCGCAACGAACTCTTGGGTCAGCTCGAGCCCGATGAGATGGATGAATTCCTGGCACTTGCCAAGGTTCGAAGCTTTGACACGGACCAGACCATTTTCCAGAAATCCGATCCCGGCGATTGCCTCTATGCCATCGTCAGCGGGCGTGTCGGTATCACGACGGAGTCGGAGGCGGGTAAGGCGATTCTGCTCAACATGCTGAAACCCGGCGAAGTGCTGGGCGAAATCGCGCTGCTTGACGGCAAGGAACGCACGGCCAATGCGGTGGCGCTGGAACGCTCCGACCTGCTCAGGATCGACCGAGCGGATTTCATGGCATTCCTGGAGCGACACCCACGATTGGCCATTCGGCTGATGGGCGTCCTGTGCGATCGTCTGCGTTGGACCAGCGACATCATCGAAGACACCATCTTTCTCGATATTCCCCATCGCCTGGCCAAGCGGCTCATGACGCTCGCCGGCCAATTCGGCCGCTCCACGGAGCAGGGGCTCTTGATCGACATACGCATGTCTCAGGAAAACCTGGGTCAGATGCTGGGCTCCACCCGCGAGAGCATAAACAAAGGGCTTAAGCTTCTGGAACACAAAGGCCTGATCCAAATGGCCGGCGGATATATCCGGGTGATCGACCAGACCGCACTGGAGAAGTTTGCCGAGCGCGCCGACGAGATGTGAAGGTGCCGTGACCGACAGCCTTGACAATCAGGTCCGTGAACTCAGGTCGATGCTCGATATGTCGACGAACGCCGTGTTGTTCACCGGTGCCGGCATCAGCACAGAGTCGGGGATCCCCGATTTTCGCAGTCCGGGCGGTATCTGGACAAAGTACCAACCGATACCGTTCGACGAGTTCCTTGCCTCGGAAGAGGCGCGCCTGGAGTATTGGCGCCGGAGTTTCGCCAGGCACGACAATCTGGTTGCCGCCAAGCCGAACCGCGGCCACCGCGCTGTCGCCCATCTAATACGCGAAGGCACGGCCACGGCCGTCATCACCCAGAACATCGACGGGCTCCATCAGGTCTCGGGCATACCCGAAGGCAAAGTGATCGAGTTGCACGGCAACGCCACCTATGCCGAATGCCTGGACTGCCTGGAGTCGTTCGAACTCGGCGGCATACGCGACGCGTTCGAGCGCGACGAGACCCTGCCGGTCTGCGATATCTGCGGCGGTATCGTCAAACTTGCGACGGTGTCGTTCGGACAGGCCATGCCGGAAAACTGGATGGCCCAGGCCGAACATCACACCTTGGCCTGCGATCTCTTTGTCGTTCTGGGATCGTCGCTGGTGGTGTTTCCCGCGGCGAGTTTTCCGGTCGTCGCCAAGCGAAACGGTGCCCGGCTCGTCATCGTCAACCGCGAACCGACCGACATCGACGACATGGCCGACCTCGTCATTCATGGCGAGATAGGTCCGACCCTGGGCAGCGCCGTCGGCGTCAATTAGAGATCCCGCCTCAGAGCGCGTCGAGGTCGCCGTCGAATTCCATCTCCGGGAAGATGCCGCCCTGCAGCGCCAAGGCCACGTCGCCGCCGGCCTCCGGCGGCTCGACGGCCAGCAGGCGGTCGGCATGATCCTCCGCGTTGTCCTGCGGGTCGTAGCCCAGGCGATAGGCGTGGGCATTGTCCCACCAGGCCCGCGTGTTGCGCGAGATGCCGTAGACGACGGCAAACCCCATGTCGGGAGCTGCCAGGCCGGTGGCGACGAGCCGGGTCATGTCGCCATAGCTCATCCAGGTGGCCAGTTGGCGCGCGTCCTTCGGCTCGGCCTGAAAGCTGCCGATCCGCATGCACATGACCTGGAACCGGTGCTTGTCGACATAGAGGCTCGCCAGGTCCTCGCCGAAGGCCTTGGAAAGGCCGTAGCGCGTATCCGGGCGCTGGGCGACCAGATGGTCGACGACCTGGTCGCGGCGGTAGAACCCGACGGCGTGGTTGGAACTGGCGAAGACGATGCGCCGCGCATCATTCAGCCGCGCCGCCTCGAAGACGTTGTAGGTGCCCTCGATATTCGACCGCAGGATATTTTCCCACGTGTCCTCGCCGGGGATGCCGCCAAGGTGAATCACGGCATCGATGCCGTCCATTGCGGTCATGACCTGGCTGATGTCGGAAAGTTCGGCACTCACGACCTCTTCGCCCGGGCCTGCCGGCGCCATCCGGACGACATCGCTCAGGCGCAGCAGGTCGTAGCGGCCGGCCAGGCGCTCGCGCAGCACGGAACCAATATGGCCGGCCGCTCCCGTCATCAACACACGCATGATGTTCCTTCCAGACTTGTGTCACGATGCGCGCCAATGATGGTCCATCGGTGCCGCCATGTCTCGGGCTGTGTCGCCGGCGCCGGCAGGCTATGCTGATCCCGACACATGGACTGAATCGCAAAGGATCGTTTCGCTTGCCAGAAAAATCCCAGACCCCGCCACGGTCAAGGTTCGGCGCCCGCATCCGGCGCCACCTGCTGACCGGCCTCCTGACGGCCATACCGCTCATGGTGACGTGGTTCGTCCTCGCCTTCCTGTTCCGGCTCTTGTCGCAGATTGGCCAGCCCTTGGTCGGCGGGTTGGC
>JAJDOK010000065.1 GCA_022340185.1 Salaquimonas sp. | reverse complement strand
GCGCCAGCCGCACCGCGCACGCCGATCATCGGCGTCACCGCCCATGCGCTCAAGGGCGACCGCCGGCGCTGCCTCGACGCCGGCATGGACGACTATCTGACCAAGCCGGTCTCGCCGAAGAGCCTCATCGA
Organism: Salaquimonas sp.; assembly: GCA_022340185.1. Classification (GTDB taxonomy): domain Bacteria; phylum Pseudomonadota; class Alphaproteobacteria; order Rhizobiales; family Rhizobiaceae; genus BOKV01. The sequence goes on along the minus strand of JAJDOK010000065.1, from coordinate 20,479 downwards.
CAAGATCGGCCAGTGGCTTGCACGCGCCGAACAGGCCCGCCGGAGCGCATAATCCACGCGCGTAATCCACGCGCACAATCCACCGCAGAAGCCCGGCACGCTTCAATGCGACAACTCCCGCATCGCGCCGTCGAGGCCGGCAAGCGTCAGGGGGTACATCCGCCCGCCGAACATCTGCCGTATCATCTGTGTCGACTGAGTGTAGTGCCAGGCATGTTCCGGCACCGGGTTGATCCACACCGTATGCGGCCATTGATCGAGCGCGCGCCTCAGCCAGGTTTCGCCGGCTTCCTTGTTCCAGTGTTCGACCGAGCCGCCGGGCTGGACAATCTCCCACGGGCTCATCGCCGCGTCGCCAACGAAGATTGCCTTGCAGTCCGGCCCGTATGTGTGCAGTACGTCGAGCGTCGGCATCACCTCGGTGTATCGCCGGTGATTGTCCTTCCACACGCCCTCGTAGGGACAATTGTGGAAATAGAAATATTCCAGATATTTCAGTTCCATGCGTGCGGCAGAGAAAAGTTCTTCGACCACCTTCACATGATCGTCCATCGAGCCGCCGACATCGAGGAACAGAAGAACCTTCACCGCATTGCGCCGTTCGGGGCGCATCTTGACGTCGAGATAGCCATGTTCGGCGGTGGCCCTTATCGTGCTGGAAAGATCGAGTTCCTCATGCGCGCCTTCGCGCACCCAGCGCCGTAGCCGCTTCAGCGCGATCTTGATGTTGCGCGTGCCGAGTTCGACGGAATCGTCGAGATTTTTGAAATCGCGCCGGTCCCAGACCTTTACCGCACGCCGGTGGCGGCTTTCGTGCTGTCCGATGCGAACCCCTTCCGGATTGTAGCCATAGGCCCCGAACGGCGAGGTGCCGGCGGTGCCGATCATCTTGTTGCCGCCCTGATGGCGCTTCTCCTGTTCGGCGAGACGTTTTTTCAGCGTCTCCATCAATTCGTCCCAGCCGCCTAGTTTCTCGACCAGCGCCTTTTCCTCGTCCGACAGGTATTTCTCGGCGAGCTTCTTCAGCCATTCCTCCGGCAGTTCGCGAACATCGACGCCGTCTGGCGCGCCGGAAACCGCTTCCAGCCCCTTGAAGATTTCGCCGAATACCCGGTCGAAACGGTCGATATGGCGCTCGTCCTTCACCAGCGCCGAGCGCGCCAGATAGTAGAAGCCCTCGACATCGAAATCGGCGAGCCCTGTCTGCAACGCTTCCAGCAAGGTGAGATATTCACGAAGCGTGACCGGAACCTTGGCCTGCTTCAGCGCGAGAAAGAAGGGAATGAACATGGGCGGCGATTTTAAGGTGCCAAAGGCGGTTTGTCAGCCGGTTTGCCGTATGTGAGTCCGCAGATAGTGCCATTCGTGCCAGGCCAGCACCATGATGAATAGATCGAAGACCGTCAGCACGATGAGCCCGAATGAATGGGTGTAGGAATAGCGGTAAAGCTGATAGGCGACAAAACACGCAAGGACGACCAGCGACAACGGATAGGCCCACAGCTTCTCCTTGAGCAGACCCGCCACGAGCAGCACTTTCACCAGGCCATGGCTCAGCAGGTAGAACGCGTAGAAGGATGTCGTGTCGACGGAAAGATGCTGTGCGAAGCCCAGCAATTGGTTCGCCACGAAATCGCGCGGGTCTTCGACCAGTTCTTCCTGGGTCGCGATATCGATCCAGTGCGCGATGTGTGACGCAGGAACGAGATAGAAAAGAATGCCGCCGGCACATTCAATGAGGGCGTGCAAGCCCTTGAGGATGACACTGACGACAAAGATCTGATGAATCCGGTGTTCGGTCATTTGCAGGCAGACGACTTACCGATCCTTGCCGATATCCGCCAGATCGAATGGTGTCGTCTGATAGGTCTGGTTGATCCAGTTGCCGAACAGAAGATGCGCGTGGGACCGCCAGCGATTGAGCGGCGGGCGCTCCGGGTCGTCGCCGGGGAAATAATTGGCCGGCAGGTCGATCGGCGTACCGGCGGCGACGTCGCGGCCATATTCCTCGCCGAGTGAGAAGGAATCATATTCGATGTGGTTGAAGATGTAGAGCCGGTTGGCGAACTTTTCATGCACCAGGCACGGCCCGGTCACGTCGGATTCCATCAGGATCTCAAGGCTGTCATGCGCACGGATATCCGCGCCCTTCACCTCCGTCCAGCGCGAGACGGGAATGGAGAAATCGTCGGAAAACCCGCTCAGATAAGGCGAGGCCGGATTGAGATTGCGATGGCGGTAGACACCGAAAGCCTTCTTCTTCAGCGCATATTTTGGCACGCCGTGGAAATGGTACATCGCCGCCATCGCCCCCCAGCACACATGGAAGCTGGAATGCGCGTTCGTCGTCGTCCAGTCGAGGATGTCCTGCAATTCGTGCCAGTAGGAGACCTCGTCGAAGGCGAGCAGTTCGATCGGCGCGCCGGTGATGATGAAGCCGTCGAACTTGCGGTCCCTGACTTCCTCCCAGGTCTGATAGAAGGCGATCAGATGCTCCTGCGGCGTATTCTTCGGGCGATGATTGCCGACCCTGACGAGCGTCAGCTCGACCTGCAGAGGGGTTGCGCCGATATGGCGGGCAAACTGCGTCTCGGTCCTGATCTTGTTGGGCATCAGGTTGAGGAGTCCGATATGCATCGGCCTGATATCCTGGCGAACGGCGACAGTCTCGTCCATCACCATCACGCCCTCTTCGACGAGAGTCTCGCGGGCGGGCAGGAGGTCTGGAATACGGATCGGCATGACGGCTCACTCTCGACAATAAAAAACCGGCCCGCGATGAAATCGCTGCCGGTTCCGAACTTCAAGTCGGCGGCCCTTTTAGCGACTTCTTTTACGTGGCTGCAAGCCGGCCATCCTTTTTTAGGAAAGGCAAATCACCACGAGAGCGATAGATAGGACCGATTGCGCCCCTGGTCAACTTCATCCGGCAGACTCCGGGCAGGGAGTTGACATGCATTCTATATATAGCTAAAAGGCAATATAGCTTATTGGAAATATAAAGTGTCATGAGCGACCGATTATCCCGGACTTTTGCCGCGCTGGCCGATCCCACGAGGCGAGCCATCCTCGCCGAACTCGCGACCGGCGCGCTGTCGGTCAATGAACTCGTCGCGCGTCACAAGCTAAGCCAGCCGGGTATTTCCAAGCACCTCAAGGTACTGGAATCCGCTGGACTGATCAGCCGCGGCAGGATTGCCCAGACGCGCCCGTGCCGCCTGGACCCTGCGGGGATAAGCGTGGTGGCCTCCTGGCTGGAAGAGTTCGCCCGGCGTTGGGAAATCTCTTTCGATCGGATGGATCGGCTGCTTGCTGAGATGAAGAGTGGAGGAGGGAGAGATGCCTGATATCGCCGATCGCGCCGACAACGCATTGCGTTTCGACCGTTTGTTCGACGGCCCGCCCGAATGGGTCTTCGAACTTTGGACCCGGCCAGAAAACGTGAAGGTCTGGTTCGCCTCCTCGCATGGCTTTCGTGCCGAAATCGAGGAATATGACGTCCGTCCGGGCGGGGTGTGGCGGCTGAAGACCCGCAAGGCGGACATTGTCGAACACCCGCACGGTGTCTTCCATGAGATCGTGCCGCCGCGCCGGCTGGTCTATTCCTACCGGTTTCTGGGTACCGATTTTCATTCGACCATCAGCATCGACCTTTCCCCGCATGGCCAAAAGACACGCATGCTATTCTGCCAGACGGGATTTCCCGAAGCCTCCTCGCGTGACGATCACGAAGGCGGCTGGGGCGTCGTCTGGCGAATGTTCGGCGAGGTTCTCGCCGCTCAGCATGGCATCGGTTCGGCTTTTCCGCCGTTTTCTCCTGAACGCAAAAGCGAAGTGATCCGTGATCTGGAAGCGGCGCGAAAGCGTTTCGAGGAAGAGAGGGAACACACGAAATCCGGTTGAACTGGTGATGTCATCCAGTCGGAAACTCTGAAAGACCTGCTTGCGCTTGCTTGTCTGATGTGCGCCGTTTCATCACAAGTTCGGTTGTCTCCCGAAGATCGACCTAAAGCCGTTGCGTGAAACCAATAGCCTTTGTTTGAAATGTTTCAGCAAGGGAGTTGCAAAATGCTCGGGAAACTCGGTCGAGTAATCGCAATGTCATTGTTTGCGGCAACCATGTTGTCCGCCAGCCCGGCTTCGGCGGCCACCGAAATCCAGTGGTGGCACGCCTTTACCCGCCGTCTGGGCAAACTGCTTCAGGAGCAGGTCGACAAGTTCAACGCCTCCCAGTCCGAATGCAAGGTGGTCACCACCCACAAGGGCAACTATTCCGAGGCGCTGGGTGCCGAAACGCTCATCCATTTGCGCCTGCCGACCGGGGAACAACTGACCGCGCGTCAGGGTATGAAGCTTGTCTGAAGCCGCCGCATCTGCGACCCTTACTCCGGCAGGACGCGCACCGCGCCCTTGTCGGCGGAAGCAGCGAACGCGGCATAGGCTTTCAGCGCCGTGGTCACGTTGCGCTTGCGCGGGGCCGCCGGCTTCCAGCCGAGTTTGTCCTGTTCGGCGCGCCTTGCGGCGAGTTCCTCATCGCCGACCGCCAGATGGATCGTCCGGTTCGGAATGTCGATCTCGATGATGTCGCCATTCTTGACGAGGCCGATCGTGCCTCCCTGCGCGGCCTCGGGCGATGCATGGCCGATGGACAAGCCTGAAGTGCCGCCTGAAAACCGTCCATCGGTGACCAGCGCGCATGCCTTGCCGAGTCCCTTCGATTTCAGATAGCTCGTCGGGTAAAGCATCTCCTGCATGCCGGGACCGCCTTTCGGCCCTTCATAGCGGATGACGACGACGTCGCCTTCCTTCACCTCGTTGCCGAGAATGCCCTTCACCGCCGCATCCTGGCTTTCGAAAACGATGGCCGGGCCCGAGAATTTCAGGATGGATTCATCCACACCGGCGGTCTTCACGATGCAGCCATCCAGCGCAATATTGCCCTTCAGCACGGCCAGGCCGCCGTCTTTTGAGAAGGGATGCTCGATCGAGCGGATGACGCCCTTTTCGCCATCGGCGTCGAGTTCGTCCCAGCGCGAGGATTGCGAAAAGGCGACCTGCGTCGGTACGCCACCCGGCGCGGCCTTGAAGAATTCGCGCACCGTTTCGGAATTGGTGCGGGTGATGTCCCAGCGGTCGATGGCGTCGCCGATCGTCGGCGCATGAACCGTGGGACTGGTGCGGTTGATCAGATCACCGCGATCGAGTTCGCCGAGGATGCGCATGATCCCGCCCGCGCGGTGAACGTCTTCCATGTGCACGTCGCTTTTCGCCGGCGCGACCTTGGACAGGCACGGCACCTTGCGCGAAAGCCGGTCGATGTCGTCCATGGTGAAGTCGACATCGCCCTCATGGGCGGCCGCGAGAATGTGCAGCACGGTATTGGTCGACCCGCCCATGGCGATGTCGAGCGACATGGCGTTTTCGAAGGCGGCCTTCGAGGCGATCGAGCGCGGCAGGACGCTATCGTCTTCCTGCTCGTAATAACGCCGGGCCAGATCGACGATGAGATGGCCGGCCTCGACGAATAGCCGCTTGCGGTCGCCATGGGTGGCGAGCGTCGATCCGTTGCCGGGCAGCGACAGGCCGAGTGCCTCGGTCAGGCAGTTCATCGAATTCGCCGTGAACATGCCCGAACACGATCCGCAGGTAGGGCAGGCCGCTCGCTCGATGGTCTGAACCTCCTCGTCGGTGACCTTGTCGTCGGCGGCGGCGACCATGGCGTCGATCAGGTCGAGCGCGACCTGCTTGCCGTGCACGGTTGCCTTGCCGGCCTCCATCGGCCCGCCGGAGACGAAGACGGACGGAATGTTGAGGCGCATGGCGGCGTTCAACATGCCCGGCGTGATCTTGTCGCAATTCGAGATGCAGACCATCGCGTCGGCGCAATGGGCATTGACCATGTATTCGACGCTGTCGGCGATGATCTCGCGCGAGGGCAGCGAATAGAGCATGCCGTCGTGGCCCATGGCGATGCCGTCATCGACCGCGATGGTGTTGAACTCCTTGGCGATGCCGCCCGCCGCCTCGATCTCGCGCGCGACAAGCTGGCCGAGATCCTTCAGATGCACATGGCCGGGTACGAACTGGGTGAACGAGTTGACCACGGCGATGATCGGCTTGCCGAAATCGCCGTCCTTGACGCCCGTCGCACGCCAGAGGCCGCGGGCTCCGGCCATGTTGCGGCCATGGGTGGTGGTTCTTGAACGATAATTTGGCATCGGTCTGCCTTTCGTATTTATCCTGGCGCCTGTCTTGCGACGCCCTAATGTTGTCCCGTCGGGCTTGGCGATCCCGGTCAGCTTCCGCGGTCGGCTAGCCGCCGCGTTGTCTTGCCAGAAACGCCAGCTTTTCGAACAGATGTACGTCCTGTTCGTTCTTGAGTAGCGCGCCGTGCAGCTTAGGCAGCATGTTCTTCGCGTCGGCGCGCAGATCCTCCGGCGCCATGTCGTCGGCGACCAGCAGTCTTATCCAGTCGAGTGCTTCCGATGTCGAGGGCTTTTTCTTCAGCCCCGGCGTGTCGCGGATTTCGTAGAACTGCGTCAGCGCGGCATGCACCAACTTCTGCTTGATACCGGGATAGTGCACGTCGACGATTCTGTTCAGCGTGTCGATCTCGGGGAAGGTGATGTAGTGGAAGAAGCAGCGCCGCAGGAAAGCATCCGGCAGTTCCTTTTCATTGTTGGACGTGATGATGACGATGGGTCGCTGCTTCGCGGAAATCGTCTCGCCGGTCTCGTAGACGAAGAACTCCATGCGGTCGAGCTCCTGCAACAGATCGTTCGGGAACTCGATGTCGGCCTTGTCGATCTCGTCGATCAGCAGCACGACCTTCTCGTCGGCCGAGAACGCGTCCCACAATTTGCCGCGTTTGATGTAGTTCTTCACGTCATGCACGCGCTCGTCGCCGAGCTGGCTGTCGCGCAGGCGCGATACGGCATCGTATTCGTATAGGCCCTGGCTCGCCTTGGTGGTCGATTTGACGTGCCATTCGAGCAGCTTGAGGCCGAGTGCCTCGGCGACCTGCCGCGCCAGTTCGGTCTTGCCTGTGCCGGGCTCGCCCTTGACCAGCAGCGGGCGCTCCAGCGCGATCGCCGCATTGACCGCGATCGTCAGATCATTGCCGGCAACATAGGATTCGGTTCCTTCGAAACGCATGGATACTCCGGATTGGCTTTTGGGAAGGATGCGGTTGGCGCAGACAATAGGGCGAGGCGCGGCGGTGCTCAACCGGCTTGTCGCGATTTTGGCGTTTCCCCGCTCGAGGCTTCGAACCGTCTGCGCCAGGCCGAGGGCGGCACGCCGGTCGAACGCGTGAAGGCGCGGGTGAAATAGGCCGGATCGTCGAAGCCGGTCTCGTAGGCGATCTGGGCGATGGTCATGTTGGTATAGGCCAGCGCGCGCCGTGCTTCCCGCATCAGCCGCGCCTCGATCAGCGCGGAAGCCGCTTGTCCCGACTCCGCTCTTGTCACGCGTGAAAGATGCGTTGGCGAGATCGTCAGTTCGCGCGCATAGTCGGCCACCTTCCAGTGCTCGCGAAAGTGCGTTTCGATCAGCGCCTCGAAGCGGCGCAGATAGCCCGCCTCGGTGTTGGTATGGCGCCCCTCGAACACCGGCTTGAGCGCCCTGGCCACCCGTGCCGCAGCGAGCGCCACGGCCGCGCCCAGCGCATGCGCCCGCCCGAAAGCGGTGTCGGCGTGTTCGGTGGCGATATCGTGGAAAAGCGACACGATGTCCGGTCCGGCCTGCGCGGTTCCCGCCCGCCGCAGCAATACCGCCAGTGCGTCGGAATTGCCGATGCCGGCTTCCAGCACCTCGACCGGCACGGTGATGACCAGCCCTTCGGTGAACGGTTCGAAGCGGAAACGGTGCACCACGCTCGGCGGCACATTGATCAGCATCGGCGGTTCAAGCTCCAGCTTTCCGCCGTCGATCTCCGCCTCGCCGCCGCCGGATGTGATCACGAAGAACTGGTGCAGGCGGGTATGACGGTGGATCGCGATGTTCCAATCATGCAATTGCGCGCGGTCGACAATGGTCTCGCAGTGCAGCACATCCGGCAAATCACGCGATTCCCCGTAGAGATTATAGATTGGAATGGTATTGGTGATCGTATCGGCCATGTTTGAATAGTACAAGCCAACGCCATCTTCGTCCATTCCCGTATCCAGCCGCAAGGCGTAGGGCAGGGGAGACGAAAGGGAGGATGCCGTGAGAACACAGATCGCCGTCATCGGCGGCGGGCCGGCGGGTCTGCTGCTTTCCCAGCTTCTGAACAGGGCCGGTATCGGGACCGTGGTGCTGGAGCGTCAGACGCGCGACTATGTGCTGTCGCGCATCCGTGCCGGCGTGCTCGAATACGGCATGGTCGAGATGCTGCGCCAGTCCGGCGCCGGCGACCGCATGGACCGTGAGGGCTTTCCCCATGACGGCGTTTGCGTGTCTGTCGACAACCAGCCGTTTCGCGTCGATTTCGTCGAGCGATGCGGCAAGCGCGTGTTCGTCTATGGCCAGACCGAGGTGACCCGCGATCTTTATGCCGCCCAGGACGCTATCGGTGCGACAATCATTGACCAGGCCGCCAATGTCGCACTGCACGACCTCACTACCGACCATCCCTGGGTGACTTTCGAGAAGGACGGTGCCGAGCATCGTCTCGACTGCGATTTCGTCGCCGGTTGCGACGGCTTTCACGGCGCCAGCCGGCCGTCGATTCCGGATGACGTGCGCACCGATTACGAACGCGTCTATCCATTCGGCTGGCTCGGTATAATGTCGGAGACGCCACCTGCCGCCGAAGAAGTGACCTATGCCAGCCACAGCCGGGGCTTTGCGCTTGCTTCGATGCGCAATCCGATGCTGGCGCGCTCCTATATCCAGGTGCCGCTCACCGACCGGGTGGAGGACTGGTCCGACGACGTGTTCTGGGACGAGTTCCGTCGGCGCCTGCCGCACGAGGTCGCCGAAGCGCTGGTCACCGGGCCTTCGATCGAGAAATCCATCGCGCCTTTGAGGAGCTTCGTCTCAGAACCGATGCGGTGGGGCCGGCTGTTCCTGTGCGGAGATGCCGCCCACATCGTGCCGCCGACCGGCGCCAAGGGCTTGAACCTAGCCGCTTCCGACGTGCATTACCTGTTCGAGGCCTTCAAGCGGCACTATCTCGACAAGGATGATGGTGGGCTGGATGGCTACTCGCAAAAGGCGTTGAAGCGTATCTGGCAGGCGATGCGGTTCTCATGGTGGATGACCATGATGTTGCACAGCTTTCCGGATTCGAGCGGCTTCGATCAGGCCATGCAGAAAAGCGAACTGGACTATCTGGCGGGTTCGGATGCCGCCCAGAAGGTCTTTGCCGAGAACTATACCGGCCTGCCATTCTGACCCTCAGCGCCTTCACCTTCGGCTGTCAGTCCGCGCAGCAATTCGGCGAAGAAGCTGGCGGGCGCAGGCAGTTCGGAACCGGCGCGCGTTACCAGGCCGACAGAGCCGAGTGTCGAACTGGTGTCGATTGCGAGCAGCGCGAATTCGCCGCTGTCGAGTTCGCCCGACACCACGCCGCGCGAGATGATCCAGATTGCCGGATAGCGCCGCAGATACGCCTTGCCGAAGGAATCGGAAACGGTCTCGACCACATTGCGCGGCCGGGCAAAACCCAGTTCGATGAACAGCCGGTCAACAAAGGGCTGGATGATCGATCCCTCCGGTGGCAGCAGCACCGGAAATCGGTCGAAATCTTCCGCCGCGATCCTGTCCCTCCCGGCCAGTTCGTGGTGCGAATGGACCACGAAGACCACGCGGTCGCGATAGAACGGTTCGAACACGAGCCCGGCCATGTTTTCCGGTGCCGGCAGCCGGCCCATGACGAAATCGAGTTCGCCATTGCGCAACTGGTCGAGCAGGACGTGATTGTCACCAGAGACGATCTTCAGTCGGGCGCGCATGCCGGAGACGAAATAGCGGTTGACGGCGGCGGGCATGCGGGTGGCCGAGACCGTCGGCAGCGCGCCGACCCGGATTGCCGGTCCGTCATCGGCGCCAAGCTGGTCGATCGTGTTGAGCGCGGCGCGCGCCGAAGCCAGGCTTCCCGCCGCGTGGCGCAGGAACATTTCGCCACGTTGGGTGATGCGGATGCCGCGCCCTTCGCGCTCGACAAGAGCGCAGCCGCAGATGCGCTCCAGTTCGCGCAGCGTGCGCGTCACCGCCGGCTGTGTCACGGCAAGGTTTTCCGCCGCTCTGGAGACGCTTTTTTGTCGGGCGACCTCCACGAAAGTCTCAAGATGGCGTAGTTTGAGATTGCTGAGTGAATTCATATCATAAATGCTATCGTTTTGGCTGAAATTGTCATTATTCCCAGCCATTCGATTATGCAATACTCGGCATGGAGGAAGTCGGATGCAATTTGACCGGATCAACGGCCTTGTCTTGCACTATGTGCACATCAGCCCGCCATCGGGTGCGCCGACCATTGTCTTCTCGAATTCGCTTGGCACCGATCTGCGCATCTGGGACGAGGTCATGGTCGATCTTGCGGCCGATTACGGCGTGGTTCTCTACGACAAGCGTGGCCACGGCCTTTCCGACATTGGCAAGGTGCCCTATTCGATGGCCGACCATGTCGGCGACCTGGCCGGTCTGCTCGATCATCTCGGCGTGAAAAACGCGATTGTCTGCGGCCTGTCGGTTGGCGGCATGATCGCCCAGGGCCTCTATTCGGAGCGGCCCGATCTGGTGCGCGCTCTGGTCCTGTGCGACACCGCACACAAGATCGGTACGCAGGAAAGCTGGAACGACCGCATCGACGCGGTAACGCAAAGGGGCGTCGCTTCCATCTCGGGGGCGGTCCTCGAGCGCTGGTTCGTGCAGTCCTTCCGAACTGACACCAATCCCGCCTATGCCGGTGCGCGCAACATGCTGGTGCGCACCCCGCTCGAAGGCTATGTCGGCACCTGCATGGCGTTGCGCGATACCGACTACACCGCCAACGCAAAGAAGATCGCCGTGCCGACCCTGTGCGTCGTCGGCGCCGAGGATGGGTCGACCCCTCCGGCGATGGTGCGCCAGTTCGCCAATCTCATTCCCGGTGCGCGCTACGAGGTCGTTGATGCGGCGGCGCATTTGCCCTGCATCGAACAGCCCGAAGCGCTCGCCGGCCTGATCCGCGATTTCCTGGCTGGACTGGATGGATAGACCATGACGATTTCTCCCCGCCACGACGAAGGCATGGCAACCCGCCGCAAGGTGCTGGGCGACGCCTATGTCGATGGCGCGCAAAGGCGCAAGACCGGGTTCGATGCGCCGTTTCAGGAATTCATCACCGAAGCAGCATGGAGCCACGTCTGGTCGCGGCCGAATTTGAGCCTGCGCGAGCGCTCGATGATCACCATCGCACTGCTCGCCGCCGGCGGTCATGACGAGGAGGTGGCGATGCATGTACGCGCCACCGCCAATACTGGGGCGAGCCGCGAGGATATCCGCGAGGCGCTTCTTCATGTGGCGATCTATGCCGGCGTGCCGGCGGCCAATTCAGCCTTCAGGATCGTCAAGCAGGTTTTTGCGGAAATGGACGAGTCGGAAATTGACGGGAATGCAGGGCAGGGAACTCCAAACGGAGCAGCCAGCAAGGAGGACGAAGGTGCATAACATCAAGCCCGAAACGGGTGGTTTCTTCCCACGGGACCGTAACTGGCATCCCAAGGCCTACACGCCCGACTACAAGACTTCAGTGGTGCGCTCACCGCAAAAGGCACTGATCTCGTTTCCCAACACGGTCGGCGAGATCACCGGCCCGATGTTCGGCCACGACCTGCTGGGCGAACTCGACGACGATCTGATCTACAACTATGCCAAGCCGGGCGAGAGCGCCATCGGAGAGCGGATCATCGTCTACGGCAAGGTGCTCGACGAACGCGGCAGGGGTATTCCGGGCGTGCTGGTCGAATTCTGGCAGGCCAACGCCGCGGGGCGCTACCGCCACCGCAACGAAGGCTACCTCGCGCCGCTCGACCCCAATTTCGGCGGCTGCGGCCGCACGATCTCCGGTGAGGACGGCAGTTACCGCTTCCGCACCGTCAAGCCCGGACCCTATCCCTGGCCGAACGGCGTCAACGACTGGCGTCCCTCGCATATCCATTTCTCGATCTTCGGTACCGGCTTCGCCCAGCGCCTGATCACGCAGATGTATTTCGAGGGCGATCCATTGATCTGGCAGTGCCCGATCGTGCGCACCATCAATGATGAGGCGGCGATCAAGCAACTGACCGCTGCACTCGACATGGCCAACACGATCCCTATGGACGCGCGCGCCTACAAGTTCGACATCGTGCTGCGCGGACGCCGCTCGACGCTGTTCGAAAACCGGATGGAGGGCAATTGAGATGGTTCAGGATCTGGGACTTCTAAAGGAATCCGCCTCGCAGACCGCGGGTCCCTACGTCCATATCGGCACCGCGCCGAACTTCCTCGGCACAACCGGCGTCTACCCTGAAGACCTCGGCATTTCCATGGTCAACGACAAGACCAGGGGCGAGCGCATCACCATCACCGGCCGCATCATCGACGGCACCGGCACGCCCTTGAGAGACGCCTTGATCGAGATCTGGCAGGCCGACAGCGGAGGCCTCTACAACTCGCCGACCGAGACGCGCGGCGCGGCTGACCCGAACTTCACCGGCTGGGGCCGCACACCTTGCGACTTCACGACCGGCGTCTTTACCTTCGAGACGGTCAAGCCGGGTGCGACGCCCTATCCCGACAGGCGCATGCAGGCTCCGCATGTCACCTTCTGGATCGTCGCACGCGGCATCAATCTCGGCCTCAACACCCGCATGTACTTCCCCGACGAGGAGAAGGCCAATGCCGAGGACCCGGTGCTCAAGCGCATCGAGCACCAGAACCGAGTGCCGACGCTGATCGCGAAGAAGGACGGCAGCACCTACACTTTCGATATCCACCTGCAGGGCGACAACGAAACGATCTTCTTCGATATCTGACAAAAAATTGCCGGGAGGGTTGCCTCCCGGCCGATCTGTTGCATTTGCCCGCGACTCCTCGCGGGCAAAACCATTCCCGGGAAAGGAAAACATGGCGGCATTCATGTCCCTGCGCGATGCGGTGGCGCAGAACCTCAATGACGGCGACACCGCCGCATTCGAGGGCTTCACCCATTTGATCCCGCACGCCGCTGCCCATGAGGCGATCCGGCAGGGTTTCAGGGATCTGACCCTGATCCGCATGACGCCCGACCTTGTCTATGACCAGATGATCGGCATGGGCATGGCGAGAAAGCTGGTCTTTTCCTATGTCGGCAATCCCGGCGTCGGCCTGCTGCGACGCGCCCGTGACGCCATCGAGAACGGCTGGCCCAACCGTCCTGAGGTCGAGGAGCATAGCCATTCCGGCATGGCGAACGCCTATGAGGCCGGTGCAGCCGGTCTGCCCTGCGCCATCTTCCGCGGCTACAAGGGTGCGGGCCTCGCCAATGTCAATCCGAACATCAAATCCATCACCTGTCCCTTTACCGGCGAGGAACTGGCCGCAATCCCCTCGGTCCGCCCGGATGTCAGCTTCGTCCACGCCCAGAAGGCGGATAAAAAGGGCAACGTGCTGGTCGAGGGCATCATCGGCATCCAGAAGGAGGCGGTGCTGGCGGCCAAGCGCGCCGTCGTCACCGTCGAGGAGGTGGTCGACGATCTCGATGCCCACCCCAATCTCTGCGTCCTGCCGACCTGGACGATCGACGCGATTTCCGTCGTGCCGGGTGGCGCCCATCCTTCCTACACGCACGGCTACTATATGCGCGACAACGCTGCCTATCTGGAATGGGACAGGATCGCCGCCGACCGCGACACCTTTCTCGCCTGGATGAAGGAAAACGTGCTCGATGTCGGCCCGGAGGTCTATGAAAGCAGAATCGAGAAGTTGAGGAAGGTGTCATGAGCGATTTCACACCGGACGAGATGATGACCATTGCCGCCTCGCGCGCGCTCGGCAATTCCGATGTCTGCTTCGTCGGCATCGGCGCGCCTTCGGCCGCCTGCAATGTGGCGCGGCTCACCCACGCCCCCGATATCACGCTGATCTACGAGAGCGGCACCATCGGCACGGCGCCGAACGTCCTGCCGTTGTCGATCGGCGACGGCGAATTGTGCGACACCGCGGTCACCACCGTTTCGGTGCCAGAGATGTTCCGCTACTGGCTGATGGGTGGGCGCATCACCATCGGTTTCCTCGGCGCCGCCCAGCTCGACAAGTTCGGCAACATCAACACGACCGTCATCGGCGACTACCATCATCCGAAGACCCGCCTGCCCGGCGGCGGCGGTGCGCCGGAGATCGCGTCGTCCTGCGGCGAGATCTACATCACCATGAAGCAGAGCCTGCGCGGCATGGTCGAGAAAATCGATTTCTTCACCTCCTTCGGTCACGGCGATGGCGGCGACCATCGTCAGCGTCTCGGCATCACGACGAAGGGACCGACCTTGCTGATCACCGACCTTGCGGTGTGGAAGCCCGATCCGGCAACGAAGGAATTCACCGTCGTTTCGCTGCATCCGGGCGTGACGAAGGAGCAGGTGCAGGCGACCTGCGGCTGGCCGGTGAAATTCGCCGATACGCTGGAGGAGACACCGGCCCCGACCGAATCCGAACTGAATACGCTGCGCGATCTCAAAGCCCGCACCGAGGCGGCCCATCAAGGCCCCAAGACGAACGAAGCTGCCTGACAAGGAAACACTAATGCCTGAAGCCTTCATCTGCGATTATGTCCGCACACCCATCGGCCGTTTTGGCGGCGTGCTTTCGCCCGTGCGCGCCGACGATCTCGGTGCGATCCCGATCCGCGCGCTGACCGAGCGCAACAAGGGCGTCGACTGGGCGGCAATCGACGACGTCATCTATGGGTGCGCCAATCAGGCGGGCGAGGACAATCGCAACGTCGCGCGCATGGCGCTGCTGCTGGCCGGCCTGCCGGACGTTGTGCCCGGCGTCACCGTCAACCGGCTCTGCGGCTCCGGCATGAACGCGATCATCGATGCCTCGCGGGCGATAAGGACGGGCGAGGCCGAGATCATCATCGCCGGCGGGGTCGAGTCGATGAGCCGCGCACCCTTCGTCATGCCCAAGGCCGCGACGGCCTTTTCGCGCAATGCCGAGATTTACGACACCACCATCGGCTGGCGCTTCGTCAATCCGGTGCTCAAGAAGCAGTACGGTGTCGATTCCATGCCGGAAACCGCCGAGAATGTCGCCGAAGATTTCAAGGTCAGCCGCGCCGACCAGGACGCCTTTGCGGTTCGTAGCCAGGACAAGGCCGTTGCCGCGCAGTTGAATGGCCGCCTGGCCAGGGAAATCGTCACTGTTACCATTCCCCAGCGCAAGGGCGACCCGATTGTCGTCGACACCGACGAACATCCCCGTCCGGGCACGACGGTGGAGGGATTGGGCAAACTGCCGACGCCGTTCAAGAAGGAGGGTGGCTCGGTGACGGCGGGCAATGCGTCCGGCGTTAATGACGGCGCGGCTGCACTGATCATCGCTTCGGAGGAAGCGGCGAGGAAATACGGTCTGACGCCGATTGCCCGCATTCTTGGTGGTGCGGCAGCAGGTGTGCCGCCACGCATCATGGGCATCGGCCCGGCGCCAGCGACGAAAAAACTTTGCGCCCGGCTTGGCCTGACTCCCGCCGATTTCGACGTGATCGAACTGAACGAGGCCTTCGCCGCACAGGGTATCGCGGTGCTGCGCGATCTCGGCATTGCCGAGGATGCCGAACACGTCAATCCGAATGGCGGCGCCATCGCGCTCGGCCATCCGCTCGGCATGTCGGGCGCGAGGATCACCGGCACGGCGGCGCTGGAACTGGTGGAACGCGGCGGCAAGCTCGGCCTTGCCACCATGTGTATCGGCGTCGGTCAGGGCATCGCCATCGCGCTCGAAAGGGTGTGAGCGGAAAAACCTAGTTTGCTGCGGGAACACCCGCCGCAGTATGCACCTCGTCTCGGCCGCGGTCGACGATCCAGTCGGTGATTCCGGCCGCTAGCCATATGGCGAACAGCGTCACCCATGCCGTCAGCGCGAAGACGCTGGCGCCGGTGACGCCCGCGCCGACGGCGCAGCCGCCTGCCAGCATGCCGCCGAAGCCCATCAGAGCCGCGCCTGCCAGATAGCGCCGCATCGCCTTGCCGCCCTCGAAGCCCTGCAGCTTGAGTTCGCGCGTAAAAAGCGCGGCGAGAAAGGCTCCGGCGAAGACGCCCGGAACGAGGCCGACATCGTAGTTCAGCATCGAGCCGGGCGGGCTCAAAAACAGCATCAGCGTGTCGGCCGACGGGCCGGTGAAGGTCACCGCTTCCATCCTCACCGGCGTGAACGAGATGGCAACCATTTCGCTGGTGAACCACCAGGCAAGCGGGATGGTGAGACCGACGGCGAGCGCGGCGAAGGTGCGCCACAGTCCGTTGCCGCGCCAGATCGACAGGGCGAGGCTGATGGCAAGCGCCAGCGCCGTCAGCGCCAGCGCGGTCGACATGTCCATGCGGATGAAATCGAGGATGTCATTGCCACCGGTCGACACTGTGGAAAGCACGGCGGCGATATCGTCGCGTGCCGGCGACAGGAAGCCATACAGGCTTGCCTGCGCGACGACGGCGAAGACCAGTCCCGACATCAGCGCCCTCAGATTTCCGGTCGCCGCCAGCACAAGCAACCGGCTGGCGCAGCCTCGCGCCAGGATCATGCCGGTACCGAACATCAGTCCGCCAACCGCCGCTCCCGAAAGGCTTTGCGGCGAGGCGATCTGCCGCGCTTCCAGCGTGTTGATGATCCCGAGAAAGGCCAGCGCCGCTGTGCCGGTTACCGCCGCGAAGAAGACGATCAGCCACACAGCCGTCTTGCCGGCGATTGAGCCGCGCGAAAATTCGATGGCTGCCGAACGCAGGCAGAACCGGCTTCGCTGGGCGAAGAAACCGAAGACGAGACCGACCGCGCCGCCGCCCAGCGCCAGTGTCCAGTTTTCGCCGAGACTGTCGACGATTGGGATGAAATCCATCGCCCGGCCCCCGTTTCCGTGCCGTTTGCCAGTGCCATCTCAGGTTCGCGCCAGCGTTGACCTGGGTCAAGACGAGTGTATATATTCACATAATTGCATGTATGGAGGGGGAATTGGCAAGATGAAACGGTCTTCGCGGCAATCATTCGCGGCTGGCCGGCATGGCCCGACCTTGTCCGGTGGCCATCAAATCTCCGGAAATGCGGCACCGATTCATATGCGAAGTTGGTGTATGGCTGCGTTGATCGTGGCTTAGCCTGCGCAAGCTCTACAACGCATCCGAAGATTGGACCGGATCATGACGTACAAGGCTTCCTGCCATTGCGGAGCCATCACGCTGGAGATGCAGCGCAAGCCTCGGCAGTTAACACAGTGCAATTGTTCGATCTGCCGAAGGTATGGGGCGCTTTGGGCCTATTCCCAACGCAAGTCAATACAGGTGCGCGCGAAAAAGGGGGCCATGAAATCATACACCTGGAAAGACCGGCGCTTCGAATTCTTCCATTGCTCGAATTGCGGCTGCGTTACCCATTACGAACGGACGGACCGCCAGGCCGATTGCAGCGACATGGCGGCTGTAAATATGCGCAACATCGATGACCCCTCGATTGTCGCTGAGCTTCCCATAAGGCTCCTGGATGGCGCCGGCTCATGGAAAGTCCTTGGTGTGACACCGCAACCCTGTCTGCTCCGTTCACCCGTGTCCGGGCCAGCCTAGCATTCAGGTTTTGCGATGATCAGATTGAAATCCCGTTTCGTCTTAGGTGGTGATGCATGAAGCCTTCAGTTCAAAAACATTCTCTTTCACGCCGCGAATTCCTTTCGCTGTCGGGTGGTCTGGCGCTGGCGGCGGCGTTGCCCCGTCGGGCGAGCGCGCTCGGCGAGGTGACGCTGGGCGACAAGAAGCTCTCAATCGTCAGCGACGGCCATCTCGTGCTGCCGCTCGATTTCGCTTTCCCCGCACCGCCGAGGGATGAACTGACTGCCCTGCTCGCCGCCTATGAACTGCCGACCGACGCGCTTTATCCCGATTGCAACGTGACGGTCCTGCGCGATGGTGAACGCACCGTGCTTTTCGATGTCGGCTCGGGTTCCAATTTCATGCCGACGGCGGGCCGACTGTTCGATAATCTCGCCGAAGCGGGCGTCAATCCCGCCGAGGTGACCGATGTCGTCTTCACCCACGGCCATCCCGACCATCTGTGGGGCCTGATCGACGATTTCGACGAACTCGTCTTCCCGGACGCCAATTATTACATGAACCGCACCGAATGGGATTTCTGGCGCGACGAGGACACCATCAACAAGATGCCGGAAGCGCGGCGCATCTTCGCGGTCGGCGCCCGCAACCGACTACCCAATCTGGAGGACCGTATCACCCTGTTTGACGGTGGTGATGAGGTGTTACCGGGGATCGAGGCGTTCGCCACCTATGGCCATACGCCCGGCCACACCTCTTTTATCGTTCATGGCGGCAGCGAAAGTGTCATTGTCACCGGCGACGCGGTGACCAATGTCGCGATCTCGTTTGTAAAACCGGATTGGCGCAGCGGCACCGATCAGGACGCGGAGATCGGCGCGGCGACGCGCGCGCGTCTGCTCGATCGGCTGGCTACCGACGAAACCGCGATCATCGGCTTCCACCTGCCGCATCCCGGCACCGGCCGGGTCGAGCGCAAGGGCACCGCCTACCGATTTGCCCATTCGTGAAATCTATTCCGCCGGCTCGCTGTGGCGCGCATGACGCAAAAAGCCGAAGGGTGAGCCTTCGACCAGATAGCCGAGCCCAATGCGCGCGCCGAACACGATGCCGGCGATGCTCAGCGGCGCCGATAGCGCCATGACCGACATTGCACTCACACCCTGGCCGATGGTGCAGCCGAGCGCAAACACCCCGCCCGTTCCCATCAGGAAGGCGCCGGCCAGATGCCGGCTCAGTTCGCGTGCGTCGTCGCATGCTTCCCAGCGCATGTCGTCGGCCCGCCACGCCGCGATGGCCGCGCCGATGAAGACGCCGACGACGAGGCCCACGCCATAATCGGGCAGAGCGCCGGTGACCGTGATCAATTGCATGATCGTGTCGCCGACCGGCATGACGAAGGACCCTGCTTCGAGCTGCACCTCGCTGAACAGCCGGTTCGAGAAGAAGGAAGTGGCGAGCCAGCCTGCCGCGATGCACAGACCGATCACCGCGCCAGCGGTGATCTTGCCGCGATCACGGCGGAACGCCGCATTGGCGAAGACCCAGGCAACCGCCGCCCCGCCCAGCAGCAGCGCCAGCGGATATTCGAGTCTCATGCCCGCCGCCTTCGAGACCAGCGTACCGAGGGACTGGCTGCCGATCGGCGTCATGTCGAGGGACAACGGCTCGATGACATTGACCCGGAAATGTCCGGTGATGCCGCGCTGCGCGGCGATGGCCGCCAGCCCGATGCCCGTCAATACGACGAGCGCACGCAGATTGCCGCCTCCGAGCCGGATGATCGCGCCGAAGCCGCAGGTGCCGACCAGTGCCATGCCGACACCGAACATCAGCCCGCCGAAAAGGCTGCCGGCAACCGACAGTGCCGAGGTCAGGTAGAAGCTGGAGGATAGTTCGATGATCCCCGCCGCCATTATCGTCTGGGTCGCTAGGAGCGCAACGGCTGCCGCCAGCACCCAGGAACGCAGACCGTTGCTGTCGCCGGCATACCAGAAGCGTTCCAGCGCCGACATGGTGCAGAAATGATTGTGACGGGCCACAAACCCCATGATCACGCCGACGAGCAGACCACAACTCGCCAGCACCCAGGGACTGTCCAGACCGATCAAGACATCCTCCTCCGCTGCGTAGCGGCGGGTTCGCACCGGAAGATCGATCCGGCCTCCAAGCGAAACCGCGCTGCGTGGCTGGCTAGCAGGGTGCCTTAGTTTTGGCTTTGGTTGCAAGCGGTCTTTTTACCGCAAGCGCAACATGTGCTTCAGCCGTCGATATTGCGCACCGGGCGGCAGAACAATTCGTAAAGCGTGGCGATTACCGACGAAACTTCCTCGTCTGCGATGGAATAGAAGATCATTCGTCCGTCGCGCCTGGCATTGACCAGCCGGTCGAATCTCAGCCGGGCAAGCTGCTGCGACACGGTCGCCTGCGGCATCGACAGGATTTCCTCCAGTTCCGAGACCGACTTTTCGCCTTCCGCCAGAATGCACAGGATCAACAGCCGCGTCTCGTGCGACAGCGCCTTGAGCATGTCGCTGGCCTTGCGCGCCTGCTCCATGAGTTCGGCGGGATCGCTGGCATTGGGCAAGGGCTTGGGTTGGGGTAGGGCCATTGGGAGGACTCTTCAGCTTGTGCGCCGTTTCAGTCGCCGAGACTCAGCTGGTAGGCATTTCTACTATTGCGATGCAGCATGTTCAATCCGTTACCTTGCTGGCTGTCGCGTTGCCTGGACGCTTTTCCAG
>JAJDOK010000049.1 GCA_022340185.1 Salaquimonas sp. | reverse complement strand
TCGCCATTCTCCCGGATAATGTCATTTAAAATTGTACCTATTGTACCACTCTGACCGATCTCCGGCGCCGAGGTGTTGTCGAGGCGCAACTTGCCGGATGGCGGGTCGAGAAAACGCGTGCCGTCCATGCCGGTGGTAGGCCGGATGTCGCCGCTTTCGGCAACCATCGGCATGGACGATTCATTGTGGTCGACGACATAGGTGCCGCGGCCAACCTCGCCGGTAACCAGGCCGCGTTGCCGCAACAGGGCGTAAGCCCTGCCCACCGTGCCGACCGTAACGCCAATATCGAAGGCCAGATCACGCTGCGGCGGCAGCTTGACGCCGGGTCCCAGCACGCCTTCGCCGATATCGGATTCGATGCGGTCGGCCAGCCGCAGATAGAGCGGACCTTCGCCTTGTGAAAGATCGGGCAACCAACTTGTCATGGTGACAATTTTGTATCTTGCAAAATTGTATCGGTCAAGCCAAATGAGCGCCAGATCAAATTGGGCGTGAACTCAAGGAAACGGAACAAGAAAATGAGCACAATCGATACAATACAGAACCGGTGGGGCGGTGCAGCGGTTGTCGTCGGACCCAGTGTCTCCGCCTATGCCTACAAGCTTTTCGTCGCGATCGAATCCCTTGCCACGCGCATGTCTCTCGCTTTCGAGCGCCAGACCACCCGCAGGGAGCTTGCGAGGTTGAGCGACCAGCAACTCGACGATATCGGCATTACGCGCGCCGACGCATTGCGCGAAGCCGGCCGTCCCATCTGGTACTGAGGGGAGGCGAACATGTTCGAATCGGTATTTTCCCGTTTCGCCAAGGCTGCCGAACTGCGCCGCAGCCGCAAGGCGCTCATGCAGCTCAGCGACCGCCAGCTTCGCGATATCGGCGTCACACGTGACGAAGCCGCTCGCGAAGCGAACCGTCCCTTCTGGTACTAGGCGGCGAAAACAACGAAAATATCCGGCAGTTTCTCCCCTCATTTGCCGGATTTTCACTGGCGGGTCGGTTCCACCGACCCGTTTTTTTATCTGCAGTTCGAATTGCCGGAAACCCAGCGTTCGACATCGCCGGTGATGCGCGAACCGAGATTTGTCGACAGCGCGGGACCGTAGACCTGGATGTCGGTCACGCCGTCCACTTTTTCGGCCTGGATGACCAGTTTGGGCAAACCGCCGGGGTCGCGGCGCGGCACCAGCAACAATCTGGGCCGGCCGGCCGGCGAATGGGCTTCGTCGGCGAGACGAAAGCCGCCAAAACCCGGATCCTTCGATACGAACCAGCAAGCATGGGCGGTGCGGCCGATCGAGACGATGATGTCGACGGGTTCGCCGGTGCTCTTCAGGTTGAGCGCCCGCGAAGGCGAACCTGTCTGGCACCCCGACAGCAATGGGGCAAGCGTCATCGCAGCGACGAGCGCCGCGGTTCTGCCCGCAATCGAAAAATTCGGGATCAAGCGGCTTCGACCACTTCCAGTGCGCTTTCGAACAGGGCACGACCATCCGTGCCGCCATGGGCTGCTTCGATCAGGTTTTCGGGGTGGGGCATCATGCCCATGACATTGCCCTTGTCGCTGACGATGCCGGCGATGTCGTTGATCGATCCGTTGGGATTGGTGCCCTCGGCATAGCGGAAGACGACCCGGCCTTCGCCTTCGATACGGTCGAGTGTCTCGGAATCGGCGAAGTAATTGCCGTCGTGATGGGCGACGGGGCAACGCAGAATCTGTCCCTTCTGATAATGACGGGTGAAGGCCGTGCCGGCGTTTTCAACTTTCAGCTTCACCTCGCGGCAGACGAATTTCAGCCCTGCATTGCGCATCAGTACGCCGGGCAGCAGGCCTGCCTCTGTCAGGATCTGGAAGCCGTTGCAGACGCCGAGGATCAGCCGGCCCTGATCGGCGCGGCGCTTGAGCGCGTCCATGACCGGCGAGCGCGCGGCGATGGCGCCGGATCTGAGATAGTCGCCATAGGAAAAGCCGCCCGGCACGACATAGAGATCGGCGTCGGGCACCGAGGTCTCGGTGTGCCAGACGGTGAGCGGCGGGCGGCCGGAAATCTTCGTCAGCGCCGCGATCATGTCGCGGTCGCGGTTGGAACCGGGGAACAGGATGACGGCGGTGGTCATCTCATCTGGTCTCCATTCAGGCGATCTCCACCGCGTAGTCTTCGATCACGGTGTTGGCGAGCAGCTTGTCGCACATCGCGGTGAGATCGGCTTCGGCGCTCTGCTTGTCGACGGCGTTGAGTTCGATGTCGAAGACCTTGCCCTGGCGCACCGAATCGACGCCGGCAAAGCCGAGCGCCGCCAGACTGCCGGAAATCGCCTTGCCCTGCGGGTCAAGAACGCCGTTCTTCAGGGTGACGGTGACGCGGGCCCGGATCAGCATGGCTTCTTCTTGTCGCTGGCAATCGGCTTCGGTTTGACTGGCAAGGCAGGTCAGTCCGACTTGACCAGGACGGGGCCGGAAGGCCGCTTGGGATCGTTCTCGTTCATGATGCCGAGACGGCGGGCGACCTCGCGATAGGCTTCGAGCATGCCGCCCATGTCGCGGCGGAAGCGGTCCTTGTCCATCTTCTCCTGGGTCTGGATGTCCCACAGCCGGCAGGAATCGGGCGAAATCTCGTCGGCGACGACGATGCGCATCATCTCGCCCTCGTAGAGGCGGCCCATCTCGATCTTGAAATCGACGAGCTGGATACCGACGCCGAGGAACAGGCCGGAGAGGAAGTCGTTGACACGGATGGCGAGGCTCATCATGTCGTCGATATCCTGCGGGGTCGCCCAGCCAAAGGCGGTGATGTGTTCCTCGGAGACCATCGGGTCATTGAGTTCGTCGTTCTTGTAATAGAATTCGATGATGGAGCGGGGCAGGACCTCGCCCTCGTTGATGCCGAGGCGCTCGGCCAGCGAGCCGGCGGCGATGTTGCGTATCACCACTTCGAGCGGAATGATCTCGACTTCGCGGATTAGCTGCTCGCGCATGTTGAGGCGGCGCAGGAAATGGGTCGGGATGCCGATCCGGTTCATATGGGTGAAGATGAACTCGGAGATGCGGTTGTTGAGGACGCCCTTGCCCTCGACGATCTCGTGCTTCTTCTTGTTGAAGGCGGTCGCGTCATCCTTGAAGAACTGGACGAGCGTGCCGGGTTCCGGGCCTTCGTACAGGATCTTTGCCTTGCCTTCATAAATTCGGCGGCGTCTGCTCATGACTGGAAATTCCTGTCCGGGTAAGTGCTTCAAAGACCGCGATCGCCCCTGCGGGAAGGTGACGTTCACATATCCGCTTCGGCTCGTCGGGAGACGGGCGCAATCGCCGTTCGGTTCATGAGGAATCGGCAATTGCGCCGGCTTTCGCGGAACGTACTTGATGGTCTGTCAATAGACAACCTTGACGATCGTGCAAGGAGATTGTCACAGTTTTCCTCCACAAGGTGATGAAACCTGACGAAACGAAGTGTGGACGTCGGTGCAGATGCCAGTTCGGATGCCGGTGAAGACGTCGGTGTGGGCGATTGTCGCGCGGGCAAAGACTGGACGAACTTACTATTCAAATAGCGGCCGCCTTCCCCTATATAGCCGGTACGGTTGGAGCGAGGCAGCAGGAGATACCAATGAGTGGGATCAACGATCGCGAAAAGGCGTTCGAAAACAAGTTCGCCCATGACGAAGCGCTGAAGTTCAAGGCACAGGCGCGGCGCAACAAGCTGCTCGGGCAGTGGGCCGCCGAAAAGCTCGGCAAGGCAGGTGACGACGCGGAAACCTATGCCAAGGAGGTGATCCGCTCGGACTTCGAGGAGCCGGGCGACGACGATGTCTTCCGCAAGATCCGCGCCGATTTCGACGAAGCGGGTGTGGACCAGTCGGACCACCAGATTCGCCGCACCATGGAAGAGCTGATGCAGACGGCCATGGAACAGGTGATGAAGGAAGCCTGAGCGCACCTCGCCGGGACGTCCAAGAATGCGAAGCCCGCCGTTTACCGCGGCGGGCTTTTACTTGTCCTGGAGCGTGTCAGGCGATCTTGTCCGGCGTGTCCGAAGCCTGCTTTTCCAGCACTGTCATTGCCGACCTTCCCATCATGTTGACGAAGAAATAGATCATGATGAAGGAGACCGCCATCGTGATGACGATGAAGGCGGCGAGAATCCCGACAGGCATTTCACCTTCGAGGCCGATGAAGGTAGCGAACCCTTGCAACGACATTTCCAAGTCGGCGGCGGCCATGCCGGCCAGAAGCAGCAAGGATATGATGGCCAGGGCGATAATGGCCGCCCCGAGGGCGAATTTCGCCCGCTCGCCGCGGGTCATCCGGCGATGCATTCGTCGAACGAACATATAGCCGGGAATGAGGGCGGCAATGCCCGGCACGACTACGCCAAGCGAAGAGGGCAGATCGATATCGAACAACAACACGATGGCGACCAGCGCGATGATGCACGCCAAATAGGTGCCGAAATAGGCAAGATACATTCTGCCGAACGGCGCTGGTCCGGTCGCCTGCGCTACCTGTTGCATGTTTTCATTCCCCCGTTTCAGCCTGGCCGATACTCGGCCATGCATCCGTTGGATGCAACCGGGAGACGGTAATAGCCTGTATGGCGTGTCAGGCTTCCAGCCGCGAAAGGAACCGGGCGAAGACCATCAGCCCTTCCGGCCAGGGCCCGTGTCCGCTTTCGTGGTTGAGGTGGCCGCTGTCGCCGGCATCCATGAACAGCGAACCCCAGCTTGCCGCCATTTCCTCGGACTTGTCGAAGGCACAGAACGGGTCGGTGCGGCTGGCGATGGTGACCGAGGGAAAGGGCAGGGGGGCGCGGCGATAGGGGCCGAAGGTCAGCAGATGGCGTGGGCGGATCATCGGGTTCTCGACATCGGGCGGGGCGACCAGAAAAGCGCCGGCGACCCGGCCATCGCAGTGGTCTGCGGCGTGCGTGATCACCTGGGCGCCAATCGAGTGGCCGACGAGAACGACCGGTTTCGACGCGGTTCCGATCGCGGCGACAAGATTGTCGCGCCAGTCCTCGAAGACAGGTTTGTGCCAGTCGCCCATGGCGACACGGCGCGCCGCCGAAAGCTTCTTCTCCCAGCGCGTCTGCCAGTGGTCCGGGCCTGAACCCTTGTAGCCCGGCACAATCAGGATTTCGGTGTCGGTGGTTTTCATATTGGCGCGCACATGGTGTTTCCAGGTGCACAAAGTCAACCATGGCCGCCGCCGAACCGGGTTGCCGCAGCGCTATTTCTACAATTCCATAAAGAACTACTATAATTAAGTTCGCCCCAGCGATCAGCTATCATGGGTTGCATTTTGGGCTGGCTTACTTGCCATGAGGTACTCAGCAGCAAAACAAATCAGCTTGCAGCCAATATTGGCCATGTTGATCCTTGGCTTGGCATGTCCGACGTCGGCCCGTGCGCAGTCGCGTGCCTTTTCATGCTCCGACAAGAAATCCTGCCCGCAGATGGCCGATTGCGCTGAGGCTTATTTTCACTTTGACGTTTGCGGGGATACGGCACGCGATGGTGATGGTGACGGCATTCCTTGCGAAAAAGTCTGCGGCAAGACGCTGGAAGTCATGCGCAAGCGATTGCGGGCACAGAGATATGACCCGGAAAGCGCAAGACAAGGTTTGATCGCGCAACCGCCTCCGGCGGAATTTTCCTGCACGCCACGCAAAACCTGCGGCCAGATGATGAATTGCGAAGAGGCCTATTTCCAGTTGACGAAATGCGGCAATCGCCGGCTTGACGGCAACCATGACGGCATCCCGTGCAACAGCCTGTGCCGGTAGGGAGTTTCCATTCAACGCTGGCGATCGAAAACTCTAGCCATCGAAATCCGGCCCGCCGGAGCGAGCCGGACCTCGATCAGGTCGCAAGTTGCGGATTCGGACTACTGGACCTGTTCGCCAGGGGCAATCTGCGGCACAGCCGGCTGTTCCATCGGCTCCTTCATCGGGGCGGTCTGCGGGGCGGTGGCGCCCGGTGCGGTATTGTCGCCCGTCGCGGTGCTGCCGGTATAGGTGCCGGCGCCGGTGGTGGCGTAGAGCATTATGCCCAGCACCGCGATGACGATCAGCGCGATGATGATGGCGGTGTTGCCGATACCCTGACGGGTTTCGAGGGGATTGCGCGCCGGATAGGACGGCCTGTCATAGTCATGATAGTTTGTCATGGTCGTGATCCTCCTTTGCACCCACAAAGCTGGCAAACGAGGTTGGCCATTGCATGGTTGCCGAATCACGTTTGATGAAGAACTGTCACATAAGGGAACGCCGCAACAGGATGCGCAGTGTATATTTATCTGATTAAAATCAATGAGATAGTAAAACATGTCGAAGCTGAAAGACGGTAACAAAACCCGGCTTCGACGATAATTCCAGCCATGCAAGAACATGATTGCTGCCGGGAGCGGTGTGGTGGCCGGCATGCCGTTCGGGGATGCCGTGCTAGCAGGTCGGTTCGCCCGTTGAGGGCGCAGCCGCAGGCAAATCAGCCTTCCCCGAACACCCGGGCGAAGATCGTGTCGACATGTTTGGTGTGGTAGCCGAGGTCGAATTTTTCCCTGAGATCGTCTTCCGACAGGGCGGCCATCACTTCCGGGTCGGCGAGCAGTTCGGTCAGGAAATCGGCGCCCTGTTCCCACACCTTCATGGCGTTGCGCTGGACGAGGCGGTAGGCGTCCTCGCGCGACACGCCGACCTGGGTCAGCGCCAGCAGCACGCGCTGCGAATGGACCAGGCCTTTGAACTTGTTCAGATTGGCCAGCATGTTGTCAGGATAGACGACCAGTTTGTCGATCACACCGGCCAGCCGGTTCAATGCGAAATCGAGATGGACGGTCGCATCCGGGCCGATGCCGCGTTCTACCGAGGAATGCGAGATGTCGCGCTCGTGCCACAGCGTCACATTCTCCAGTGCCGGGGTGACGGCGGAGCGCACCAGCCGGGCAAGACCGGTCAGGTTCTCGGTCAAGACGGGATTGCGCTTGTGCGGCATGGCCGAGGAACCCTTCTGGCCGGGCGAGAAATATTCCTCCGCCTCCAGCACCTCGGTGCGCTGCATATGGCGGATCTCGGTCGCGATGTTCTCGATCGACGACGCTACGACGCCCAAAGTGGCGAAGAACATGGCGTGGCGGTCGCGCGGGATGACCTGCGTCGAGATCGGTTCGGGGCGCAGGCCGAGTTTCTCGCAGACATGCGCTTCGACGCGTGGATCGATGTTGGCGAAGGTGCCGACGGCGCCGGAAATCGCACCGGTGACGATTTCGAAACGCGCCTTTTCAAGCCGGTTCCTGTTCCGGTCCATCTCCGCGTAGAAGCGGGCGAAGGTGAGGCCCATGGTGGTCGGTTCGGCATGGATGCCGTGGCTACGGCCGATGCGGATCGTGTCCTTGTGTTCGTAGGCGCGGGTTTTCAGCGCGGCCAATACTTTGTCGACATCGGCGAGCAGGATATCGGCGGCGCGCATCAGCTGGATGTTCAGCGTCGTGTCGAGAATGTCGGACGAGGTCATGCCCTGATGGACGAAACGGGCGTCGGGGCCGACGATCTCGGCCAGATGGGTGAGAAAGGCGATGACGTCATGCTTCGTCTCGCGCTCGATGGCGTCGATGCGCTCGATGTCGAAGGTGGCTGCGTCGCCCTTTTGCCAGATGGTCTTGGCGGCTTCCTTCGGGATAACGCCAAGTTCGGCCAGCGCGTCGCAGGCATGCGCCTCGATCTCGAACCAGATGCGGAATTTGGTCTCGGGCGACCAGACGGCCACCATTTCGGGTCGCGAATAGCGCGGGATCATGAGACAGGCCCTGCTTGCAAAATCGATTCGAAGAGGCACCCGGTACGCGAATGCCGATGGGGTCTAACAGACCTTTTGCGCAGGCTCAATCCGCTGCCGATCAGCGGCGACTGCTCCAGACCGGGTAGACATCGTTGTCGGCCGGCGTTGCCGCATAAACAGCACGGGCGATGGCGCGCGCCATGGTCGAAGCCGACACGGCGGCAAGCTCCATGAAATCCTGAATGGCCGGTTTCACCTTGCTGCGTCCGGTGGCGATCGCGAATACCAGATCGCCGTCGAACACGGTGTGAGTCGGCCAGATCGCGCGGGCAAGGCCGTCATGGGCTGCAATCGCCAGGCGCTTGGCTTCCGCCTTCGTCATTTCGGCATCGGTCGCGATGATGCCGATGGTGGTATGCTGCGCACTCTCATGCAGCCTGATGCGCAGATCGGTAGCATTTGCCGGCAATGGATGGGGCAACCCAAGGCCGCCAAATTCGTCACCGATCTCGAAGGGTGCGGCCCAGAAATGGCGTGTGCGTCCGACTGCCACCGTTCCCATCGAATTGACCGCCACAAGCGCGCCGATCGTCACGCCGCTTTCCAGGACGGTCGAGGCCGATCCGAGCCCGCCCTTGAGGCCGCCGGTGATCGCGCCGGTTCCCGAACCCGCGGTTCCGATGGCGAATTCGGCGCCGGCTGCCTGAACCGCATCGTAAGCCAGTTCGCGATAGGGCGGATAGCGCCCCCAGTCCTTGTCGCCGCCGGTCATCACGTCGGAAAGGATCGCCGCCGGCACGATCGGGATAGGATAGTTGCCGACCGGCAGCCCGATGCCGCGTTCGCGCAGGGCGGCCTGCACGCCGGAGGCCGCATCGAGGCCAAAGGCCGAGCCGCCCGACAGGACCAGCGCATGGACCACCTGGACCGTGTTGTGGGCTTCAAGCAGATCGGTTTCGCGCGTGCCCGGCGCGCCGCCCATGACATGAACCGCCGGAACCGCCGGCTCCTCGCTCAAAACGGCCGTGACCCCGGATTTCAGCCTGGCGTCGTGGGCATTGCCGACCGTGAGTCCCGCCACGTCGGTGATCAGATTGCGCTTGCCGGGAAGGTTCATTGCGGGCTTTCTGCTGGCTCCTGCGTGACGGGACGAAAGGCGCCATCCTGCCAAATCCGCAATCGGTAGGGATTGAGGCGGTTTCGTCCGGCGCCGTCGAAATCGACATTGCCGAGTACCGTGTGAAAGACCGAGTCGGCAAGCATCTTAGTCGCTTCGGCAGGGTCGGCGCGAGCCGCTGTGATGGCGATTTCGAGCGCGGCGTAACCGAGATAGACATAGGGCTCGGGTTCGATCTCGCGGGCGGCGAGCTTGTTGGTCAATTCGCGCGCGGTGTCGAGCGAGGCCGGGTCCGGCTCGATGACGGCGAGCAGGCCGTTCGGGATGACGTCGGCCTGCTCGATCCAGGGCAGGAGGTCCAGTGTCGGCCCGCCGGCCAGTTCGAAAGAGGCGCCCGCCTGACGCATGCCATCGGCGATCACGGCAACATCCTCGGCATTGGCCGCAACGAACACGGCGGAGACGCCGGAGCGCTGCAGGCGGCGCACAAGGCCCGCCTGAGTCGATTGCGCGGGGCGAAAATTGTCGGCGAATTGCGGCGGCTGACCGGCTTCCTCCATCAGGGCGCGAAAGTCGTCGGCGAAGGTGCGGCCGAAGGCGGTGCCGTCATCGACGACCGCCCAGGGCCGGCCACGCCAGCGCACCGACAGTTTCTGCGCAGCACGTTCGGCGGCCTCGCGGTCGGATGGCGCCATGCGCCAGACATTCCATTTTTCTTTGGCCCGGTCCTTGAGCAGGCGCTCGGAACGGGCGCCGGCGACGAGAATCGGTACACCGGTGGAGCGCATGCCGCGCGCGGAGGCGAAAGCGGCGGTATTGCACAGATAACCGGTCGCAATCGCAATGCCGGCTGCCTTGAGGTCGACGGCGGCAAGTTCGGCGGCGGTTTCCTCGCAGCCATCGTCGGCCACGACCAGCGCCACGCCGCCATCAGGGGCGAAATCCTCGACCGCCAGACGGGCGCCTTGCAGAAACTGTTTGGCCAGGACGGAGGCATTGCCGGTCATCGGCAGGGAAAGTCCGATCTTGAGGTCTGCCGAACGCGCCTCGGCGGAAAAGCCTGCAAGCACGCTCATCAAAGCGCCCGCCAACAGCATGGCTCCCGGTAATGATCGTAGTGGCATGCTTGCGGTCCGATCACGCCGATGCCGGCTCAGCAGCGATGCCAATCGGGTTGTGCGGTGCGGTTGCGGGGGGATTTGCAGGACGGTCCTCATGCCTGGCTCGGCGTGGTGCATTAAGCAAGACTCTACGAGGCGGCTGTTTCGCGCGCAAGAAGGCTTCGAGCGGCCTTTACACGCCTTCAAGTAAGCGCCACAATCCCTCGCGGCGGCAGGGAAACGGGGTTCCTGCCAGCAGTTTGTCAATCAGGGAGAGATTTCATGAACGCCAACCTCAAAGTCGCGCTCGCCGCGGGGATCGCTGCTGCGGTCATCAGCGGGCCGGCCATGGCAGACGATGTCAAGATCGGATTCCTCGGTGGCGTCACCGGACCGATCGAAAGCCTCGTGCCGCCGATCATCGATGGCGCGCAGTTGGCCATACGCCATATCAACGAGCAGGGCGGCCTTCTGGGCGGCAGCAATGCCGTGCTGGTCATCGGCGACACGACCTGCGCCGATGCAACCAAGGCGGCCGATGCCGCCGACCGTCTGGTCAATGTCGAGAACGTGGTCGCCATCGACGGCGCACTGTGCTCGGGCGCGACGATCTCGGCAGCCAACAACGCCGCCATTCCGGGCGGTGTGGTGATGATCTCGCCGGCCTCGACGTCTCCAGCGATCACCACGCTGGACGACAAGGATCTCGTCTACCGCACAGCCACCTCCGACGCCTATCAGGGCGAGGTATTGTCGCGCCTGATCGCCGGCAAGGGGGTCAAGGAAATCGCGATTACCTATGTCAACAACGATTATGGCAAGGGACTGGCCGATTCGCTGGCCAACGCCTTCCCGAAGACCGGTGGCAAGGTGCTGATCTCGGAAGCGCATGAGGACGGCAAGGCCGATTACCGCTCCGAACTGGGCGCGCTGGCGGCCAGCGGCACGCCGAACCTGGTGATTATCGGCTATGCCGACGGTTCGGGCGGCACGATCCTGCGCCAGGCGCTCGAAGCCGGCGATTTCACGCAATTCTTCTCCGCCGACGGCATGGTCTCCGACAAGATCGCGTCCGAACTGGGTTCGCAGCTTGAGGGCAAGCTCACCATGACCAAGCCTGGCACGCCGAAGATTCCGGGTGCCGATTCGTTCAACAAGCTGGCCAAGGATGCCGGCATCAAGGCTGACGGCGTGTTCGTGCCGAATTCCTATGACGCCGCCTTCATCATCGGTCTGGCGATCGAAAAAGCCGGCTCGGCCGACCGAGCCGCGGTCGCCAAGGCGATCCGCGAAGTGGCGCTGCCCCCCGGCGAAACCATCCTGCCCGGTGAATGGTCGAAGGCCGTTGCAGCGATCAAGGCCGGCAAGGATATCAACTACGAGGGTGCTGTCGGCTCGGACGATTTCGACGCCAATGGCGATGTTACGACCGTTTTCCTGAACACCGAGATCAAGGACGGCAAGGTCGTCGAACTGGGTATGGCCGAATAAGGCTACCGCCTGAAACAAAACGGAAAAGCCCGGGACCTGCGTCCCGGGCTTTTTTGTGTTTGTGGCGGGTCACGATACGCGTATCGAACCGCCTCGACCTATTTTTTCCGATCCGACTTTTAATCGACACATCCATGGCAACAATGGTGCCTTGTTCCGTCCCGAAGAGGATTAGGTGATGCAGCGCCTGTATTTCGCCGCCGTTCTGGGCTTGGGGATGCTGACGAGCAGTCCCGGCAGCGCCTGCGTCTTTGCGAGGCCTTT
>JAJDOK010000034.1 GCA_022340185.1 Salaquimonas sp. | reverse complement strand
TTTCATCGCCCCGAGAAGCCCGAAAGCATCGTCAACGCGATGGGCGAATTCCAGGCGATGATGGATGCGATCCGCGACGGCCTCGTCAACAAGGCAATGGCGGCAATCCCGGCCGACCCCACAGAGCGCGCCAATCATCTCAAGTCGTTCAGCTATTTTAGCGACGCCTCGATGGTCGGTGTCGGTCCGCTGACCGGTGAGATGCTGCTGGCTGAACCGCGGTGCAATCCCGATATCGACCGCCTTGTCGAGGCATTGCGGACACGCCAGACCAAGACGCTCGCCTCCGGCATCGACCTGATCATGGCCGATCTGAAGGACAGCGTGGAAGCGCCGCCGACCATGATCGACGGCCACTGCCACGCAATCGTCTTCCTCTACGAACATTTCCGCGATCCGCGCCCCGATGAGCCGGGCAGCGACTGGATCATGGACGCGCAGGAGCATCGCGCCTCACTCCGCGCTTCCGAAACGGCGGTGGTGATCGCCAATTATATCCGCCTGCTCGGTTTCGACGCACGCGCACACACCGCCACCTCGTCCGATGTCGATCTCGGCAGGCTGGCGGTCGCGGCGGGGCTGGCCAGTCTCGAGGACGGCGAACTGGTGGTGCCCTGGCTCGGCACGCGCTACGGCCTTGCTGCCGTCACCACGGCGATGGAACTGGCGAATGACGCGCCGCTGGTGCCGACAGCCGAGCAGGACTGGTTCTCGACGCGAGGGCCGGCATGGTGGCTCGGCAAGGGCTTCGCCAAGTCGGCGCTCAACCGTGATCCCTACGCCTCACGCGACTATGTCGCCGGCGCGCAGCCTTTCGAGCGCACCAGAAGGGTCGACAAGCCGACCACCTATCTCGACGAGGAGAACATTCCACGCGTGCCGAAGCGCACCGACATGTTCGCCCGCGCCCAGTTCGGCGACATGGGCAAGGCGAACCAGCAGGCGGCGACCGGCGGCTATTATGCCCGCAAGGCTGCACCAAGCTTCGCCCAGCGCCGCCTGCTCGGCGCCTTCGTGCTGTTGCAGGACGGGCCGGCCAATGATCGCGGCGCCAGGCCGAACGACCCCGAACGCAATGCGGCGAACCTGAAGGCGGCGAGCTATTTCCTCGGTGTCGACGCCACCGGCACCAGCCGCTGCCCGCCATGGACCTGGTATTCCCATGATGCAGCGGGCGAGGCGATCGATCCGCCGCATGACCAGGCCGTCTCGATGATCATCGATCAGGGCTACGAGACCATGGAGGGCGCATCCGGCGACGACTGGATTTCCGTCGCGCAATCGATGCGCGCCTATCTGCGCTTTTCGCTGATCGGCGGGGTGGTCGCCAAACATGTCCGCAATCTCGGCTACAAGGCCAAGGCGCACACCGTGATGGATGGCGAGGTACTGCAGCCGCCACTATTGCTGCTTTCCGGCCTCGGCGAGGTCAGCCGCATCGGCGAAGTGATCCTCAATCCCTATCTCGGCCCCCGGCTGAAATCGGGCGTGGTGACGACAGACATGCCGATGGGCCATGACAGGCCGATCGATTTCGGCCTGCAGAATTTCTGCGAGCGCTGCAACAAGTGCGCGCGCGAATGCCCGTCCGGTGCGATCACCGCCGGGCCGAAGCTGATGTTCAACGGCTACGAGATCTGGAAATCCGACAGCCAGAAATGCACCACCTACCGCATCACCACGCCGGGCGGGGCGATGTGCGGGCGCTGCATGAAGACCTGCCCGTGGAACCTCGAAGGGCTGTTCGCCGAAGCACCGTTCCGCTGGGCAGCATCGAACATTCCCGCCGCCGCGCCACTGCTGGCGAAGCTCGACGACTGGATAGGCAATGGCGGTCTCAACGACGTCAAGAAATGGTGGTGGGACATCGAACTGGACGAGGAGGGCGGTTATCGCGAGGCAAAGCAGCCGGTCAACCGGCGCGACCTGCAGACCGATCTCGATCTGAAATACGAGGACCAGACGCTCGCCGTCTATCCCGCACCGCTGGCGCCGCATCCCTGGCCCTATCCCTTCTCGATGGACCGCGAAGCCGGCATCGCCGCCTACGAGGCGATGATCCCGGCAGACGAATACCGTGCACGGCTCGCCCAAGGCGATACGTCAAAGGTGCACCGCTACACCAATGACGGCGACGCGCCGGTGATCCGGGTTTCGGTGTCGAAGGTCGAGAAGATGGCTGGCGACGTCAACAAGTACGAATTCTCGACGCTCGACGGTTCCGACCTGCCCGCATGGACGGCGGGTGCCCATCTCGACATCCTGGTGGCGCCGGAATATCTGCGGCAATATTCGATGTCGGGCGATCCGGCCGACCGTTCGCATTACCAGATCGGCGTGCTGCGCGAGGACGATGGCAGGGGCGGCTCGAAGCTGATGCACCGCATCTTCACGGAAGGCCGCAAGGTCTTCATCTCGAAGCCGATCAACCATTTCGAACTCGACGAGACCGCGACCAAGACCTTCCTGATGGGCGGCGGCATCGGCATCACGCCGATGATCGCCTTCGCCCATCGCCTGCATGAGTTGGGTGCCGAATTCGCGATGCATTATTCGGTGAAGTCGCGCGAGGTCGCCGGTTATCTCGACGATCTGGCCGACATGGCCTGGCACGACCATGTCTATGTGCATGTCAGCGACGAGGGAACGCGCGCCGATTTCGACCGCGTGCTGAAGGACTACCAGCCGGGCTGGCACGTCTATACCTGCGGGCCGGACCGCTACATGGACGCCGTGATCGAGGCGGCGGAGCGCCAGGGGTTCCCCGAGGAAGCACGGCATCTGGAATATTTCTCGGTGCCTGAGCAGCCAGACTATGTGAACCACGATTTTGTCGTGCGGCTGGTGCGTTCCGGCAAGGAATTGCAGGTTCCGGTCGACCAGACGATCGCCGATGTGCTCAACGCCAACGGTTTCCACATCGACATCAAATGCTCCGACGGCATTTGCGGCGTGTGCAAATGCGGTCTCGTGTCGGGTGAGGTCGAGCATCGCGACTATGTGCTGTCGAACAGGCAGCGCGAGAGCGCGATCATCACCTGCCAGTCGCGCGCGGCCGAAGCAAATAGCGTGATCGAACTGGATCTGTGAGCAGCCATTCGAGGCTGCCGAAGCGGTGCGATCAGGCTGCGATATTTACCGGCTGGTTGCCGCAATGGCCGAGGCGACGGTTTCAATACCGGACGTGCGCAGGCCCGCGATGTTGATCCTGCCGCTGGCGGGCAGATAGACGGCGTGGTCGCGCGTCAGCGCCTCGGCGGCCTCCTTGCCGGTGCCGAGCAGGGAAAACATGCCCTTCTGACCGGCGAGGAAATCGAACCTTTCACTGTTTGTCTTCAGGCGCAATTCGGCGGCAAGCTGCGAACGCAGATCGTTGATGCGCAGCCGCATCGATTCCAGTTCGGCCGTCCATGACGCGCGGAGCGCTTCGTCGTTGAGAATCCTCGCGACGATGGCGGCGCCCTCGTCGGGTGGCATGGAATAGGTGCAGCGTGCGACGATCGCGGCATTGGCGAGCGTGATCTGTTTTTCGGCGGCGTTGGCGGCGATGACGATGGCGGCGCCGACGCGGTCGCGATAGAGGCCGAAATTCTTCGAGCATGAGGCGGCGATCATCATTTCCGGGCACTGGTCGGCGAGAAGCCGCAGGCCGGTGGCATCCTCTTCAAGTCCGTTGCCCAGACCCTGATAGGCGAAATCGACGAGGGGAAGGGCACCCTTGGCGTTGAGGAGCGCGGCAATCTCGTTCCACTGGGCGAGGCTCAGATCGGCGCCGGAGGGGTTGTGGCAGCAGCCATGCAGGATGACGGCGTCGCCTGCCTTCAGTCCATCGAGTGCGGCCATCATGGCGTCATGGGTGAGGATGCCGCTTGCTGCGTCGTAATAGGGATAGGCGGCTATCTTCAGATTGGCGGCTCCGGCCATCGGTTTGTGGTTGGGCCAGGTGGGGTCGCTGATCCAGATTGTGGCGTCGGGATTGGCAAGCTTGACGAGATCGAGAAGCAGGCGCACGGCGCCCGTCCCGCCGGGGGTCTGGACGGCGCTGGTGCGTTCGGTGTCGAGGCCGTCGCCCAGCACCAGTTTCGCCATCGCATCGTTGAAGGCCGGATTGCCAACGGGCGACAGATAGGTCTTGGTCGTCTGTTCCGCGATGACCCGTCTTTCGGCTTCCTTCACGGCGGCAGGAATTGGTGTGTTGCCCTCTTCATCGCGATAAACGCCGACACCCAGATCGAACTTGTCCTGCCGAGAATCGGCTCGGAACTTCGCCGTGATCGACAGGATCGGGTCTGGCGGGATCGGCTGCAGGGCGGAAAACACTTCATTGCTCCTGATTTGCGGTGGCGTTCTGGAAGACAATGCACTTCATAGAGGGAGGCTGCCGAACCGTCCAGCAATTGCCGCAGTGAATTGAGAACCAAATCCGAAAGCAGGCAACCGGGTGAACTTGCCGGGCGACATCCTGTAGAAGATGGAATCGGGATGAACGACCGTGGGCCGGATATTGCCCGGACGGAGCGTCACCGGAAACGCGTGATACGGGGATATGGAAATGAAGGCCGTGCGCACCGACGCGGAACTGGAATGCCCCGGCATCGATGCCGGCCTGAGGGAGCGCGGGATCGACCTGGTGACGCTGCCCGACGGCATCGCTGAAGACGATCTTGCGGCGGCGGTTGCTGACGCGGATTTGCTGTTGATGTGCTACACGCCGATCACCGCACGCGTGATCGATGCGGCACCCAAACTGAGGGGCATCGTCAAATATGGTGTCGGCATCGATGCCATCGACATCAAGGCGGCGATGGCGCGCGACATTCCTGTGGTGAACGTTCCCGAATATGCCGAGGAGACGGTCGCGGAAGGCGCTTTCGCGATGATGATCGCGCTTGCCAAGCGTTTGCCGGAGATTTCGCGCGCAGTATCGGATGAGGGCTGGATCTGGCCGGAGCAGCGCTGGCTCGGCCGCGATCTGGCGGAGGCGACGCTCGGCATTGTCGGCGCCGGCAGGATCGGGACGAGCATGGCGCGCATGGCGGGGCAGGGCTTCCGCATGCGCGTACTGGGCTTTGACCCCAATGTCGATCATGAAACGATGCGCGCGGCCGGCGTCGAGAAGTCAGATGATCTCAAAGTCATGCTGCGCCAGTGCGATTTCGTTTCACTGCACTGCGTACTCAATGTCGAAACGCACCATCTGATCGGCGCGGACGAACTCGCTTGTCTCAAATCTTCAGCGATGCTCGTCAATGTCTCGCGCGGCGCGCTGATCGACGAGGCGGCGCTGGTGGATGCCGTGCTCCGCGGTCGGCTTGGCGGCGTTGCGCTCGACGTGTTTTCCGACGAACCGCTCGGGAAAACGGATCACGTCATGAGCCCGCTCTACGGTCGCGACGACGTCATCCTGTTCCCGCATCTGACCTTCTTCACGCATGAGGCGATGCAGCGGCTCGAAGCGGACACGCTGGCGCGCTGCCTCGAACTGATCGAGGGAAGGCCTGTCACGGTGCGTTCCAACGATCCGCGGCTGCGGGCGCAGACCAGCGGTGTCGTATTCGGTTAAACGCTAGCCAAGGACCTTGTTAACAGCGATGGCGGTCTTGCCGGTGATTTCGTCGGCTTCGGCGCGGGTGAGGCAGAGCGGCGGGGCAAAACCCAGAATGTCGCCCTGCGGCATGGCGCGGCCGATGACGCCCTGTTCCAGCAGGGCGGCGGCGATCCTGATGCCGACCTTCTCGCTCGCGTCGAATAGGGTGCGGGTGTCGCGGTCGGCGACGAACTCCACCGCGCACAACATGCCCTCGCCGCGCACCTCGCCGACGTTGGGGTGGCGGCCCAGGGCTTCGGTCATCACCTTGTTGAAATGGGCGCCGGTCTCCTTTGCGTTGGCGACAAGGCCGAGACTGTCCACCAGCTTCAGATTGGCAACACCCGCCGCAGCCCCGATCGGATGGGCCGAATAGGTCCAGCCATGGCCGATCGGGCCCAGTTCATCGGTGCCCTGTTCCAGCACCCTCCACATCCTGTCAGAGACGATGGTGCCGGACAGCGGCGCATAGGCCGAGGTCAGCCCCTTGGCGATGGTCATCAAATCGGGCTTCAAATCGTAATGGTCCGAACCGAACATCGAACCGAGCCGGCCGAAGCCGGTCACCACCTCGTCGGCGATCAGCAGGATGTCGTGCTTGGCGAGCACCTGCTGGATCGCCTTCCAGTAGCCCTCGGGCGGCGGCACGATGCCGCCGGTGCCGAGAACCGGCTCGCCGATGAAGGCGGCGATGGTGTCCGCGCCCTCGTGCTCGATCAGCCGCTCCAGTTCCTCGGCGCACAGATCGGTGAAGCCCGCCTCGCTCAGATCGGCATCGGCGCGGCGATAATAATAGGGCGCCTCGGTGTGCAGCACCTGCGGGAAGGGCAGGTCGAACTTCTTGTGGTAAAGCTCCAGACCGGTGAGCGAGCCGCTCATCAGGCCGGAACCGTGATAACCGCGCCAGCGCGAGATGATCTTCTTCTTCTCAGCCCGGCCAAGGATATTGTTGTAGTACCAGACAAGCTTGATGTTGGTCTCGTTGGCATCCGAGCCGCCAAGGCCGAAATAGACCTTGGACATGTGATCGGGCGCGCGGTCCATGACCATCTTGGCAAGTGTGATCGAGGCTTCCGTGCCGTGGCCGACATAGGCGTGGTAATAGGCCAGTTCCTTCGCCTGTTCGGCAATCGCCTCGGCGATCTCCTGGCGGCCATAGCCGACATTGACGCAATAAAGCCCGGCGAAGCCGTCGAGCAGGCGGTTACCCTCGCGGTCGGTGATATGGCAGCCCTTGGCGGTCTTGATCACCCGCTCGGGCGCCTCGCCTCTCGCGAACTGCGCCAGATGGGTGGCGGGGTGGAAGAAGGAATCGCGGTCCCATTGTTCCAGTTGGTCGTTCTTCAGCATGGCGTTTCCTTTCCCGCTCAATCCAAACTCAAGCCCAGTCGCGGCAGACATATTGGATTTTGCCGGACTCTTCCATGGTGAAGCAGGAAAGAGTCCGGCCGGTGGGTGGTTCTGTCGCGCCTGAACCGGTCAGTTCGGGTTGGCAGCCCCGGAACGCAGCATCTCGCGCAGGGCGAATTTCTGGATCTTGCCGGAAGCTGTTGCGGGCAGGGCCTCGCGCACCTCAAGGCGTTCCGGCCAGTACTGTTTCGCAAGCTGTTGGCCGGCGAGGAATTGTGTCATGTCGTCAAAGGTGAAGCTGGCGCCTGGCTTCGGCACCACGAAGGCGCAGGCCCGCTCGCCGAGACGCTCGTCGGGGTAGCTTACGATCGCCACCATCGCCAGATCGGGATGCTTGAACAGGGTGGATTCGACCTCGACCACCGGAATGTTCTCGCCGCCGCGGATGATGACGTCCTTGATGCGGCCGCAGATGCGGATATAGCCCTGGCTGTCCATGCGCGCGACATCGCCGGTGCCGAACCAGCCCTCGGCGTCGGTGTTGTTGAGCTGCGGGCGTTTCAGGTAGCCGCCGAAATTCGAGCAGCCGCGCACCTGCAACTCGCCCTCTTCATCGGCCGCCGCCAGGGTTCCGTCACTGCGGACGATCCTGATCTCCATGCCGGCCAGCGGATAGCCGTCGGTGCTGACCGCGCGCTCGTCGGGATCATCGGGGTTGATCAGCGTGACGGCGCCGTTCTCGCTCATGCCCCAGGCCGAAACGATCTTGGCGCCGAGAACGGCGCGCGCCTTCTCGACCACGGGGCCGGGAATGGCGGTACCGGCGCACAGGAAGATGCGTAGCGATGAACTGTCGGTCTTTCCTGCTTCCACGGCCGCCGTCAGGTCCATAAGGAACGGCGTCGAGGCCATGGTGAAGGTGCACTTTTCCTCCGCGACGATTTTCGCGGCGAGGTCCTTGTCCCAGCTGTCGAGCAGGATGGCGTGCGCCTGGAGCATGAACGGCATCAGGCCGCCATACATGTAGCCGGTCTGGTGGGCCATGGGCGAGGCCATCATGATCACGTCATCGCCGGTCAGCCGCAGCCGTTCGGCATAGGGCACGAGATTGGAAAACAGCGTGTTGGACGTGTGCATCACGCCCTTGGGCTCGCCGGTCGTGCCCGAGGTGAAGATGAGCTGGCAGACGTCGTTGGGGCCGGGCTTGGATGCGGCTGCGATGTGGACGATCTCGGTATCGTCGTCGAAGACTGGATCGAGCAGTAGCGCATCGAAACTGTTGCCGCCCTCACCATCGAGCACGATCACTTGCGCAAGGTCGGGCAAAGCGGGGCGCATCTCTTCGGCCATTGCCTCGTGATCGAAGCCGCGAAAGACTTTCGGCACGATGAAGACCTTCGCCTCGCCATGCCTGAGCATGAAGGACAGTTCGTGCTGGCGGAAGATGTGCATGACCGGATTGAAGGCGGCGCCGATGCGAGCGCAGGCCAGGAAGGTCGCGACGAATTGCCAGCAATTGGGCAGTTGGCAGGTAACCACATCGTTGCGCTCGACGCCAAGGCGTGACAGGCCGACGGCGACCCGGTTCGCGATGACGCCCAGTTCCCTGAAGGTCAGATCGCGCCGCGCGCCGCTTGCAACCTGGATGGAGGTCAGCGCGCGCTTGTCCGGGCATTTGTCGAGGCAGGCGTCGAAATAGTCGTTGACGGTCTTGCCGAGCCAGAATCCCTTTTGCGTCATCTCCTGGATGCGCGGTTCGATCAGAACGGCATCGAATTCCATTCGGTGTTCCTCCCTTGATTACGCGTCCGGCGCTCTTTGTTCCGCGCCGGTTTTTAGGTGATCAATCGGTATTGCGTGACTTCACCCGGCGGCCATCCCCCTGCCGGCGCGTTCGCGAGCGATGATGTTCTTCATGATGTGTGCGGTTCCGTCGCCGATCTGCAGGCCGAGCACGTCGCGCAGGCGCTGCTGGAAGGGCAGGGCGTCGGAATAGCCGGCATGGCCGTGGATCAGCAGGCAGGCGTGGATCGCCTCGTAGGCGAGCAGCGGCGGCCACCATTTGGTCATCGCCGCTTCCGCCGTGTGGGGCAGTCCCTGATCCTTCAGCCACAGCGCGTTCATGGAGAGCAGTCTCGCGGCCTCGACCCTGGTGTCGAAATCGGCGAGCTGGTGGGTGACGCCCTGAAAGGCGTTGAGCGGCTTGCCGAAGGCGTGGCGCTCGTCGATATAGGCCCAGGTCTCGTCGAGGCTCTGGCGGGCCGCACCGAGCGCTTGCAGGCCGATCAGCGAGCGCGAGAAGTCGAAGCCCTGCATGACCTGGCCGAAGCCTCTGCCTTCCTCGCCGAGCAGGTATTTCGCCGGCACGCGGACATTGTCGAACCAGATCGAGCCGTGGCCGAGCGAGTTCTGGCCCATGTTGGAGAATTTCGAGGTGGTGATGCCGGGCAGGTCGAGCGGCACGAGGATGGCCGATACGCCGCGCGCACGTTCCTCGACCGTCCCGGTACGCGCGAAGGTTATGACCGCCTTCGCGACCTGGTTGGCGGAGATCGAGGTCTTCTCGCCATTGAGGATGTAGTCTCTGCCGTCTCTTTCCATCTTCAGCGCGAGACTGGCGGCGTCGGAGCCGCCCTTGGGTTCGGTCAGTGCGATGGCGAGCATGTGCTCTCCGCCGATCATGCCGGGCAGCCATTCACCGGCGACTTCGGGGCCGGCGAAGCTGGACAGGATCTGGCCGTTGAGCGACGCCAGCAGCGAGACATAACCGAAGGTGAAGTCGGCCCTGGCGATTTCCTCGATGATCACACCCGACAGCAGATGGCTGGCGCCGAGGCCGCCATAACGTTCGGGCAGTTCCGGCGCGATGAGGCCGAGTTCGCCCATCTCGCGCACGAGGTCCATGTCGAAGCGGCCAGATTTCTCGCGCTCCATGTAGCCCGCTGCGACGCGCTCCCGCGCGAATTTGCGCGCGAGTTCGCGGATCGATTCGAGTTCCTCGGTGTCGAAGACCGTCTTCATGCCTCAAGCCTCCTCTGCGGGGACAGGCGAACGGGTCTCATCGCTGGTATTTGCGGAATTCGGGCGTGCGCTTCTCCCTGAACGCGTTGCCGCCTTCCCTCGATTCCTCGGTATCGTAATAGAGGCTGAGCGCGTACATGCCCATGCCAGCGATACCGCGCTGGTGCTCGGTGTCCATGTTGAAGGAGCGCTTGGCGATGGTAAGCGCCGTCGGGCTCTTTTCCATGATCTCGGCGCACCATTTCTCGATTTCGGTGTCGAGTTCATCATGAGGCACGACGGTGTTGACCAGGCCCATGACAAGCGCCTGCTCAGCCGAATAGCGCCGGCACATGTACCACATCTCGCGGGCCTTCTTCTCGCCGACGACGCGGGCAAGAAAGGCGGTGCCAAAGCCCGGATCGACGGAACCGACCTTGGGACCGACCTGGCCGAAGACGGCCTTGTCGCCGGCAATGGTGAAGTCGCAGATCGTCGCCAGCACGTTGCCGCCGCCGATGGCGTAGCCCTGCACACGGGCGATCACCGGCTTGGGCACGTCGCGGATGATGGAGTGGAGATCCTCCATCGGCAGGCCGATCGTGCCGCGCCCGTCATACTGACCTTCATGGGCCGATTGGTCGCCGCCGGTGCAGAACGCCTTGTCGCCGGCGCCGGCCAGCACGATCACACCGATCGACTTGTCCCAGCCGGCACGGTTGAAGGCGTGGATCAGTTCCTCGCAGGTCTGTCCGCGAAAGGCGTTGTAC
The DNA here is from genome assembly GCA_022340185.1 of Salaquimonas sp. Classification (GTDB taxonomy): domain Bacteria; phylum Pseudomonadota; class Alphaproteobacteria; order Rhizobiales; family Rhizobiaceae; genus BOKV01. Next base: position 23,232 of record JAJDOK010000034.1, on the reverse strand, counting down.
TTGTCCGGCCGGTTGATGGTGATCCAGGCCGCGCCGTCCTTCACCTCGTAGAGAATGTCCTGATAATCCATTGCTTCGATCTCCCTGAACCGCGCCAGTCAGCCATGCATCGTCAGGCCGCCTGAAACCGACATGACCTGACCGGTGACGAAGGCAGCGTCGTCGCTGGCGAAGAAAACAATCGCGCCCGGCAAGTCTTCGGGACGGCCAAGCCGGCCCATCGGCACGGCGCGGGTAAATGCGGTGCGCAGCTTTTCCTTGTCGCCGGCGGATTCCATGAAGTGCTCAAGCATCGCCGTTTCGGTGACGCCGGGGCAAACCACATTGGCGGTGATGCCCTGACGGGCGTGTTCGCGGGCGATGGTCTTGGAAAAGGCGATGATACCCGCCTTGCAGGCGGCATAGACCGATTCACCCGACGAGCCGCCGCGCGCGGCGTCGGAGGCGATCGAGACGATGCGGCCATGGCCTCGTTCGGCCATGCGCGACAATACCGGGTGGGTGATGTTGAGCACGCCGCGCAGATTGATGTCGATGATCCTGGTCCAGAAGTCGGGGCCACTCTTGAGGAAAGGCGTGAAAACGTCCCAGCCGATGCCGTTGACCAGAACGTCGATCGGTCCGGCCTCTTCTTCGATGCGCGCCACCGCGGCGACAGTCGCGTCGTGATTGGTCAGATCGACGGCGATTGGCATCGCCTTGCCGCCAGCCGTTCCGATTTCCGCGGCAACCTTGCGGGCCGCATTCTCGTTGAGATCGACAACGACGACATGGGCGCCTTCCTCGGCGAAGCGCCGGCAGGTCGCGGTGCCAATGCCGCCACCGCCGCCGGTAACGACTATGACTTTTCCCGCCAATCCCCGCATGAGCGTTTTCCTCCCCGACGCGAAACGATGGTACGGTCATGAGATCAGAGATACTGATATATGTCAAGATATTGTCATAATTTTTCCACTAGAACAAACTTGACCGTTGACCGGGTTTGCAAAAAGCTTCACCATAAACCCGTGGATAATCAAGATTCTTCGACAGAAGCGATGATAGAAGACCTGGCGAACCGGGTGTTTTTCCGGCTCTATCAATGTGCCAATATCATGCATAAAACGGGCACGCGGGCGCTGGAGGAGACCGGGATCACGACCCAGCAATGGGCGATCATCGGGGCGCTGGCGCGCGGAGGATACGAGCAGGGCATCGCGGTCGGCGATCTGACGCGTTATCTGCTGGTCACCCGCCAGAATCTGGCCGGCGTCCTGTCACGGCTGGAAAGCCATGATCTGATCGAACGCGTAGTCTCTCCAAGCGACAGCCGCAGCCGGCTGATCCGGCTCACACCGAAGGGGCGCGGCCTTTGGCGCAGGGACATGAGTCCGAGGATCGGTGAATTCTATGCCGCCGCGCTGGATGGATTTTCCACGACCGACAAGATCCACACCATCCACTATTTCGACAAGCTGCTGAACAACATGAAACGGCTGGATCAGGCGGCAGACGAGCGTTAGCGCCAGACCGGCCGGCCGGTCAGGCCGCCTGAAGTTCAATTTGGGCATGGTTTGCGGCGTGCGACGCATCGTAGAAGTCAGCGATCCAGTGGGCGAACTTCGCACCTTCCGCGCCATCTGCGACGGAGTTGCGCGCGTGTCCGATGACAGCCGGGTCAACGTCGAAAGCCATGTAATCCAGCAAGCCGTCGACATAGTCCGGTGTCATCTCGGGATGGTGCTGGGTGCACAGGATGTGGTCACCGATGGCGTAGGCGGAGACCGTCGCGATCGCATCGTGACCGAGTACGATTGCGCGCGCGGGCAGGTCGACGACCTGCTCGTTATGGGCGCAATAGAGGCGGATCTCCTCGTGGCGGGGGCGCATCCAGTCGAGATGGCGGGTAAAGGTGGTGGTGGTCGCGCCCAGGCCCCATCCGGCACCGTTGCGGGCGACTTTGCCGCCAAGTGCCACGGCAATCGCCTGATGGCCGAAACAGGTGCCAAACATCGGCATACGGCGGCTGTCGGCCTCGCGGATCAGATCGAACAGCCGCACGATCCACGGAAACTCATCATGCACCGAAGCCGGACTGCCGGTGATGAGAATGCCGTCGTAATCGCTCAGGTCGGCGGGAAAGATGTCGGCGCTGACGTGACAGGTCGTAAAATCCCAGTCCGGCCGCAACGGTTGCAGCAGGCGGCGGAACTTCTCCGCGTCGTCGGGAAAGGAGCGGGTGAAATCGGAATCGTCGATTTCGGTAAGCAGGATAGCGATGCGCATGGCACAACTCCCCTCAAACCATGGCGCACGGTCCTGACCGAGAGTTAGGTGCGTTGCGGCTATGTCTAAAGATACCGGGATGGCCACCCGGCCGGCATAGATCGCTAACGTTCGAGCGCCTTGACCTGCAGCTCGAAACCGTCGGTTATATGATCGACAATCGCCTCCATTGCAAGGGTCGGATTTCCGGTTTCTATCGCGTCGACCAGGCGCAGATGATCGCCGAGCGAATTGGCCAGATCGACCTTCTCGATCGCCGCGAAAAGATTGTAGGAGGTCGCCCTGTTCCAGATGTTGTCGAACATTTCGAGCAGGTAGCGGTTGTCGGTCAATTCCACCATGGCGCGGTGGATCTTGCGATTGGCATTGAAATAGGCGTCGACCGAATTCGACGAGATATTCTCCTCGCGCGCAATGATTTCGCGAAGGCGGGAGATGACCGACTTGTCCTTGTTGCTGGCGAGGATGCGAACCGCCTGGCCCTCGATGGCCGCGCGCGCCTGATAGAGTTCGCGCACCTCCTTCCTGCTCATCTTGTAGAGCGTGAAACCGCCGCGCGGCGAGGTTACCAGGATGCCGTCCTGCTCCAGCCGCAACAGAGCCTCGCGAACGGGCGTGCGGCTGATCTGCAACTGATCGGCGAGCTTTTCCTGGACGAGTTGCTCGTCCTCGGCGATGTCGCCGTTGCGGATCGCCTCGAGCAGCTGATCGTAGACGATATCGGCGAGGCGCTGACGCTCAAGCTTGATGGTTTTCAGGGCCATGGCCGAATCCTCCCGGACAGTTCCGTTTTTTGTATACCGTATTCATATAGGCCCGCAACCTCGCGATATCAGGCCCGTAAACACACGAAATGTGGCGCAGGTCCTTGCACTGGCGATGGATACTGAATACAGTATACATGACTAGTGACAGGGAGGTTTCCATGTGTGGCATAGCAGGCAGAATTCTCAACTCTGCCGGAAGGGTCGGGGCCGATCTTGTCGAACTGATGGACGCACAGGAACACCGCGGTGCGGATTCGACCGGATTTGCCGTCTACGGTCCACCGCTCGACGGTGAATATGTCCTGCGCGGCATGGGCTTCGACAAGAACCGGCTCGGCAAGGACATGGACGAATTCCGCGCCATCCTGCATGAGCACGGTTCCGATTTCACCGAGGATGCGACGTTCACGAGCGACGATCATGCGCATTACTGCGCGCGCATCATCATCCGCGATCCGATCGATCTGACGCGCTGGCTGCGCGACGCTGATACGCTGGGCGAGCATTTCGAGATCCAGTCGTGCGGGCGTTCGCTGGAGATCATCAAGGATGTTGGTTCCTCGGCGGCTGTCGCCGACAAGCATGGCGTGCGTAACATGATCGGCACCCATGGCCTTGGACATGCGCGGCTTGCGACCGAAAGCTCGGTTCTGCCCAATGCCAGCCACCCGTTCTGGGCGCGGCCGTTCCCCGATGTCGCCATTGTCCACAACGGGCAGATCACCGACTATTTCACCTGGCGCGAGAAGCTGATGCGCAAGGGCTACCGCTTCCTGACCGAGAATGACAGCGAACTGATCGCGGTGTGGGTCTCCGACCAGATCGCCTCCGGCCTGACGGCAGCCCAGGCGCTGAAGAAGTCGATCAGCTCGATCGACGGCGTCTTCACCTACATGATCGCCGACCGCGACGGCATCGGCTTCGCCAAGGACCGCTTCGCCATGAAGCCGCTGGTCGTGGTCGAAGAGAATGGCGAGATGGCGGCAGCCACCGAAGAGCAGGCGGTGCGCCGCATCTTCTCCGGCGAGTGCGACGTGATCAATTATGACGGGCCGTCGCTGACCGGCATCTGGGGCGTTGGCAACCGGAGCCTTGCCGCATGAGCGAAGTCGTCATCGAAGTTGGCAAGCGTCACATTCGCGAAATCAACGAGGAAATCCAGGCGGCCTGCGCGGCGGGCCACAAGGTGGTCGTTCGCAACACGCTGTCGCGCCACAATCTCGGTGTCGGGCTTCCGGACGGCGCCAATGTGCATTTCGAGGGTTCAGTCGGCTATTATTGCGGCGGTCTCAACGACGGCGCCACGATCACGGTCGAGCGCAATGCCGGCTGGGCGGCTGGCGAAGGCATGTCGCACGGCCAAATCACCATCGGCGGTTATGCCGGCATGTCGGTCGGCGCGGCGATGATCGATGGTACCATCCACGTCAAGGGCGATTGCGGACCACGCGTCGGCGTCGCCATGAAGGGCGGCAACATCGTCGTCGAGGGCAGAATAGGCTACCAGTCCGGTTTTATGGCGCATGCCGGCAAGATCATTGCGCTCGGCGGTGCGGGCCATTCCTGCGCCGACGCGCTGTGGCAGGGCGAGGTCTGGGTAGCCGGGCCGGTCGACAGTCTTGGCGTCGATGTCAAGGTGGTCGAACCCTCAGCCGAGGAAGTCGCCGAGGTGGACGCCATTCTGGAACCGCTCGGTCTGGCCGATTCCTCGCGTAACTGGCGCAAGATGATCTCCGGTCAGCGCCTTTGGTATTTCGAGAGCCGGGATGCAAGCGCATGGCTGATGATTTGAACACTCCCTATCAATATCCGTTCGAACAGCCGTCGGAAGATGACGTCAGGTTCCGCGACGGCGCCATCGAGGGCCGGCCGGCCGGCGTGCCTTCCTCCTATGACGAGGGCGGCTCGACCCGCTGGACGCCGGAAGCGATCTCGGAAGTGCATGCGCTGGCGCAGCTCGGGCGCTACCAGGTGCGCGGCTTCAACACGTTCAACCATCGCATGCCGACCTTCGACGACCTGACCTTCGTGCCGGCGTCGATGACGCGCCTGCCGCTCGAGGGCTATCGCGAGAGCTGCGACACGACCACGGTGCTTGGCGGCGGCAGAGGCCTTGCCGAAAAACCGATCGAACTGAAAATCCCGATCTACATCGCCTCGATGTCGTTTGGCGCGCTGTCGGCGCATGCCAAGGCGGCGCTCGGTTACGGCTCCTCGAAGGTCGGCACCATGACCTGCACCGGCGAGGGCGGCATGCTGGAGGAAGAGCGCGAAGCCTCGAACACGCTGGTCTACCAGATGTCGCCGGCGCGCTACCGCATCGATCTCGACCATCTGCGCCGTGCCGATGGCGTCGAGATCGTCGTCGGACAGGGCGCGAAACCCGGTACCGGCGGCCTGCTGCTTGGCATGAAGGTCAGCCCGCGCGTCTCCAAGATGCGTACCCTGCCGGAAGGCGTCGACCAGCGCTCGACCATCCGTCACCCGGATTTCCTCGGCGCCGACGATCTGGCGGTCAAGATCGAGGAATTGCGTATCGCGACCAATTACCAGGTGCCGATCTTCATCAAGATGGGCGCGACGCGGCCGCGTTATGACGTGGCGATCGCGGCCAAGGCCGGCGCCGACGTGGTCGTTGTCGACGGCGCGGAAGGCGGCACCGGCGCATCGCCGGAACTGCTGCTCAACCATACCGGCATTCCGACGATCTCGGCGATCCGCGCGGCGCGCGAGGCGCTGGACGAATCCGGCATGACCGGCAAGGTCTCCCTTGTCGCAGCGGGCGGCATCCGTTCCGGCGTCGACGCGGCGAAATGCCTGGCGCTCGGCGCCGACGCCGTGATGATCGGCAACGGCGCGATGATGGCGCTCGGCTGCAATTCGCCGCGCTATCTGGAAGGCTACCAGAAGCTCGGCACCTCGCCCGGCGCCTGCCACCATTGCCATACGGGTCTGTGCCCGGTGGGTATCGCGACGCAGACGCCGGAACTGGAAGAACGCATGGACCCGCATGCCGGCGCCGAACGCATCGCGCGCTATCTGACAGCCATGACCATGGAGATCACGGCGCTGGCGAAAGCCTGCGGCAAGTCCTCGGTCCACAATCTGGAAACGGAGGATCTGCGGGCGCTTTCCTTCGAGGCGTCGGCGTTTACAGGCGTTAAGATGGCGGGTATCGACCGGGCCTTCCAGTGGTAGTACAGACTGCCAGGATGGGTATGAGACCGGGCGGGCCGTTGGCCCGCCTTTTTCTTTGGCTCGCAGGTACGATTTTATCGCTATCTACTTGATTTGGATCAAGGAACCATTGGCGGTTTCGTCCATTCCTTGTCAATGGAATCTGGAGGTATCGCACGATGAAAACGCTATCTGCGACGATCCGCGACTGGATGATGCGCGAGCGTGACCGCGCTTATGTCGCCGGTCTTTCGCGCATCGATCAGGAAGATCTGGGAATGTTGCGCGCCGACGTGTTTGAACTGCTTGATGGGCGTGATGATACGCGCGATCGTCTGTTGGCGATGGCGGCGCGGTTCGGACTGAGCGCGGAAGATATCGACCGCGACCGGCAGACTTGCCTCGATATTTCACTCGCCTGCGGCAAGTGCAAATCTTCGGGCATATGTGCGCGCTTCCTCGCCGGCGACTCCTATGTCGGTCCGGACGATTTCTGCCCGAACGCGTCGCGTTACGCGGAGATGGCGGGCGCAGCCTGATTTGAAAGTTTCATGATCGACCATCGGGCAGGGGGCTGCCTGACGGGGAAATCCGCTCAGGACTGTCGAGCAGTTCTGGGCGGATTTCCTTTCGCCGTATTTGCGCTATCCGCCAGCGGTGGCGCCGCCTTCGATGGGAAGTGCGGCACCATTGATGAAGCCAGCTTCATCGGAAGCGAGGAAGAGGATCGCCTCGGCGATTTCCTGTGGCGTGCCGATCCTTTGCATCGGGTATTGCGAGCGCTGCTGGGCGAGGCCGGCCTCCTCATCGCCCGCTATGGCGAACGCGGACCGGGCCATGTCGGTTTCCACCACGCCAGGGCAGACGCAATTGACCCGCACCCGGGGTGCGAGTTCGATGGCCATGGAACGCGTGAGGTTCACCACCGCGCCCTTGGAGGCGCAATAGGCGGAGGTTTCGGCATAGCCGGCAAGGCCGGATTCGGAGGCGACATTGACGATACTGCCGCCTGAGGCCCTGAGCGCCGGCAAGGCGGCGCGGCTGCAGAAGAAAAGCCCCTTGAGATTGGGGTTGAGGACATGATCCCAGGCGGCCTCGTCCGTCTCCTCGATGGAGCCGCGGAAGAACGTGCCGGCGTTGTTGACAAGGATATCGAGCCCGCCGAGTGCGGCGATGGCGTCGCCTATCATCGCCTCGCAGCCGGGTACCGAGGCAACGTCGCCCGGTGCGGCGAGGGCGCGACCGACGCCGGCAAGTTCGTCAAGGGCGCGGGCGACGGAGGCTTCGCTGCGGCCGTTGACGGCGACGGTTGCGCCGGCGGCGAGGAAGGCGCGGGCAGTGGCCAGACCGATGCCGCGGCTGGCGCCGGTGACGATCACTTTCTTGCCGTTGAAATCCATGGGCGGTTTATCTCAGTAACCGAGACGGTCAGCGTCCCGACGGGCTTTCGGCGGGGGAGAGTTTCCTGCGGCCGGCGATCTTGAAACGGTCGGCAGTGCCATAGTCGCGCAGACCGACGCCGGCAACGAAATCGCCGAATACGGGACCATGCTTGTAGAGATGGCCGGAGCAGCCGCCGGCCAGCAGCACGTTCTTGTGCTCGGGATGCCAGTCGACGATGAAGTGCGTGTCGGGCGTGAGCGCGATCTGGTTGAATTTCGAATCGACCACGGGCTGGCCGACAAGACCCGGAAAGCGCTTGCGGATATAGGCGCGCGTGCGGCTCAGCATCTGGCGGCGGATCAGCCTTTCGTCGTGGTCGAGGTCGATCTTGTCGGGGATCACCACGGCAGCCTTGACGCCGGAGCCTTCCACCGAGGGCAGGCCGAACGATCCTTCGCCGTGGTCGATCCAGCAGGGCATGTTTTCCTGGTCGAAGGCGGTGGAGCCGTCGGGTGTCGAGGTGTAGAGCACGTTGACGCCGACCACTTTCAGGATCGGCTTGATCGTGCGCGGATACATGTCCGCCATCCATGAGCCGGTCGAAACAACGATGAGATCGGCTTCGAGCGGCTTGCCGTCCAGCATTAAACGCTCCCGCTCGTCGGTCGTCACGTGCCCGCGCTCGACAATGCCGCCGGCCTTCCTGAAAAGGTCGACGGCGGTGATGACGCCGCGATGGGCCATGTTCATGCCGGCTTCCGGCTCGTAGAGGGCATAGGCGATGCCGGTCGGGTCGAATTGCGGAAAGCGGATCGCCACCTCGTCGGGGGTGAATTTGTGGAAAGGCACACCCAGCTTGGTGAAGGTCTCGGCGGTGGCGTCCTCCCAGTGGCAATGTCCGGCGGTCGCCAGGATCAGCGCACCGCACTCGTAGTAAAGCTTCTGTCCGCTTTCGGCCTGCAATTCCAGCCAGCGCAGGCGGGCTTCGCGCGCCCAGCGCGTGTAGAACTCGTCGCGGCCATGAATGGCGCGGATCACCCGATTGTAGTCGGTGGAGGAAGCGCGCGAATGGCCGGGCTCCCAGCGATCGATCAGACGCGTTTTCACGCCGCGCCGCGCCAGGTGCAGGGCCGTCATCGAACCGGCGATGCCGGCACCGACCACAATCGCTTCAGTTTTCAAGGCCGGACTCCCCCCTTGCAAAAAAATTCTTATCTGCATACTGTATTCAGAATACAGCCACGCATCAAGTGCTGTAAGACAGGAGGGGTTTATGGCAGGCGAGGTTTTCAAACTGCCTGAGGGCACCCATACGGTTGTGCTCGGCATTGGCGATCTGAACGGGATCATGCGGGGAAAGCGCATCCCGTCGACGCATTGGGAAACCATCTGCAAATCCGGCAACGCCCTGTCGATCGCGCTGTTCGCCATCGATATGACCAGCGACGTCTGGGACACGCCCTATGTCAATTTCGGCAATGGCTATCCCGACATGCACATGTTCCCGCTCGAGGAACCGGTTGCGCTGCCCTGGGAACTTGGCGTTGCCTTCTGCATGGGCCGTGCCGAGGGCATGGACCACAAGCCCGTGCCGATCGATCCGCGCCAGGTGCTGATCCGCCAGGTCGAGCGCGCCAAATCGATGGGCTACACCGTCTTCACCGGCACCGAACTGGAATTCTATCTGCTCGATCCCGAAACACTGCAGCCCAGAGATCAGGGTATCCAGGTCTATTCACTGTCGCGCGCCGCCGAACTTGAGCATGTGCTCGGTCCGATCCGTCAGCAGATCAACGAGGCCGGCATCCCGATCGAACAGTCGAACCCGGAATATGCGTCCGGCCAGGTCGAGGTGAACATCCGTTATGACGAGGCACTGAAGGCTGCCGACCGCGTCGTCAAGTTCCGCACGCTGGTCAAGCAGCTTGCGCATGAGCACGGTTATCTCGCCACCTTCATGGCGAAACCGTTCTTCGAGCCGTCAGGAAACGGCTTCCACACCCATTATTCGCTGTGGAAGGATGGCAAGAACGTTTTCGCAGACAATGGCAAGCTTAGCGCCACCGGTCGCAATTTCGTCGCCGGCCTGCAGAAGCGCATGGCCGAGACGGCACTGTGCGGTTCGCCGACGCCGAATGGCTTCCGCCGCCGCCAGCCCTTCTCGTTTTGCCCTATCAACACGACCTGGGGTCCGGACAATCGCACCGTCGGCATCCGCATCATCGAAGGCGCTGACAGCGCGGTGCGCTGCGAAAAGCGCGACGCGGGCGCAGACGCCAACCCCTATCTGCTACTGGCGAGCGATATCGCTGCCGGGCTCGACGGCATCGAGCAGGGCATGGAGCCCAGCGAGCCGACGCTCGGGAATGCCTACGAGGACGAGGACGCCGAACCGATTCCGACCAACATCAATGACGCGATCGCAGCAGCTCGCGGCTCCTCCTTCATGAAGGACGTGCTGGGCGAGGACATGTGCGAACTCTTCATCCAGCAATCCGAACGCGAGGCGGGCTTCATGGAGGCCCAGGTCACGCCGGTCGAATTCGACCGCTATCTCAGGAATTTCTAGAGTCATGAAAATCGCACGCATCACCGGCACGGTTACGGCCACGGTGAAGGATCCCAAGCTGTCCGGGCTGACCCTGCTGGTCGCCGATATCGAGGACGGCACCGGCAAGGTGATCGAGAAATCGGTCGTGATGGCCGATGCCTGCTCGGCCGGCGTCGGCGACATGGTGCTGGCGGTTTCGGGCTCTGCTGCGCGCATTCCGGCGCGCACGGGAGGATTGCCGGTCGACATGGTGGCGGCCGCGATTGTGGATCACGTCGATATCGGGTCTTGAGGCCCGGAATAGTTCCAACAGGAGGAAGTACTGAAATGGCAAAACCGGTTAGCGGCCAGATGGCCCTTGGAATGATCGAGACCCGCGGCCTGGTCGCGGCGATCGAGGCAGCTGACGCCATGGTCAAGGCGGCCAGCGTGACCCTTCTGTCGCAGACCAAGTCCGGTGGCGGCCTGGTCTCCACGCTGGTGCGCGGCGAGGTCGGTGCGGTCAAGGCCGCCACGGACGCCGGTTCGGTCGCGGCCAACAAGGTCGGTGAAGTGATCGCCGTTCACGTGATCCCGCGCCCGCACGACGAGCTGGAAGCCATCATCGCTGGGCTTGGCGGCGGTTCGGCCGACTGAGGCTGGCCGGATTAGTCCGGCTCAAGTCCTGGCCGCATGCCTGGCCGTGCCTTTGGGCATGGCTCGGGCGGACCATCCTCCAACGGGAAGCGTTTCATGAACGGGACCGCGTTCGAAGAATTTGCCAACGCCGTTGCCGCGCAGGGGCGAGGCGACACGCCACTGCCGGCGCGCGCCATTTCCCGAGTCGCGGTGCTGGGTGGTGGCGCCGACGCGCTACAGATCGCGGCGCTTTGCCTGTCGGAAGGCGCGGAAGTGACGCTGTTTTCCGCCTACGGACGGGAGCTGGAGCAATTACGCTCCGGCGCGGGCATTACCATCCGCGGCGCCGGCCCGGTTGGCACCTATCAGGTCGACCGCGATGGTGCGCCCTCGATCCAGACCACCGGCGAACTCGACATCGCCGTCGCCGCGGCGGAAGCGGTATTCCTCACCGGCCCGGTCCATAAGCAGCGCACCTATGCCATGGTGCTGGCCGATCATCTGAAAGACGGCCAGGTGCTGGTTCTGGCGCCCGGGCGTTCGCTTGGTGCGGCGGAAGCGGCGTGGCTGTTGAGAGTCGGCGGCTGCAAGACCGATTTCACCATCGTCGAAGCGCAGGGTCTGCCCTATTGGAGCGAGGCCAAGGGCACGCTGCTGAACCTCTCGATTGCCGCACCGGTTGCCGCCGCGACGCTGCCTGCCGGGCGCGAAGACTGCATTACCGGGCTGGTTCGTTTCCTGCCCAATATGGTGGGCAAGCTCTCCACGGTCCATAGCGGCTTTGCCGACGGTTCGGGTCTGGTCGAAGTGCCGGCGCTGCTGCTTGGCGGCGTGGTTGCCGGTTCCGGCGGTCCCGCGATTCCAGAAGGTGGCGTTCCGCTCGATGAAAACCAGACATTCCGGTCGCTGATAGGGCCGGGCCAGATGGCGGTCATCTCTCGGCTTGCCGACGAACGACGCACCGTCGCCTCGCGTTTCGGTGTGCGCGAACTGCCGAGCGACGAAGACTGGGTAACGACGCATGCGGGCGCTGCGCGCGGCGAAGGTGCACGGCCCATACCGAACGCCAGGCAGGCTGCCGACATCATCCGCTGCGCCACCATTGGCTCATTGGCGCCCTTGCTTTCCGCGGCCCGTGTCGCGGATATCGAAGCACCGGCAACCGAAGCGATGATCACGCTTGCCTCGACCGTGCTCGGTGCCGATGTCGAACCGGCCGGTCGCAAGCTGGACGCGATCGGCGTCAATGCCGGCAATCTCGACGAAGCCCGGCGTATTCTGGACAGCATCGCGGGGGCGCGCCATGGATGACGATCTCAAGTCGATCGCCTCGGCGCGGCGCTGCGCCGAAAGCGCTTTCGAGGCCTACAGGCAGTTCCAGGGAACCGATCCTGTCCGCGTCAACGAAATCGTCGACGCGATGGCGCGCGCCATCGAACCCGAAGCCCGCCGCCTCGGCGAACTGGCGGTGGAAGAAACCGGCTATGGCAATGTCGAGGACAAGCGGGTCAAGAATCTGTTCAATGCGCTTTCGGTCGCCGACTACCTGCGCACGGTCACGACGCTCGGTGTGCTGTGGCGCGACGACGCGGCCAAGGTCGCGGCCATCGGCGAGCCGATGGGCGTGGTCGCCGCGCTGATCCCGGTCACCAACCCGACCTCGACGATCATCTACAAGGTGCTGTCGGCGGTAAAGGCGGGCAACGCCATTGTCTGCGCGCCGCATCCGCGCGGCGTCAAATGCGGCCTGGAAACGGTGCGCATCATGGCCGAAGCTGCCGAGCAGATGGGTGCGCCCAAGGGACTGATCCAGTGCCTCGACCACGTGACCATCCAGGGCACGGCGGAATTGATGAAGCATCGCCGCACTTCGGTAGTTATGGCGACGGGCGGGCCGGGCATGGTGCGTGCGGCCTATTCGTCGGGCAAGCCGACTCTGGCCGTCGGTGCGGGGAACGTGCCCTGCTACATCCATGAATCAAAGGCCGGCGAGATCGGCGAGGTGGCCGAACAGATCATCACCTCGAAATGCTTCGATTACGGCACAGCCTGCGTTTCCGAACAGGCGGTGATCGCGGACAAGAAGATCGCGCGCGAACTGCGCCACGAGATGAAGCTGCGTGGCGCCTATTTCATGACGCCGGCCGAAGCCGACCGCCTCGCCAAGGTGATCTTCCTCGGCAGGCAGGCGATGGATCCCGAAAATGTCGGCCAGTCGCCCGAGGCGCTTGCCTCGAAGGCCAGCTTCTCGATTCCGCCGCGCACGCGCTGCCTGGTTTCGGAGGAAACCGAGATCGGCTGGCAGCGGCCGCTGACGGCCGAAAAGCTCAATCCGGTGCTCGCCTTCTACGAAGCGCGCGACACCAGCCATGGCATCGAACTGTCGCACGGCATCGCCAAATTCGAGGGCTGGGGCCACACAGCGCTGATCCATTGCGACGATCCGCAGGTGGTGGCGCGCTATGCGACGGTGCCTACCGGGCGCGTGCTGGTCAACACACCGGCGATCATGGGCGGCATGGGCTATTCGACCGCGCTGGAGCCCTCTTTCATGCTGGGCACCGGCACGTGGTCGGGCTCGATCACGTCGGACAATGTGACGGCGCTGCACCTCATCAACATCAAGCGCGTCGCCTACGAGAACCGCCCGTGGCGCGACATTTATGACGAATACGGAGAATAAGCGTGGCATCCGAGATCACCATTCGCGCCCTGATGCAGATCGACAATCTGCAGCCGAAATTCGCAGCCTATAACGGCGCCACCGTGCAGGGCTCCGTGCCGCTGTCGGGCGACACCGTTCTGATCGGCGAATTCGCGCCGGGCAATGGCGTGTTCAGGCTGATCGACCGGGCGTTGAAGGCGAGTTCGGTCGAGGCGACGACGCAGCTTGTCGAGCGCGAGTTCGGCTTTTTCATCCTGCGTTCGCAATCCAATGCAGAAGTGAGCGCCGCGCGCGATGCGATCCTTGCCGAACTCGGCGCGACGATGGGCGACCGGGTGAAACCGAAGGTTGCATCCACCCAGATCATCACCTCGGTGGAACCCTATCAGGCGCAGCTTCTCAACAAATGGCGCAAGGGTTCGCTGCTGGTGCCGGGCCAGACGCTCGGCATCCTCGAGGTTGCTCCGGCCGCCTATATCTCGATCGCCGCCAACGAGGCGGAGAAATCGGCAGAGATCGACATTGTCGAGGTGCGCGCGGTCGGCCGGTTCGGCCGGCTGTTCATCTCGGGCAGCGAGCAGTCGGTGACGGCCGCGATGGAGGCCGCGGTCAAGGCGGTCGAGGCGGTGGACGGCAAGCCGGAAAAATGAGCCACGGAAAATGAACAAGGCCAAGCGCGTCATCGGTGCCGAACATGTCGAGGCAGTACGTCGGTCCGGGAAGGTCCGGCTCGAGGTAATGGCCGGCGACATCGTCACCGACATGGCGCGCGAAACGGCAGAACGTCTCGGCATCCAGCTCGTCGACGGCCCGCTGGAGCGGCCGGCGCCGAAACAGGTGGATGGCGGGGCGGCGATGGCGCGCGGGCTCTACCGGCGCGCACCGCGCTGGATCGCGCCGAGGCATGCCGAAGCGCGTAGCGCCAGGCGGCTCGCCAAGCTCGGTCTGATCGGCGCGGGCGGTGTCGGCGCCAATATCGCGCATCTGGCGGCCAATGGCGACATGGCGGCGGAAATCGCGCTGGTCGATATCATGCCCGGCATGGCGGAAGCCGTCGCGCTCGATCTCAACCATGCCAGCGGCATCACCGGTACGGCGGCGAAGGCCGTCGGTGGCATGGATCTGTCGCTGATCGCAGGCTCCGACGTGGTGGTGGTCACCGCCGGACGGCCGCGCACGCCGGGCATGAGCCGCGCCGATCTCATTGGCGTCAATACGCGCGTGATCCAGCAGGCGGCCGAGGCGCTGAAGGCCTTCGCGCCGAATGCCGTCGTCATCGTCGTGACCAATCCACTGGACGAGATGACGGTCGAGATGCTGCGCGCAACGGGCTTTCCGCGCGAACGTGTGCTCGGCATGGCCGGTACGCTCGATTCCAGCCGCTTCCGCAATGCGCTGGCGCAGGCGGCGGGGGTTACGCCCGCCGATGTCGAGGCGATCACGCTCGGTTCGCATGGCGACGAGATGGCGCCGATCGTCAGCCGCGCCCGCATCAAGGGCAGGCCGCTCGATGTTTACCTGTCGAAAGAACAGATCGACGCCTGCGTGAAGGATGCCGTCACAGGCGGCGGCCAGGTGGTTGCGCTGCGCAAGACCGGTTCGGCAACGCTCGCCCCGGCGCATGCCTCGATCGAACTGATCGACCATATCCGCGGCGCGCGGGCCGGTGCGGTCCCTGTCTCCGTCATGCTCGAGGGCGAATACGGGATATCAGGCGTGGTGCTCGGTGTGCCATGTCATCTGGGCGCCACTGGCGTGCTGGAGGTCGAGGAACTGAAGCTTTCACCGGAAGAGACCGAAGCGCTGAAAAGAGCCGCCGACGCCATTGCCGGCCGGCTCGGCCTGAAGGGATAGACGGACCGGAACGATGAGCGTGGTGACCATCAAGCCGTTGACCATCAAGACTGGCGGACGCTTCGAGGAAATCGGCGCCTATGCACGGGTCAAGCGGGTCGGTCCCTTTGTCTTCGTCGCCGGCACCACCGCCATCGAACCTTCCGGCAAGCTGCATGCGCCGGGCGACACCTATGCCCAGGCGATCTACATCTTCAAGCGCATCGAGGAAGCGCTCGGCGAAGCCGGTGCCGGCATGCACCACATCGTGCGAACACGCGGTTTTCTGAGCGACATGGCAGCGGGCGGTGGCGCCTTCGTGCGCGCGCATGGCGAGGTGTTCCGGGGCATCGATCCGGCGACCAGCGCGGTCGAGGCGGGACTGACCACGCCGGGCATGATGATCGAGATCGAGGCCGACGCACTGGTCCACGACGACCCCGCCTACCGGGCAATCTTCGAAGGCAGTCACTAACAGGTGCGTTACGGCCTGCGCGAATTGACGGTCCCGATATGTGATGTTACTTTGAATACAGAATACAGAATTCACCCAAAACAAACAGGGGAGAGGGAGCATCATGCAGTCAATGAAGAAGCTGGTAGCCGTGGCGGCGCTGGCATTGTCGGCGGGACTTGTGTCTGCCGGCTGGAGCCATGCCGCGGATACGATCAAGGTCGGTTTCATCGGTTCCTTCGCGTCGGATGCCGGGCGTTCCACCATGCGCGGCGCGCAGATCGCGATCGACGAACTGAACGCGGCCGGCGGCGTGCTGGGCGGCAAGCAGATCGAAATGGTCAAGGCCGACACCCACGAGGACGTCACCGAAGGCATCAAGGCCTACGAGTATCTCGCCGAAACCGAGGGGGTGGACTTCATCATCTCGGGCTGCATCGATGACGTTTCGCTCGGCTGGCTGCCGCGCATGACGGAATACAAGATTCCGACGCTCGACACCTGGACGTCGAATATCGGCATCATCGACAAGCTGGTCGAGGATTACGACACCTACAAGATGTATTTCATGAACGTGGCCACCGACGAGGCGCTCGCCACGCTCTATGTCGATTTCGGCAAGGACATCCTGGCCAAGAAGATGGGCTGGAAGAAGACCATCATCCTGCAGGAAGACACCGCTTTCGGTAACGCCATCAACGGGCTGGTCACCCAGCTTCTGGCGCCCGAGGCCGGCATCGAGGTGCTCGACACCATCGTCTACGACACCGCGA
This sequence comes from Salaquimonas sp., assembly GCA_022340185.1. Taxonomy (GTDB): domain Bacteria; phylum Pseudomonadota; class Alphaproteobacteria; order Rhizobiales; family Rhizobiaceae; genus BOKV01. The sequence continues at coordinate 6,746 of JAJDOK010000034.1, read as the reverse complement.
CGGTCGACTTCTCGCCGATCTTCTCGCGCGCTGTCGACAGCGGCGCCGACTTCATCTACCTCATCGCCTCGGTCAACAGTCAGGTCGTCTCCTCGCAATATGTGAAGCTGCAAGTGCCGCTCGCCATGACCGGCGTGAACGTCTCGGCGCTCGGTCAGGAATACTGGGATGACACCGGCGGTGCCGGCGGCGGCATCTCGACGCTGAGCCCGGTTCCCTCGGTCGGTTTCGTGGCCGATCCCGAATCCCAGAAATTCGTCGACAAGTACATTGCCGAATACGGCAATGAGCGCCCGAAATACCCGCATTTCAACGGCTTCAACGCCTATTGGGGCATCAAGCAGGCCTTCGCGGCGGCCGAGGAAGCGGGCGGTTTCGGACTCGACAAATGGGTGCCGGCGATGGAGAATCAGGACCTCAAGCTGATGAAGGACGGCAAGCTCTGGCTGCGCTACGCCTTCTGGAAGCCGGGCGAGGTCGAGGAGCGCACCCAGCGGACCTATCCGCACAATATCCGCTTCGACATCACGCCGCCCTATGACGATGGCGCACCGTCGATGGTGGTCATCCAGTGGTATGAAAACGGCGACGCAAAGGTCGTCTATCCGCCGAAATACGCCACCGGCGAATTCGAAGTACCTTCCTGGGTCAAGAAATAAACTGGTGAACCCAGACGGGCCGGCGCCCACTTGCGCGCCGGTCCGGCCTTCCTGATAATCGACTTCACCGAAAATCGCCGCGGAGCCCGGGATGACGCAGATCCTGATACAAGGATTTCTGTTGAGCGGTCTTTATGCGCTGATCGCGGTCGGCTTCACGCTGATCTTCAGCGTCGGACGCGTACTCAACCTGGCCTACGGCGCCTATATCATGATGGGCGGCTACGCCTATTTCTACGCAGTGCACATCTGGCATCTGCCGAAAACCCTGGGCTTCCTGTCGGCGGTGGTGGTCGGCGCCATTGCCGGCATCCTGATGTACCGGCTGCTCGTCAAGCGGCTGGAGGGCGACCAGGTCGCCGTGGAGATTTCCACCCTTATCCTTGCCGTTATCATCCAGGCCGGCATCGTGTTGCTGTTCAACGACAGCTCGAAAATCCTGCTGCCCATCGTCAATGGCGTTTGGCACGTCGGCTCCACGACGATCACCAAGAACATGGTCATGGCCATGATTGCGAGCTGGATCATCCTTGGCGGGCTTTTGGCCTTCGTCAAATTCACGCATCTAGGCCGCGCCATCCAGGCAGTATCGATGGATCCCAAGGGCGCGCTGATCTCCGGTATCCGCACCGACCGCATCAATCTGACCACCTGGGCGATCTCCGGCGCGCTTGGTGCGGTGGCGGGCGTGTTCTTCGCCACCCACACCCAGCTCAACCCGTCGATGTGGGTTTCGCCGCTGATCATCGCGGTCGCCGTGGTGATCGTCGGTGGCATCGGCTCGATCATCGGCAGCCTGATCGTCGCCCACATCATTGGCTTCATGGAGATCATAACCTCCACACTGATCGGCGCGGAACTGCGCGGCATCTTCACCATGCTGCTGATCATCATCGTGCTGGTGGTGCGGCCGCAGGGCCTGTTCGGCAGGGGGGATCTCTGACATGAAGGGGATCATGACACCACGCCACGTGGCACTATGGATCGCCTTCGCTGCCATCATGCTGTTGCTGCCACAGGTCGTCTCCAACGGCACGCTGCGCATCATCATCTTCGCGAACTTTCTCGCGATCTTCGCGATGAGCTGGGATTTCCTGTCGGGCAAGACCGGCTATGTCAGCTTCGGCCATCCTTTCCTGATCGGCATCGGCGCCTACACCACCGCCATCCTGAGCTACCGCTTCCACATGCCGATCGAATATTCCATTCCGATCGCGGTGCTGACGACGATTGCCGGCGGCACGTTCTTCTTCCTGCCGGCGCTGCGCATCAAGGGTACCTATTTCGCCCTGGTGACGCTTGCCTTCATGGAGCTGATATACCAGCTCACCCAGGTGATCCGGCCGGACCTGACGGGAGGTACGCGCGGCATTTCCGGCGTCAAGACGCTGCTGGTCGGCGCTGTGCCGAATTACTATTTCTCCTTCCTGCTGATGCTCGGCATCGCGCTCGTATTGTGGGTGTTGGCGCGCACAAGGCTCGGCACCGCGCTCGATGCCATCGCCATGAACGAGGAAGCGGTTTCGGGAAGCGGGCTGTCGACGACGAAGCTGAAGCTGTTCGCCTTCATGGTGTCGGCGGCCGTGGCGGGCATCGGCGGCGCTTTCTACGTCCACTATCTCGGCTCGATCGCGCCGCGGGCGCTGTTCGATATCGATTTCGTGTTCACGATCATCGTCTCGGCACTGATCGGGGGTGCCTCGACGATCGTCGGGCCAATGCTCGGCGCGTTCTTCATGACCTTCCTGCTGGAATATCTGCGGCCGCTGCTGCCCGGCAGCGAGCGCTACCTGATCTACGGGCTCGTCGCGCTCGTCCTCTATGTCTACCAGCCGAAGGGCATCTACGCGATCATCGCTGATTTGCGCGACGGCATGCGCTCGAAAAACGCGAACAACTCGAAGAATTCGGGGAAGGTGGGCGATGGCAAAGCTGCTTGAGGTTGAGAATGTCTTCAAGCGCTTCGGCGGGATCGTGGCCACCAACGATCTAAGCTTCGACGTCGAAGAGGGCGAATCGCTGGCGCTGATCGGTCCGAACGGAGCGGGCAAGACGACGATCTTTTCGCTGATCATGGGCGAAATCCGCCAGAATTCCGGATCGATCAAACTGCAGGGCCGGGAAATATCACGCATGCCGACGCATCAGCGCATCCAGAGCGGCATATCGCGAACCTATCAGGTGCCCCGGCCGTTCGCCGACATGGATGTCGCCGGCAATATCCGCGTCGGCATGATGCCGGACAGTTTGTGGCAGATGCTGCTGCGCGGACCCGACCCCAAAGCGGAACTGGACGTGGCGCTGAGCGTCGGCTTCAAGCAGGAAGATCTGGAGCGCACGCCGAGCACGCTGTCGATGGGCGACCTCAGAAAGCTGGAACTGGCACGCACGCTGGCGACCAAACCGGAGGTCATGCTGCTCGACGAGGTCTTTGCCGGGCTGACGCTGGCCGAGATCGCGCAGATTTCGGAATTGCTCGCCAAGAAGCGCAAGGAGGGCATGACCTTCGTCATCGTCAGCCACGATCTGCGCTCACTGGAGCCGCTGGTCGACCGGGCGGTCGCGATGAATTTCGGCCGGCAGATCGCCGAAGGGACCTTCCAGGAAGTGATGGGCGACGAGGAAGTCCGCGCCGCCTATCTGGGGCAATAGGATAACGGCGATGGCGATTCTGGAGATCGAAAACCTCTACGCCTATTACGGCATGGCGGAATCGTTGCATGGCGTGTCGATGAAGCTCGAGGAAGGCGAAATCGTCGGCGTGATCGGCCCCAATGGCGCGGGCAAGTCGACGCTGATGGATTCCATCATGGGCCTGGTCAAGACAACCGGCTCGATCAAGCTTGAGGGTCGCGAGATCACCGGTCTCGACTCATCCGAACTGGTCAATGCCGGCGTCGGCTATGCGCCGGAGCGCGCGCATCTCTTCCCCTATATGAGCGTGCGCGACAATCTGCTGGTCGGCGCCTATACCGCGCGTAATGACATCGAGAAGAACCTGGAACTGGTGCACAGCCTGTTCCCGGTGCTGCGCGAACGCCGCTCGCAGGAAACGGCGACGCAATCGGGCGGCGAACGCCAGATGGTGTCGCTCGGACGTGCGCTGATGACCAGCCCGCGCATCCTGCTGGTCGACGAGCCGACCATCGGGCTCGCGCCGAAGATCTGCGCCGGGATTGCCGATGCGCTGGTGCGGCTCAACAAGGAGACGGGACTGACCATCCTGATCGCCGAGCAGAACGTGAATTTCGCGATGCAGCTTGCAAGTCATATCCACGTCCTGGAAACCGGTTCGGTCGCCGTCAGCGGGCCAACGGAGGAATTGAAATCCGATCCCGAACTCGCCAAGGCCTATTTCGGCCATTGATTCCGGACGTAGTGGCAGACTCCGCAGGGTCTGCATCTTCTTTGAATACGCCCCCGCCTGTTCTATCTAGGACGCGGTGAACAGGTCCGGAGGGCTTCAGCTGCGATGATCGACAGGCTTGAGATGTTCATGACGCTTGCCCGCGAGCGCCATTTCGGCCGCGCCGCGGCGGCCTGCAATGTCAGCCAGCCGACGCTGTCGTCGAACATCAAGCAGCTGGAGGACCAGCTCGGCGTGCTGCTGGTCAAGCGCGGCTCGCGTTTCCAGGGGCTGACACCGGAGGGCGAGCAGGTCCTCGCCTGGGCGCGGCGTATCTCTGGTGATGCGCGTGCGATGAAGGAGGAGATGCGCGCCGCGCGCCTCGGCCTGAGCGGCCGCATCCGCATAGCCGCGATCCCGACCGCGCTTGCCATGGTGCCGCGCCTGACGACGCCGCTTCGCGAGAAGCACCCCGGCATCACCTTCTCGATCCTGTCGCGCACATCGATCGAGGTGCTGATGCTGCTCGGCAATCTCGATATCGACGCCGGCATCACCTATCTCGACAACGAGCCGCTGGGGCGGGTGATCTCGGTGCCGCTCTATTCGGAGCGCTACCAGCTCATCACCGCGGCGGGAAACCGGTATTCGGAGCGCACCGCCGTCACATGGGCCGAGCTGGCGGATCTGCCGCTCTGCCTGCTGACCCCCGACATGCAGAACCGGCGGATCATCGACCACCATCTGGCGCAGGCCGGCGTCTCGGCACGCCCGTCGCTCGAATCGAATTCGATGACGGTGCTGTTCAGCCATATCCGCACGGGAAGATGGTCGTCGATCATGCCGCTCAATCTCGCCGAAACCTTCGGTTTCGCCGAACCGGTTCGTGCCATCCCCATCGTTGAGCCGGATGCCAGCCACACGGTCGGTCTCGTCGTGCAGCCGCGCGAACCGCATATGCCGCTGGTCAAGGCGTTGCTGTCCGAAGCAAAGGTACTGGCGGGCGATTTCGCCGCGCCGGACCGCACCACTTCGTGACCATGCGTTTGATAGGAATATCCTATCAAACAACGATTCTGCTTTATTGATTTTGGCCGTTTAGTCTGGTTCCATAGGCAATCAGCGTGTAATCGCGCCTAGATCGTTTCACCGATTCGGGGAATCGATTAAACGATCCGGTCTTTTGATTTCACGCAATTCCGGACGGAAAACCGGTTTCCACTTTTCCTGGAATTGCTCTAGTGAGGGAGGTGCGCTGCCTTGCAGCCGTCAGGTACCCGGACAGAGATCGCCGAAACGACAACGGCGATGGTCAATGAAATGGCGGGCCTCGAAGGCCCGCTTTTGCCTATTTTGCACGGACTTCAGGCCGAATTCGGCCATCTGCCCGAGGAAGCGCTGAAGCTCGTCGCCGACAGGCTGAACATCTCCCGCGCCGAAATCCATGGCGTGGCCAGCTTCTATCACGATTTCCGCGAGGCGCCTGCCGGGCGCCATGTCGTGAAACTGTGCCGCGCCGAAGCCTGCCAGGCGATGGGCGGCGAGGCGGTTGCCGCACATGCCGCCGCCGCGCTCGGTGTCGAACCCGGCGAGACGACGGGCGACGGTGCGGTGACACTCGAAAACGTCTATTGCCTCGGACTTTGCGCCTGCGGGCCGGCGGCGATGGTCGACGGCAAGGTCGTCGCCAGCGTGACGCATGAAAAGATTGACACCATCCTGGCGGAGTGCCGCACATGAGCACGACCGTCTATGTTCCACGCGACGCGGCGGCCCGCGCGCTCGGCGCCGACGCAGTGGCCGAGGCAATCGCCCGCGAGGCGAAAACCCGTGACCTCAACGTGAAGATCGTGCGCAACGGTTCGCGCGGCATGATCTGGCTGGAGCCGCTGGTCGAGGTGGAAACGGCGGAAGGCCGCGTTGCCTACGGTCCGGTGACGGATGGCGACGTAACTTCGCTGTTCAAGGCGAAATTCCTCGACGGTGGCGATCATGCCCTGTCGCTTGGTCAGACCGAGAAAATCCCGTTCCTGAAAAACCAGACGCGGCTGACCTTCGCGCGCTGTGGCGTCATCGACCCGCTATCGTTCGAGGATTACCAGGCGCATGGCGGGCTGGAAGGCTTGCACAAGGCGCTGGATATGCAGCCGGCCGAAATCGTTGCTTCGGTGACGGAGTCGGGTCTGCGCGGGCGCGGCGGTGCGGGCTTTCCGACCGGCATCAAGTGGAAGACCGTGCGCGAGGCCGAAGGAGAGCAGAAAACCATTGTCTGCAACGCCGACGAGGGCGACAGCGGTACCTTCGCCGACCGGATGATCATGGAGGGCGATCCCTTCGTGCTGATCGAGGGCATGGCGATCGCCGGCATCGCGACAGGCGCAACCAGGGGTTATATCTATCTGCGCTCGGAATATCCCGACGCTATTCGTACGGTGAATGCAGCGATCGACATCGCCCGCGACAAGGGTCTGCTGGGCGATTCCGTCCTCGGTTCCAAGCACACCTTCGACATTGAGGTCAGGGTCGGTGCGGGCGCTTATGTCTGCGGCGAGGAAACCTCGCTGCTCAATTCACTGGAAGGCAAGCGCGGCGTGGTGCGTGCCAAGCCGCCACTACCGGCGCTGCAGGGCTTCATGGGCCGCCCGACCGTGGTCAACAATGTCATCTCGCTCGCCTCGGTGCCGGTCATCCTGGCGAAAGGCGCGGAATTCTACCGCGATTTCGGCATGGGCCGTTCGCGC
>JAJDOK010000032.1 GCA_022340185.1 Salaquimonas sp. | reverse complement strand
CCGGCCGAAGGTGCGCAATGCCTTCAACGGGCAATTGCGCGCGGCACTGCTTCAGGCGGTTCAATCGGTCAACGAGGACGAGGCCATCCGCGTCGTGGTGTTGACGGGCGCGGGCGAAGGGTTCTGCGCCGGTGCCGATCTGTCCGACGGGATGCCGCCTTCGATCACCGAGCAGATCGAGAGCGAATACAAGCCGTTCCTGATGGGTATCGCCGACAGTTCCAAGATCTGGATGGCCGCCGTTAATGGCGTGGCGGCGGGTATCGGCGGCGCGCTCGCCATGACCTGCGATCTGGTGGTGATGGATGAGGACGCATCGGTCTATCTCGCCTTCGCCGCGATCGGCCTCATTCCCGATGGCGGCACGACCTGGCACCTGCTGCACGCCATGGGCTATCAGCGCGCCTTCGAGACCATTGTCGAAGGCAAACGCATCCCTGCTTCCGAATGCCTCGGACTGGGGATCGCCAACCGGGTGGTGGCGAGGAACGCGGCCGTCGGGGAGGCAGCGGCCTGGGCGGAAAAACTGGCGACCGGCGCGCCGCTGGCGCAGACCGCGGCCAAAAAGGTGCTGCGTCATGTCGGGCGCATGCGGCTGCAGGATGCGATCACGCTCGAGGCCAGGGCGCAGCAGCCGCTCACCGAATCGGAGGATTTCAGGAACGCGGTCGCCGCCTTCCTCGCCAAGCAGAAGCCGGTGTTTACAGGGAAATAGTTTTTGTTTCCACCGAGACCTCAGTCCCGGCATCCGTTCGCGGGCCAGCGGATCTGGTTTTCCGGTCCCGATCGCTTCGCTCTTCGCCTCTTGATGTCAAATCCTTGCCCTACCACGGAGGGGCGTCCTCCCCGGCCGCATGTGTATAAATTTTTGATTTCAGTCCATGAGGGTCGTCATTAATGGACTTTCCGGGTTGGCCAGTCCTTCGACCACGCTGAAATGATGGCGGTCGGGTTCTTCGACGCATAAAGTATTGGCGCGCAGACCGCGCCAGATATTGGCAAGCAGCGCGTTCTGGCGGACGAATTCCGAACGTTCCGCCGCGCCGGCCCAGCAGACCAGGTTCACTTCGCCGGCGGGTTCGAGAAGGGCCGGGCTTTCGGCTGCCGCCTCCTCAGCGTCGAGGTGCAAGGTTGCGTTGAGTTCAAGCGGAACCAGCGGGCGCAGATCATGCACGCCGGAAATGCTGACCGTGTTGGCAATGCGGCCAAGCGTGGAACTCGACAAGGGCGTATCGGCGCAGAGCATGCGCGAGACGAGATGGCCGCCGGCGGAATGGCCGGCCAATAGGATCGGACCGGCGATGCGCGCGGCCACCGCTTCGATCGCCGCGCCGATCTCGCGCGTGATGTCGCGGATGCGGACCTGCGGGCACAGCGAATAACTTGGCATGGCGACGGCAAAACCATGCGCCAGTGGGCCAGCGGCTACATATGACCAGGAAGATTTGTCGAAACGCATCCAGTAGCCGCCATGAATGAAGACGAACAGCCCCCTGGGATTGCTTTCAGGAAGGAAAAGATCCCAGCAATTGCGCTCGCCCGGCCCGTATGAAAGGTCGATTTCGGCGCGTCCGGCCGATACCATGGTTTCGCGGAATTGGGTGGCTTTCTGCGTCCACTGTTCCGGATAGGTTTCGCCGCCGGGTATGTGAGGCATATTGGCGTATGCGTCATCCCAATCTTGTATTTTGTGGATTATCATATTAGCACCTGCTGAAGTACGATTGGTGGATGAAGCCACGTCGAGGATGGCGGGGCACCATAAAGGGAGAGGCGCTCTTGAGCCAGACCGGACAAGAGACCGGGCAAGAGATCGGACCGGGCCGAGGAACGGGAGAGCATCGCGAGCAGGAGCGTGGCCTCGACGCTTCGCCGAAAGTGTCCGACCGTGTTGCCCGCACGACCTGCTACATGTGCGCCTGCCGCTGCGGGATCAACGTCCATCTGCGCGACGGCAAGGTGCGCTATATCGAGGGCAACCGCGATCACCCGATCAATCGCGGCGTGTTGTGCGCCAAGGGTTCGGCCGGGATCATGCAACACTATTCGCCGGCGCGGCTGAGGAAGCCACTGCTTCGGACCGGAGAACGCGGCAGCGGGCAATTCCGCGAGATCGAGTGGGAGGAAGCGCTGACGCTCGCCACCGAATGGCTCGGCGAAGTGCGCATGCGCGATCCCAAGAAGCTTGCCTTCTTCACCGGGCGCGACCAGAGCCAGTCGCTGACAAGCTGGTGGGCCCAGCAATACGGCACGCCGAACTATGCCGCCCATGGCGGCTTCTGTTCGGTCAACATGGCGGCAGCCGGCGTCTATACGTTCGGCGGGGCGTTCTGGGAATTCGGCGCCGCCGACTGGGAGCGGACCAAGCTGTTCCTCATCTTCGGCGTTGCCGAAGACCATGATTCCAATCCGATCAAGCTCGGTCTCTCGCGTCTCAAGGAGCGCGGGGTCAAGACGATCGCGGTCAATCCGGTGCGCACCGGCTACAACGCGGTGGCCGACGAATGGGTCGGTGTGACGCCGGGCACGGACGGGCTGTTCGTCCTGTCGATCGTCCATGAACTGCTGAAATCGGGAAAAGTCGATCTCGACTATCTGATCCGCTACACCAACGCGCCCTGGCTGGTGATCGACGACGAGGGCGCCGCCGATCACGGCCTGTTCGCGCGCGACAAGGACGGCAAGCCGCTGGTCGCAGAGCGCGGTGGCGACAAGGTTGTCGCCTACGACAAGAAAGGCGTGAAGCCGGCGCTGAAGGGTCGGTTCAAGCTCGCTGACGGGCCCGATGGCGGGAGAGAAGGCGTGCCGGTGTTCGAATTGCTGGCGCGGCGCTATCTCGACGCGAGCCTTGCGCCGGAGGAGACAGAGAAAACGACCGGCGTTCCCGCCGACCAGACGCGGCGCATCGCGGCCGAAATCGCCGAGACGGCTTTCGAAAAGGAAATCGTCGTCGACCAGCCCTGGACCGACATGAAGGGAGAACGGCATGACAAGATGATCGGCCGGCCGGTTTCCTTCCATGCCATGCGCGGCATCTCGGCCCACTCGAACGGTTTCCAGACCTGCCGGGCGATCCATCTGTTGCAGATCCTGATCGGGTCGATCGACACGCCGGGCGGTTTCCGTTTCGAGCCGCCCTATCCAAGGCCGGTGGGCCTGCAGCCCAAGCCGCATCTTGGTCCCAACCTGCCAGGCGAACCATTGCAGGGACCGCATCTGGGCTTTCCCGAAGGTCCCGAGGATCTGCTGCTCGAAGAAGATGGCGTCACGCCGGTCCGCATCGACAAGGCGTTTTCCTGGGACGCGCCATTATCGGCGCACGGGCTGATGCACATGGTGATCTCGAACGCGCATGCGCGCGATCCCTACGGCGTCGACGTGCTGTTCCTCTACATGGCCAACATGGCCTGGAATTCGTCGATGAACACGGCCGGCGTCATGAAGATGCTGTCCGACAGGGACGAGGACGGCGAATATGTCATCCCGAAGATCATCTATTCCGACGCCTACGATTCGGAGATGGTCTCCTATGCCGATCTGGTGCTGCCCGACACGACCTATCTGGAGCGTTTTGACTGCATCTCGCTGCTCGACCGCCCGATCGGCGAACCGGACGTGCTGGCCGATGCGATAAGGTGGCCGGTGCTGGAACCCGACCGCGACGTGCGTGGCTTCCAGTCGGTACTGCTCGACCTCGGTGCCAGAATGGGCTTTCCCGGCATGGTGAAGGAAGACGGTAGTCCGCGCTACAAGGACTATGCCGACTATATCATCCATCACGAGAGGAAACCCGGTCGCGGGCCGCTGGCCGGCTGGCGCGGCAAGGACGGCGACAAGACCGGTCGTGGCGAACCGAACGAGGACCAGCTCGAACGCTATATCGAGCATGGCGGCTTCTTCGAAATCGAACTGCCCGAAAACACGAGATACTATCGCCATGCCAACCGCGACTGGCAGGAATGGGCGGTGGAGCACGGCGTGCAGGACTCGATCGTCGAGAACGTGTTCCAGCTCTATCTCGAGCCGCTCAGGAAGTTCCAGCTTTCCGCCGAGGGCAAAGTGCAGCCCGCGGCGCCGGAAAGCCATCGCGAGCAGATCATCAGGTGCTTCGAGCCGCTGCCCGACTGGTATGCGCCATTCGAGGGCGAGGCGATCGATGAGGGCGACTTCCCCTTCCATGCGCTGACGCAGCGCCCGGCGGCGATGTATCACTCATGGGGTTCGCAAAACGCCTGGCTCAGGCAGATTTACGGCACCAATCCGCTATTCGTGCCGGGCGCGGTCTGCGATTCCGCCGGGCTGAAGGATGGCGACTGGGCCTGGGTGATCTCGCCGCACGGGCGTATCCGCGTGCCGGTCAAGCGTACCGACGCGGTCAATCCCAAGACGATGTGGACATGGAACGCGATCGGCAAGCGCAGCGGCGCCTGGGCGCTGAAGCCGGGTGCGCCGGAAGCGAGCAAGGGCTTCCTGCTCAATCATCTCATCAACGAATTGCTGCCGCCCAAGGGCGACGGGATGCGATGGTCGAATTCCGATCCGGTGACCGGCCAGGCCGCCTGGTTCGACCTGCGTGTGCGGATCGAGAAGGCGGAAGCGCCCGATGAACTGAGCCTGCCGCAGTTTCCGCCGCAGGAGAATCCGTTGCCGAAGCCGCCGGAAAACGTGACTTGGGGAAAGGAGTGGACGCGATGACGCTTCTCCCCGCTCCTTCGACAAAGAGGCTCGGCCTCGTCATCGATCTCGACATCTGCGTCGGCTGCCATGCCTGCGCGGTCAATTGCAAGGAATGGAATACCGGCGGCTACGGCGCGCCGCTCGGCGATGTCGACGCCTATGGCGTCAAGCCGGAAGGCGCCTGGCTCAACCGCATCCATACCTTCGAGGTCTCGCCGAAGGACAGTCCGGCGCAGATCGTGCATTTCCCGAAATCCTGCCTGCATTGCCAGGACGCGCCCTGCGTCACCGTCTGCCCGACCGGCGCCAGCTACAAGCGGTCCGAAGACGGCATCGTGCTGGTTGACGAGGACCGGTGCATCGGCTGCGGGCTGTGCTCCTGGGCATGCCCTTACGGCGCGCGCGAAATGGACCCGGTCGAAAAGGTGATGAAGAAATGCACGCTGTGCATCGACCGCATCTACAATGACAATCTGGCGGAGATCGACCGCGTGCCGGCCTGTGTCAGAACGTGTCCGGCACATGCGCGCCATTATGGCGATCTGGGCGATCCGAATTCGGACGTATCGAAGATGGTGGCCGAACGCGGCGGCTTCGACCTGATGCCGGAGGCGGGCACGCGACCGGTCAACAAATATCTGCCGCCGAGGGCGAAGACGAGTCCGAATACGCCGCCGAAGCAATCCGAGCAAACAGAATCGCTCGAGGCGACCGGTTTCCTCGGCTGGCTCGACAAGGCGCTAGAGAAACTGGGTTAGGCGATGCATCCGGCGATATCCGTTATCCTGTTCACGGTCACGTCCGGCGCCGGTTTCGGCGCGGTCGCGCTGATTGGCGCCGGCTATCCGCTGAGCGACAATCCGGTGTTCTTCTTCCTCACTGCGCTGGTTGCCGGGGCGCTGGCGGTCATCGGCCTGGCGTCGTCGACTTTCCATCTCGGCCATCCGGAGCGCGCATGGCGGGCGTTCAGCCAGTGGCGTTCGTCCTGGCTTTCGCGTGAAGGCGTGGCGTCGGTCATCGCGCTGACACTGTTCGGCATCTTCGTGCTGGCGCGGCTTTTCACCGATCTGCCGACGCAGGGGCTCGGCTGGGCGGTGTCGGCGTTCAGCATCGCGACCGTCTTCACCACGTCGATGATCTATGCGCAGCTCAGGACCGTGCCGCACTGGCATAGCTGGCTGACGCCGGCCGTCTATCTCGCCTTTTCGCTTGCAAGCGGCTTCCTGCTGGTGGCCGCTGCCGGCAAGGCTTCGGCGCTCGGTGAAATTCCGGTCGCGCTCATCGCCATGCTCATTCTGCTCATCGCCTGGGCACTCAAGATCGTCTGGTGGCAAAGGGCGGCAGGCGCCAGCCTCGCCTCGCGCGGCATGACCAGCGGCAGCGCCACCGGTCTCGGCAAGATCGGCGAGGTCAGGCTGCTCGAGCGGCCGCATACCGGCGGCAATTATCTCACCCGCGAAATGGTGCACCAAATCGGGCGCAAGCACGCCGCGAAATTGCGCTTCATCGCGCTTGTCATCGGTGCGGCATTGCCGGTCGTCATCGCGGCGGCAGTCGCATGGTGGGAGTTCGCCACGCCGGTGCTGGGGCTCGCCTTCGTGGCGATGCTGGCCGGGCTGTTCGTCGAGCGCTGGCTGTTCTTCGCCGAAGCCAAACATTCGGTTTCGCTCTATTACGAGTGAAGCGTAGACTGACTGATATCAGTGCACAGAGGCGGCAAGGCGATGGACCGGTTGATGCAGCGTATCCTGCAGTTCCGCGATCAGCGGAACTGGAAGCAGTTCCATACGCCCAAGGACCTCGCCATTTCCGTCAGCGTGGAAGCAGCCGAACTGCTGGAGCATTTCCAGTGGCGTCCGTCCGACGAGGCGCTTGGCGAAGACGCGCTGGCGCAGGTCCGCGCGGAAGTGGCCGACATCCTGATCTACCTGCTGCTGTTTTCCGAGACGCTAGGCTTCGATCCCGTCGAGGCTGCGCAGGAGAAGATCGATCTGAACGAGAAACGCTTCCCGGTTGCCCAGGCCTATGGCGTGGCCAGGCCACGCGACACCGGCAAGACGGACGGGTAGCGCGATCCATTGCGCTAGCTTTTTTTTACGCAATTCCGGACGGAAAACCGGTTTCCACTTTTCCTGGAATTGCTCCAGCGCCCGCCGTGAGGCTGTCGACCAGCGCCTTTTGCGCCAGAGTCTCGTGGCGGTCGCGGTGCAGCACCAGCGCGAATTCGCGTTGCGGCAGGTCGATCGGAATTTCACGCAGCCTGCCTGCGGCGACGGCCGAGGCGACGACGTGGCGCGAGATGATCGTGGCGCCGGCGCCGGCTTCGATCGCTTCGCGCACGGCCTCGTTGCCAGGTAGCACCAAGGCGATGTTGAGATCGTCGAGGGAAAGACCGGCGCGCTGCGCCAAATTCTCCAGGCCAAGACGGGTGCCGGAGCCGGCCTCGCGGATCACCCAGCTCACCGAGCGCAGGTTTAGCCGGCCAGCGCCGTCGAAGGGTAGTTTCTGGTCGGCGGCGACGACAAGGACGAACTGGTCGTCGTCGATATGCTGGCGGATCAGCGCCGGATGGCGTGTCGGTCCCTCGACCAGGCCGACATTCACCTTGCCGTCGACAACAGCGGTCTCGACGTCATGGGTGTTGCGGATCACCACGTTGAGGCGCACGCCGGAATTGGCGGCATGAAAGGCGGCGAGGCGACGCGGCAGCCAGTAGGTCGCGATGGTCTGGCTGGCGGCGATATCGACCGAGCCGGAAGCCGAACCGGCGAGGTCCTGCAACACGGCGCGCGCCAACGAGGCGCGGTCGAGTACCGCACGTGCCTCGCGCAGGAAGACCCTGCCGGTCTCCGTCAGCTGGATGCCGCGTCCGACGCGGTCGAACAGCCTTGCGTGATAGCGCGTCTCCAGTGTGGCGATGGCGGCGGAAGCCGCCGACTGGCTCAGGCCCAGCGCGTCGGCGGCGCGCGTCACATGGCCGTGTTCGGCAACCGCAACGAAAATCCGCAATTGATCCAGTGTCATGACAATTGATCGTTTAACCTGATCAATACGATCAAAACAATAGATAAATCAAAACATTTTCGTTGTAACATCACTTGCACACCGGTATGTTCAGGCGTTGCGTTTTATCAATCGAATGGGCGTTACCGAGGTAATCGATGGCCGAGAAATCGACGAGCGAGAAAAAGCAGGCGCCGAAAGTTCCCGAGGGCAAGTCGCGCTATTTCAGGACGCGCCAGATGAAGCCCAATGAAAAGGGCTTTGTCGGCTACGAGACGATCTGGGAGCCCTTCCACAAGGAAGCGGAATACGAAACGCCGAAGCGGCCCTAGGGGCTCCGGTGTCATTTGGCCCGCGAGCGAATGAGGCCGGGCCGTACAAGGTGAATTGCCGCCAGCCTTCATGAAAGCTGGCCGGATTTTCAGGGGAGGAGACCGATTGTGAGTTTCACAATGAATCCTTTTGCCGTGCTGTCGGACACCATTCCGGCGGCCGTGATGCAGGCCTATGTCGTCGTGATGTTCCTGCTCGTCGTGGGCGGCACGATCGCCGACATGGTGCACAAGCGCAGCGCGCAATATTTCTTCGAAAATGCCGAGAAGGCAAAGAAGGCGCGCGTCAAGAATGTCGGCGGTGCGCACAAGGCCGGCATCGCCGTCCAGACCATCGCCGCGGACGTGCTGACTTCGGCGGAGTTCTGCAACCAGCGGCGCAGGGTTGCCCACCTGCTTGGCATGTACGGCTTTGTTTCCTTCCTTGTCGCCACGATCGCGATGGTGTTCTTCTACCCGAGCCCGGCAATGGCGACTCCGGCGGTCTGGCCGGTATTGTGGCATCTCGGCGCACTGATGGTCATCATCGGCGGCGGCTGGTTCTGGTTCTTCATCCGGGTCGATGTTTCGGCGGAGGGACATCCGTGGCACCGCATCGTGCGCGCGGATCTTTTCATCCTGTCGCTGATCGCGACCAATCTGTTCGGGCTGATCTGGTCCGCGGCGCAGGCGTCAGGCTGGAATGCATGGAGTTCCATCTTCCTGGCGCTGTTCATCTTGTCCAGCCTTGTCCTGTTCGGCGGGGTGCTGTGGTCAAAATTCGCCCACATGTTCTTCAAGCCGGCGGCAGCCTTTCAGAAGCGCGTCGCCAAGGCCGACGGTTCGATGGACAATCTGCCAGCGCCAGCCGACCGGTCGAACCCGGCGGATCGCGACAGGCATTCCATGGAACTGTTGAAGGACGCGCCCCTCAATATGGGGCTCGGCATCAAGCGCGAACGGCCACAACATTACTAACGGCATTATCGATCGGCGCTTCGCAAGCGACGACTGAATCAAAGAGGAGCTGTTAATGCCAACCTTTGTCTACATGACGCGATGCGACGGCTGCGGGCACTGCGTCGACATCTGTCCGTCGGACATCATGCATATCGATCCGACCTATCGCCGCGCCTACAACATCGAACCGGACATGTGCTGGGAGTGCTATTCCTGCGTGAAGGCCTGTCCGCAATTCGCGATCGACGTTCGCGGCTATGCCGATTTCGCACCGCTCGGCCACTCCGTGCGGGTGCGCCGCGAAGAGGAAAAGGGCACGATCGCCTGGAAGATCAAGTTCCGCGATGGCACGGAGAAGAACTTCCTCTCGCCGATCACCACCAAGCCGTGGGGGACGGGCATTCCCAAGCTCAAGGAGGTCCCCGGTCCCAATGCGGACATGCGCGACGGCCAGCTTCTCTACAACGAGCCGAAATACATCCGCATGGATGAAGGCGGCCTGCACACCCTGGAGACCAACGGGCTGAAAATGAAAAAAGGGGTGTACTACTGATGGCTTACAAAACCGTCGTCGAAGACAATATTGACGTCCTGGTTGTCGGTGCGGGCCTCGGTGGCACCGGTGCTGCCTGGGAAGCGCGATTCTGGGGGCAGGACAAGAAGATCGTCATTGCCGAAAAGGCCAATATCGACCGCTCCGGCGCAGTGGCGCAGGGCCTTTACGCCATCAATTGCTACATGGGCACGCGCTGGGGCGAGAACAATCCGGAAGACCATGTCCGCTATGCCCGCATCGACCTGATGGGCATGGTGCGTGAGGATCTGCTGTTCGACATGGCCCGCCACGTCGATTCAACCGTGCACCAGTTCGAGGAATGGGGCCTGCCGATCATGAAGAATCCCAAGACGGGGACCTATCTGCGCGAAGGACGCTGGCAGATCATGATCCACGGCGAATCCTACAAGCCGATCGTGGCCGAGGCGGCCAAGAAATCGGCCGACAAGATCTACAACCGCATCTGCGTCACCCATCTGCTGATGGACGACGCGAAGGAAAACCGCATCGCCGGCGCCGTCGGCTTCAATGTGCGCACCGGCAATTATCACGTCTTCAAGTCGAAGACCGTGATCGTCGCTGCAGGCGGGGCTTCCAACATCTTCAAGCCGCGTTCGGTCGGCGAGGGCGCGGGCCGTACCTGGTATGCGCCGTGGTCTTCCGGCTCGGCCTACGGGTTGATGATCAATGCCGGCGCCAAGATGACGCAGATGGAAAACCGCATCGTGCTGGCGCGTTTCAAGGACGGTTACGGCCCGGTGGGCGCCTATTTCCTGCACCTGAAGACCTATACGCAGAACGGTCTGGGCGAGGAATACGAGTCGAAATGGTTCCCGGAACTCCAGAAGATGGTCGGCAAGGAATATCTCGATCCTGAGGTTTCGCACCTGACCCACAGGCCGATCCCGACCTGCCTGCGCAACCACGCGCTGATCAGTGAAGTCAATGCCGGGCGCGGGCCCATCCACATGGTGACCATGCACGCCTTCCAGGATCCGCATCTCGAAGAGGTCGGCTGGGAGAACTTCCTCGGCATGACCATCGGCCAGGCGGTGCTGTGGGCCGCGACCGACGTCGATCCAAAGAACGAGAACCCCGAACTGACCACGTCCGAACCCTATGTCATGGGTTCGCATGCGACCGGCGCGGGCGGCTGGGCCAGTGGGCCTGAAGACATCTCGCCGCCGGAATATTTCTGGGGCTACAACCGCATGATGACGGTCGAGGGCCTGTTTGGCGCGGGTGACGCCGTCGGCGGAACGCCGCATGCCTTCTCGTCGGGCTCGTTCACCGAAGGCCGGCTCGCCGCCAAGGCCGCCTGCAAATATATCGATGACGGCAAGGCGGACGGCATCAAGGTCTCCGACAAGCAGATCGAGGACCGCAAGGCCGAAATCTTCAAGCCGCTGGAACGCTACAAGAAGTACCGCAACGAGATCGTGGCCGGCACGGTGAGCCCGAGCTACATCCATCCCAAGCACGGCCTCGACCGTCTGCAGAAGCTGATGGACGAATATTGCGGCGGCGTCACCGTCAACTACATGACGAACGAAAAGCTCCTGAATATCGGCCTGAAGAAGCTCGCCGTCATGGAAGAGGATCTTGAGTGTCTGGCGGCGAAGGATTTGCATGAGCTGCTGCGCGCCTGGGAACTGAAGCACCGCCACCGCACCGCCGAGTGCGTCACGCAGCATACGCTGTTCCGCAAGGAGACGCGGTGGCCCGGCTATTATTACCGAGGCGATGCGATGAAGGTGGACGACGCAAACTGGCACGTACTGACGGTTTCGCGCCGCGATCCGGCCACAGGCGAATACACCATGGAGAAGGCGCCCTGCTATCACCTGGTGGGCGCCGACGAAGACGAAGCCCCGGTCAAGAAAACGGCGCAGGCCTGAGCGCAAAGGGAACCGGCGTTTGTTGAAATGCCGGTTCCACCAAGAGCGGCCGGTTGTGCGCTGCAATTCCGGGCAGGATGAAGAATCCAGCGATGAACATCATGGACAAAAGCGATGAGGAAATTTTCGCCCAAGCCAACCAGATCTGGGCCGGTCTCATCAAAGCCTCCAACGACGGTAATTACGGAGATTTCGTCAAAGGCTTTTCCGATTCGCTGATGCGTTCGCTGAACGAGGTCGAGGTCGGCCGGCAGTTCGCTACCAGCGAACTCACACGGAACCTTTCGGAGGATTTCGACCCGCTCGGCATCATAAGGCGAGGCCAGCATGTGTCGGTGCTCTACCGCCAGCGCAGCACCAAGAAAGAGGGCGAGTGGCTTGGCAGGCTGGTGCTCGGCTACGAGGGCGACGAGGTCAGGATTTTCGGTGCGTCCATCTTCTGAGCGGTCGAACCGGTTTTCATTGGGGTCATGAACGAGATCATACAGGACAGCAAGTTTGTCGAACTCACCTACAAGGTGACCGACGAAAAATCCGGCCAGATGCTGACCGCGGTCGAGTTTCCGCTGGGCTATGTTCACGGCCGCAACGACGTGCTCGCTCCGCACGTTCTGAAGCAGCTCGAGGGTAAATCAGCCGGCGATGTCATCGAGGTGCCGATCGACTGCAACCGCCTGTACGGCCCGCGCGATGAGTCGCTGGTCTTTACCGACCGCATCGAGAACGTGCCGGAGGAATTCCGGGAGATCGGCACCATCATCACCATGGAGAACGACAAGGGCGAAACCCGCAACTTCATCGTGACCAGAAAAGATGACACGACGCTAACGGTGGACGGCAACAATCCGCTATGCGGCCGGCATGTCATCTTCAGACTCGAAGTACTTTCGGTGCGCGACGCCACCGAGGAAGAGATCGAAGCAGGCGGGGCGGAACATGGCGAGGCCGCCGTCGACGAAGCCCTGACACTACCCATTTGAGCCGGAGGCCAGGCCGCCCCCGGCTTCCGGCATTTCCTTTCTAAGAGGATTAACGATGTCCAAACTGGTACCGCCGCACGGCTCAGATACGGTCAAGCCGCTGATCGTGCCGGAGGCAGAACGTGCCGATGAATTGGAGCGCGCGGAGAAGTTCAAGAAGGTTCCGCTCGATTCGCGCGCGGTGTCCGATGTCTTTATGCTCGCCATGGGTGCCTATACGCCGCTCGACGGCTTCATGGGTCATGAAGACTGGCGCGGCACCTGCCTCGACATGAAGCTGGCG
Organism: Salaquimonas sp.; assembly: GCA_022340185.1. GTDB lineage: Bacteria > Pseudomonadota > Alphaproteobacteria > Rhizobiales > Rhizobiaceae > BOKV01. Next base: position 74,519 of record JAJDOK010000032.1, on the reverse strand, counting down.
AACGGCGTGTTCTGGCCGATACCGATCACGCTGGCGGTCGACAGCGAACTTGGCGGTTCCATTCACGAGGAAGAGGAAGTCGCGCTCGTCGACGGCGAGACCGGTGAAATCCTCGCGGTCATGGATGTGCGGGAAAAATATTCGATCGACAAGGCGCTGGAGGCCGAACACGTCTACCGCACTGCCGATCCGAAGCATCCCGGTGTCGCCAAGGTGCTGGCGCAGGGCGAGATCAATCTGGCCGGTCCCGTCAGGGTGCTGAGCGAAGGCGAATATCCGGCCAAATATCCCGACCTCTACATCCGCCCGGCCGAATCACGCGCCATGTTCGCCGAGCGTGGCTGGTCGGTGGTTGCCGCCTTTCAGACCCGCAATCCGATGCATCGCAGCCATGAGCATCTGGTGAAGATCGCCGCCGAAATTTCCGACGGCGTGTTCATCCACCAGGTGCTCGGCAAGCTCAAGGAAGGCGACATTCCGGCCGATGTTCGCACCAAGGCGATCCAGGCGATGATCGACAATTATTTCCGTCCGGGCACGGTGATCCAGGCGGGTTATCCGATCGAGATGCGCTATGCCGGGCCGCGCGAGGCGCTGCTGCATGCCCTGATCCGCCAGAATTATGGCTGCTCACACCTGATCGTCGGCCGCGACCATGCCGGCGTCGGCGATTATTACGGGCCATTCGATGCGCATCACATCTTCGATCAGCTCTGGCCGGGTGCGCTCATCTGCAAGCCGCTGAAGATCGACATCACCTTCTACTGCAGGAAGTGCTACGGGATGGCGACTGCCAAGACCTGTCCGCATGGCCCCGAAGACCACATCTCGATTTCCGGCACCCAGCAGCGCGAGATGCTGGCCTCGGGCGCCGAGATTCCGCCCGAGTTCAGCCGGCCGGAGGTGGTGGCAATCCTCAGGGACTATTACGCAAGCCTGAAAGCGGCGAGTTAGCCGCAAAACCGGTATCATGATCATCGCACAGATTTCAGATACCCATATCGCGCTGGATGTGCCGGACGCGGGCCAGCGCATTGCCGATTTCGAACGCGCCATCGCCGACATCAATTCGCTCGACCCGGCCCCCGATGTGATCTTCCACACCGGCGACGTCGTTCACAACGGGCGGGCGGAAGAGTATGCCGAGGCCGTACGCATTCTCGATAAAGGCAGGGTGCCGGTCTTCGTCATTCCGGGCAACAAGGACGACCGCGCAAACATGCGCGTAGCCTTTGCCGATCGCGGCTATTTCGATCCGAACGATGAATTCATCGAATATACGCTCGAGGATTATCCTGTCCGGCTGATCGCGGTCGACACACTCAACACCGCCAGCAATAAGGGCGATTTCTGCGTTGAACGCGCCAGACGCCTGGCCGAACGGATCGAGGCGGATACCACGAAGCCGATCGCGGTTTTCGCCCACCATCCGCCGTTCATGGTGCAGGTGGGGCCGGAACCGCTCAATTTCGAAACGCCAGAAATGGTGGAGCGGTTGCGTCGGACATTGCAGCGTTCGACGAACGTCATCCGCGTCATTTCCGGCCATGTGCATCGCGGTACGGCGGGCCATGTCGGCGAGATTACGGCAACGGTGATGCCGTCTATCGCGACCACGCTGCGCTGGGGGGAATATCCGTCGCACATGAAGGATCTGCCCGTCTACCATATCCATCGTTTCGATCCTGATTTCGGCCCGGCTGGAGGCTTCAGCACCGAAACACGCATCGTGGAAGAAGCGGATGCGCAAGAAGCTCTCGAATGCGTCGAAACTTGCGCTGGCGGGGAAGTTGCTTCCTGGACCGGCAAGACCGCAGAGGGGTTCGCAAGGCATGCTGACTGGAGCGGTTCCTCATGAACACACCGCCTCCGTCAAACTGTTCCACGGAACGAGAGCACAGGGACATGGCGGACGATGGCAGCTCCGGGTTCAACGGTCGAAAGTGCGACGATATCCGCCGTATCGACAGGACTGGCATCACGCCCTGGACTAAGGTGCGACCACTTATAACATTGATTGACTGGAAGAATGTGCAGAAGATCACTTGGAAATGCCCAATCGTCCCGGCGTGATCGGCGCGGTAAGCGGGGAGGAGGCTGAAATCGTGTCAAAGGTCTGCATTGTTCTCACATCGGGTTCTCGGGAGAAGCTCCAGTTTGCGGCCATGATGGCCTCGGTGGCCGCCGTCAGCACCTATGATGTGACCGTCTTCATCTCGATGAACGCCCTGCCCTATTTCGTTGAGGGCGACACGGCACCCGCCCCTGCCGAAGGCGAGATGGGCAAGCTGATCGAGGAGAAAAACGCACCGGAATTTCTCGACCTGCTCGAACAGGCCGTCGAATTGGGCGAGGCGAAAATCCATCCCTGCTCGATGGCGGTCGACATATTGGGCGTCAGCGAGGACGAGTTGAAACCCTTCCTTGCCGAGCCGATGGGCCTGACCAAATTCCTCAGCCTGGCCGAAGGCGGCCAGTGCTGGTCGTTCTGACTGGTTGCTTGGGAGAATATGCAAATGTCCGAACGCAAGACCATCGATGCCCGCGGCACCTATTGCCCCGGCCCCCTAATGGAGCTGATCGCCAATCTGAAGCTGATCGATGTCGGTGACGAACTGGAAGTCCTGTCGACCGACAAGGGTTCGGCCAGCGACATTCCCGAATGGATCGACAAGGTTGGCCACGAAATGGTCTCCAGCACCGAGGAGGGCGGTGTTTGGCACATTGTGGTGCGCAAGACAAAATAAATGACGTCAATCCCGGTGCTGCCGGTCGCCGGGAGAATTACACGACACCGCCAACAGGCAACCGGTTGGAGGAGGAGTCACGATGAGGATATTGATTGTCGGCGGCGGAATGGGCGGAACCATTCTCGCAAATAATCTCGCCCGCAGGCTGAAGAACGAGGTCCGGCAGGGCAAGGCGCAGATCACCATGCTGTCGGCTTCCGAACAGCATATGTACCAGCCCGGACTGCTGTATGTGTGCGTCGGCCGCATGATGCCGGACGAATTGTATAGAGAGCAGGCAAGTCTTCTGGAACCCGAGATCGAGTTCCACGTCGACCCGGTCGAAGAGTTTCATCTCGACCAGAACAGCGTCAAGACCAAATCCGGCAAGACCTACAGCTACGACTCCCTGGTCATCGCCACCGGTTCGCGGCCGGCGGCAGAGACAGTTCCCGGGCTCGCCGAAAATTCCGTCAATTGCTACACCGAGGAAAACGCGCTCGAGATGCTGCGCCAGGTCCGCGACTTCAAGGGTGGAAAAGTCGGCATCGTGGTTGGCGTACCGCATAAATGCCCGATGATTCCGCTCGAAGTTACCTTTGTTCTCCACGACTATTTCAAGGAAAAGGGAATCGCCGACAAGACGGAGTTCCACTACACCTACCCGATCGGCCGGCTCCATTCGCTTGAGCCCGTCGCCAAATGGGCCCAAGGCGAATTCGCCAAGATGGGCATCAAGACCAAGACCCTCTTCAACATGAAGGAAGTCGACGGCAAGGGAAAGGTAGTCCACAGCGAGGAAAGCGAGACCGTTGATTACGACCTGCTGGTTTCGGTGCCGCCGCACAAGGGGATGGAGGTCATCGAAAAGAACAAACTCGGCGCCGGTGGTTTCATTCCAACCGATCGCCTGAGTCTCAAGATGGAAGGCCGCGACAACGTCTACATCATCGGTGACACGACGAACCTGCCAATATCCAAGGCCGGCTCGACAGCTCACTTTGAAGCCGAGGCGGTGGCGGAAAACCTGGCTGCGCTGATCAAGCTGGGCGAGCCGGTGCGCGAATATGACGGCAAGGTATTCTGTTTCATCGAAGCGGGCAGGGACCGCGCGACCTACGCCATGTTCGATTACAATCACCCGCCGGCGCCTAAGGCGCCGAACAAGGCCGTGCACTGGTTCAAGATGGCCTATAACCAGCTCTACTGGGCTTCCGCGCGCGGACTGCTTTGAGGAGGCGACCATGGCAGAAACCGCAACCGTGCAAAGCACAGCGCGCGCTCGCGCCGAGGCGCTCGTAGAGGAACTGGTCGACAATGGCGATCTCGACAATCTCGTTCATCTGGCCCGACTCATCGGCTCGGCGCAGGATTCGCTGAGCGACGACATGATCAGTCGTCTCGCCGCCACCGTCAGCGGCGGGCTCGACATGCTGGACCGGGCCAATCGCAGTGGCGTCGCCAAAGCGTTGCCGGCCATCTCCCAACTGGTCGAGAACGGCGATCTCGATCGTATCGTCAACCTGGCCCGGCTTGTCGGCTCGGCCGAGGATGCGCTGACCGACGACATGGTTGGCCGCCTTGCCGCCGCTTTCGGTGGTGGGCTCGACATGCTGGACCAAGCCAATCGCAGCGGCGTCGCCAAAGCGTTGCCGGCCATCGCCCAGCTGGTTGAGAACGGCGATCTCGACCGCATCGTAAACCTCGCCCGGCTTGTCGGCTCGGCCGAGGACGCATTGACCGACGACATGATTGGCCGGCTCGCCCGCGTCTGGAGTGAGGGCCTGTTCCTCGTCGATCGGCTGACGCGTTCGGAAGGCTTCATGCGCCTGGTATCCATTCTTGAACGCGAGGATATCCAGAACACGCTGACCGAGTTGCTGCAGGCCGTCTCCAAGGCGCGCGAGGAGGCTCGTGCGGCGCCGGTATCAAGAGGTGGACTGGGCGGTGCGATCAGGGTGGTTTCCGACCCGGACACCCAGTCGGCGCTTCGTTTCATGGCCAGCTTGAGCAAAGGCCTGACTGCGAAATAGCCATGTCATCGTTTCGGGATATGGCATTATGCGCGGCTGGTGGCATTGTGCGGACTGGCGGTGAACGAACTTGTCGAATGCAGATGATTCTTCATCGCGGCAAGCCACAACGTGTCGCTCGAAAACAACCGAGGATTCCATGACCGGCAAGGGGCGAACATGGCACAGGAAATAGAGGCGCGACTGGTATCGATGGGAATCGAGCTGCCCGAACCGGCTGCGCCGGTGGCGAGCTATGTCGGTTTCGTGCGCCATGGCGATCTGGTCTTTGTCTCGGGGCAATTGCCCTTCGTCGCCGGCAAGCTCGTCAAAACGGGACTGCTCGGCCAGGAGGTGACCGTCGAGGAAGGTGCGACACAGGCGAAAATCTGCGCCATCAACTTGCTGGCGCAGGTCAAGCAGGCCTGTGACGGGGATCTCGGCCGTGTCGAGCGCTGCGTGCGGCTCGGCGGGTTCGTCGCTTCGACGCCGAGCTTTGCCGACCACCCGAAGGTGATCAACGGCGCTTCGGATTTCATCGCCGAGGTTTTCGGCGAAAAGGGCGCGCATGCGCGCGCCGCCGTTGGTGTCGCGGCGCTGCCGCTCAATGCCTGCGTCGAGGTGGAGGGTCTGTTCGCGATCCGTTGAAGAAGGGCGCGAGGCGGGGCTTGACGATTGCCTTCGACTGGCCAAACCATATAGACCTCTTTTTTCGGTGTTTTGGCCGGATCGGGGGAGGCCGAGCGATTTGGCAATCGAAACCTTTGGAACTCTGCGCGATGGCGAGAGGGTGGAACGGGTCACGATCCGCGGCGGCGGACTGACAGCCTCCGTCCTGAGCTTCGGCGCGACGGTGCAGGATCTGCGCCTGGAAGGCCATCCACCGCCGCTGGTGCTGGGTTTCCCGACCTTCGACCCCTATCCGGACCACGGGCTGTTCTTTGGCGCGATCGTCGGACGTTACGCCAACCGTATCGCCGGCGGCCGCTTTTCCATCAATGGCGAGACCTATCAGACCGACCGCAATTTCCTCGGCAAGCATTTGCTGCATGGCGGGGCATGCGGAACGTATCACCGCAACTGGACCATTGCCGGGCACGGTCCCGACCGCACCACGCTGACGCTGGCAGACCGCGACGGCAAGATGGGCTTTCCGGGCAATTGCGAATTGTCTGTCACCTTCGCGCTCACCGGCGACGGCGTGCTGGCGCTTTCCATGCGGGCGACGACCGACAAGGCGACCGTCGTCAATCTTTCCCATCACGGCTATTTCAATCTCGACGGTTCGGAGACGGTCCTCGATCACGAGATGCAGATCGGCGCCGGCCATTACCTGCCGGTCGACGATGAAGCTATACCGACCGGTGAGATCGCCTCGGTGGAAGGAACCGATCTCGATTTCCGTACGCCGCGCGCGCTGCGCCGGAAAGTTGGCGGAATGCAGGCGCTGTACGACCACAATTATTGCCTGTCGGGCGTGCGCACCGGCTTGCGCGAAGTGGCGAAGGTGAGGAGCGCGAAATCCGGGGTCACCATGACGCTGGCAACAACCGAGCCCGGCCTGCAATTCTATGCCGGTGAATTCGTCAGCGACACCGCGCCGGGGCTTCACGGCAAAACCTATGAACAATGGGCGGGGATGTGCCTCGAACCACAGACATGGCCCGATGCGCCGAACCGGCCGGATTTTCCCAGTGCGCTGCTTCGGCCGGGCGAGACCTATCGTCATGAAACGCGCTACCGGTTCTCGATGGAATAGAGCCCTGCCTTGCTGAACAGGATTTTCGTACCCGGCACGGCAGCACCTGTCGGCGGCCTGGCGATCACCATGACGGTCGGCTATGGCTCGATGTTCTACTCCTTCTCGATCCTGGCGGACCAATTCGTCACGGCTTTCGGCTGGAGCCGGTCCTTTGTCTTCGCGGTGTTCTCGGTGGGCCTGCTCGCAAGCGGACTGGTTGCACCAGCGGTGGGAAATCTCCTTGACCGGGTCGGTGCGCGCCGGCCGATGACAATCGGTTCGCTACTGGCTGGCCTTGCCCTGATCAGCGTCGGCCTGACACAGGGCAGGGTCTCTTTCACTGCTGCCTCGCTGCTGGTCACGCTGGTTTCGGCGCTCGTCTTTTACGAGGCGGCTTTTGTGGCGATGACACAGGTGGCCGGCGAAAGGGCGAGGCTGGGCATTACCCAGATCACGCTCGTTGCCGGCTTCGCCCAGACAATCTTCTGGCCACTGGTCGTCTTCCTGCTTAAATATCTCGACTGGCGTGAGGTCTATTTCGTGCTTGGTGCGATGCAATTTGCGATCTGCGCGCCGATCCACTGGCTTGTGCTGCCGCGCGGTGTTCCCGTTCACGCGGCCGCTGATGTCGGAGCAGCGGCGGATCAGGGCACTCGCCTGCGCGGGCCGGTGCCGCCGGGCACGATGGTATTGCTCGGTATCTGCTTTTGCGGCGGGGCGGTGGCGATCACCGCGACGCAACTGCACCTGCCGGAAATCCTGAACGGTCTTGGCTACAGCATCAGTGCCGCGGCGGCGATCGGCGCGCTGGTGGGACCCTTCCAGGTAAGCGCGAGGGTGGTGGAAATGGGGTTCGGAGCACGGCGCACGCCAATGACGACCGGGCTCGCCTCGACCGGACTGCTGACGGCCGGTCTCGCCTTTCTGCTGTTCGCCGGGCTGTCGGCAAAGGCGGCGATCGCATTTGCGGTGTGCTATGGCGCCGGCCAGGGATTGACCTATATCGTGCGCGGTGCCGTACCGCTTTTCCTGTTCGGACCGGTCGGCTACGGGCGGATCACCGGAAAGCTCAATTCGCTACGGCTGATCCTGTCGGCAACGGCGCCATTCGGGTTTGCGTGGATTGCCGAGACATGGGGTCAGAGAGCTGCGATAGCTCTGCTTGTTGCAAGCGCCGCGATCTCGCTCGGCGCGCTGTTTATCCTGTTCAGGCGCATTGTTGCTGCATCGCAATATCAACGCGGCATGCCTGCAGCATAGGCGCAACAAGGATGCAGCAATTTTGCAGCAAATGCGCAGTAGACGCCTCAGCATTCCGGCGAGCGGGGGACGCAAGTCTGCGCGTTGCCACCTTCCTTGACCTAAACGCAAAACCCCCGCGGCGGAACGATCCCACTCAAGCCTGTCATGTTTTAGATATGCCGCAGCGAAATACCGTCCTCGGTGAAGGCATGCATGGTCTTGGCCGGCGCCGACAGGTGCACCTTGGTACCGCGTTCGAGATTGTGCGTGCCGGTGAGCTTGGCAATGACCGGCTCTTCGCTGCCATGGCTGTCGAGATAGAGTAACGTTACCTCGCCGAGGCATTCGACCAGGGTGACCTCGCCCTCGATGATCCAGTTGGCACTCTTGGTCACGGTCAGGTCTTCCGGCCGCACGCCGAATTGGATGTTGGAACCTTTCAGCGAGGCATCCGAGGCAATCGGCAGTTCCACCTTGCGGCCGGCGCCGATCTCGACGGAGGTCTTGGCGCCCGTCGCGGTGACCTTGCCGGGAAGAATGTTCATGGCCGGGGAACCGATGAAGCGAGCAACGAACAGATTGGCCGGGTTCTCGTAAAGGTCGATCGGAGCGCCGACCTGCTCGATATCGCCTGCGGAAAGCACGACGATGCGGTCGGCGAGCGTCATCGCCTCGACCTGGTCATGCGTCACATAGATCATCGTCGTCTCGGGCATGCTCTCGTGCAGCTTGGCGATTTCGATGCGTGTGGCGACGCGCAGCGCGGCATCGAGGTTCGACAGCGGCTCGTCGAACAGGAAAACCTTGGGATTGCGCACGATGGCGCGGCCGATGGCGACGCGCTGGCGCTGGCCGCCCGACAGCGCCTTGGGCAGGCGGTCGAGATAGGGTTCGAGCTGCAGAATGCCCGCAGCCTCGCGTACGCGCTTGTCGATTTCCTCCTTGCTGTCGCCGGCGATGCGCATGGCAAAGGCCATATTGTCGTAGACCGTCATGTGCGGATAAAGCGCGTAGGACTGGAAGACCATGGCAATGCCGCGCTTGGACGGGGGAACGTCGTTGACGCGCAGTTCGTCGATGATCAGATCGCCGCCGGTGATGCTTTCCAACCCGGCGATCATTCTGAGCAAGGTGGACTTGCCGCAACCTGACGGGCCGACAAATACTATGAACTCGCCCTTGCCGATCTCGAGATCGACGCCGCGGATCACCTCCACCGGGCCGTAGGCCTTGCGCACCTTGTTCAGCGAAAGCGATGCCATTTCAATTCCTCCCTTGCGAAACGCGCTTTCTCCTCCGCGCGCTTCCTTCTCGTTCCTGCGGCTAATCCTGGCGTAACGCGAACCAGCTTCCATAAGGCGGCAGGCTCAACTCGCCGTCCCGCGCCTGGCCGTGCGGCCCGGGAGCCTGCACCGGTGCGAAACCTTTCGTGTCGATCCCGATTGTCGCCGGAGTCTCGCCGAAATTGATCGCGACACGCATTGTGCTGGCGTCCAACACACGGTCGAATACAAGGACCGTCCCCTGATCCGCGACAAAGACGATATCGCCCTTGACCAGTTCGTCATGGCCGGCGCGAAAGGCCAGCATCTGGCGGTAGTGTTCGAGCAGCGACTGGGAATGGCCTTCCTGGTCGGCGACCGACAGATGCATGTGCTCCGGCGGTACCGGCAGCCAGGGCTTGTCGGTCGAAAAGCCGCCATAGGTATTGCCGTGGTCCCAGACCATGGGCGTGCGACAGCCGTCGCGGCCCTTGAAGGTCGGCCAGAACCGTATGCCGTAAGGGTCGCGCAGGCTCGCAAAATCGAGCACGGCCTCGGTCAGACCGAGTTCCTCGCCCTGATAGAGGCAAACCGAACCACGCAGCGACAGGATCAGGCTGGCCGTCATCCTGAGAAAGGAATCACGGTCGCTGACCTGGTCTGCCCAGCGCGAGGCGTGGCGCACGACATCGTGGTTGGAAAAGGCCCAGCAGGCCCAGCCGTCCGGCGCCTCGCTCTCGAAGGTTTCGATGATCTGGCGCACGCGCCTTGGCGTCAGGCGCTCGGGCGACAGGAAATCGAAGGAATAGCACATGTGCACCTTGTCGCCACCAGACGTGTACTCGGCGACGATCTGAAGGCTGCGTTCGGCGTCGCCCACTTCGCCGACCGTGGTCGCTGCCGGATATTCGTCGAGCAGGGCGCGGAAACGGCGCAGGAAATCGAGGTTCTCCGGCTGGCTCTTGTCGTAGAGATGGCTCTGGTGATTGTAGGGGTTGACGGCGGGGGCGATCGAGGCGTTGCGCTTTTCCGGGTTCAGGGGCGGATTGTCCTTGAGGCTGATCGAATGGAAGTAGAAGTTGATGGTGTCGAGGCGGAAACCGTCGACGCCGCGGTCGAGCCAGAAGCGCGCTGCATCGAGCAGCGCTGCCTGAACTTCCTCGTTGTGGAAGTTGAGATCGGGCTGGCTGGTGAGGAAATTATGCAGATAATATTGGCAGCGGCTGGTATCCCACTCCCAGGCTGAACCGCCGAAGATCGACAGCCAGTTGTTGGGTGGCGTGCCGTCAGGCTTGGCATCGGCCCAGACATACCATTCGGCGCGCGGATTGGTCTGGTTCTGGCGGCTTTCGACGAACCAGGGATGCTGGTCGGAAGTGTGGGAGATCACCAGATCGATTATCACCTTCAGCCCCAGGCGGTGTGCCTCGGCGGTCATTGCGTCGAAATCGGCCAGCGTGCCGAACATCGGATCGACATCCTTGTAGTCGGAGACGTCGTAGCCGAAATCGAGCATGGGCGAGGTAAAGAACGGCGATATCCAGATCGCATCGACGCCAAGCGAGGCGACATAGGGCAAGCGCTGGGTGATGCCGCGCAAATCGCCGATGCCGTCGCCGTTGGAATCCTGGAAGGAGCGCGGATAGATCTGGTAGATCACCGCGCCGCGCCACCAGTCGGGATCCTCGCCATGTTGGGTGACCGCGCCGGGGGTGAGTTCCGCGGGGATGTCGTGGAGGACGTTCATCTTCGCCCTGTCCCTCTATTTTACCGAACCGGCCAGCAGGCCGCGCACGAGGTAACGCTGCATCGCGAAGAATACCGCGAGCGGAACCGCGATCGATACGAAGGCGGCGGTGGCAAGGATTTCCCAATTGCCGCCTCTGGTGCCGAGCAGTTCGACGATCTGGTTGGTCATGACCGTCGTCTCGCCGGTTGCGTCGATCAGGAAGACCTTGGCGACCAGAAGGTCGTTCCAGGTCCACAGGAACTGGAAGATAGCGAAGGACGCCAAGGCGGGGAACGACAGAGGGAGGATGATCCTTGTGAAGATCTGGAAATCCGTCGCTCCGTCCACCTTGGCGTTCTCGATGATGTCGCGGGGCAGGCCGACCATGTAGTTGCGCAGCAGATAGATGGCGAGCGGCAAGCCGAAACCGGTATGCGCCAGCCAGACGCCGAGATAGCCCTTGCCGATGCCGATGGCCAGGTGCAGGCGCAGAAGCGGGATCAGCGCCAGTTGCAGCGGCACCACCAGCAGGCCGACGACCGCGGCGATCAGCAAGGCGCGGCCGGGAAACCGCATCCAGGCGAGCGCATAGGCGGCAAAGGCGGCGATCACGATCGGGATGATGGTGGCCGGTATCGTCACGGTCAGCGTGTTGAAGAAGGCCTTGGCCATGGAATCGGTGGTTGAGCCGCTGAACAGTACCGTGCGGTAGTTATCAAGCGTGAATTTCGGCGGCGCCGTGGCGGTTACGAAAACACGACCGCCGCGCTTGCCGGAAAATTCGGTGGTGTTTTCCAGACGGTAGTCGCCATTGGCCTCGACAGTGAGCTTGCCCTTGTCGCCCAGATCGGCAGTCTCACCAGGCGTGTATTTGGAGATCTCCCGTGAAGAAGTGCCCCAGACCGAGATCGTTGCGGGGCTTTCGTCGTTGTCGGCGAAGATGTTGCCGGAGATGACCCAGGTCGCGCCTTCCTGATTCTGCGCCTTGGGCGGCTTGGCGCGCAGCACCATGTTCTGTTCCTGGGTGAACAGGGCGTCCCACCAGCCGCTGGTTGCGATCTGGTCGGACGTGCGGAACGAGGAGATCAGCAGTCCGATGGTCGGGAACAGCCACAGGAGGACCAGTAGCAGTACCGAGATATGCACGGCCCAGGTGAGGCCGGATTTGCTGCCTGCGATGGAAGACATGGGCTCAGGCCTCCTCGGCGCCTTGTCAGCGCATTTCCTTGCGGGTGGTGTAGACGTTCCAGATCAGGATGGGGGTCACCAGCAGCATGATGATGATGGCGCTGGCCGAACCGACGCCCCAGTCATTGGCGCGGAACAGCTTGTCGTACATGTAGTTGGCGAGCACCTGGGTCTCCCATTGGCCGTTGGTCATCGCATAGACGATGTCGAAGACCTTCAGGACGACCAGCGTGATCGTCGTCCACACCACGACGATGGTGCTCATGATCTGCGGCACCTTGATCTTGAAGAAGATGTCGAAGGGACTCGCGCCGTCGATGATGGCGGCTTCGATGGTCTCCTCGGGGATGCCGCGCAGCGCGGCCGACAGGATGACCATGGCAAAGCCGGTCTGGATCCAGATCAGCACCACCATCAGGAAGAAATTGTTCCAGAAGGGTACGGTCAGCCATGTCTGCGGTTCGCCGTAGGGAAGTGTCACGGTGAACAGGTTGAAGATCGATTTCAGTGACAGCCACAACAGCCAGGCCGCGCCGATCGCGACTGCTGCGCGAAGCGGGACGGTCCACCAGGAGCCGCCGCCACGCTCGGCTTCGCCCCAGATCAAGGGCCTGAGCGTCAGGTAGATTCCGTAGGCCATGAACGCGCCGAAGGCGAGAACGATGATCGCGGGGACGAGCCGCAGGAAAATCAACGAGCTCGTCTCGCCATCGAATGTCAGCCACAGCGCGTTGAGGACGCCGATCTGGTCCTGGTCAGCGGCGCGGGTGTCGTAGACGAGCTTGAAGATGACCGAGGCGCCGACGAAGGAGATCGCCATCGGCATGAAGATCAGCGACTTGGCGATGTTGCCCCATTTGATGCGGTCGGTGAGCTGGGCGGCGAGCAGGCCGAAGGCGGTTGCCGCGGCAGGCACCACGATCAGCCACAACATGTTGTTCTTCATCGCTTCCCAGAATTTCGGCTCATCCATCATCTGGCGGTAGTTGGCGAGGCCGACAAAGGCGCCGCCGGCATTACGGTCGGTGAGCGACAGCCGAAGTGTTTCGACGACGGGATAGGCGAGATAAAGCGTCAGTGCGAAGATCGCCGGGAACAAGAACAGCCATGGCCTGATCTGATTGGCCCGGTTGATGTTGCGTCCGGCATGTTCGCCCGTGCCCGGAAACAGAACACGATCGAGGAACTGGTTGGACAGATAGAAATAGGCAAGACAACCGCCGACCCCGATGACGATCGTGATCAATCCCTGTAACGCTGGATTCATGGCGCCCTCCCGAAACCGCCGCGTCCGCTGGAACGTCCGGGACCAACCGGCCCCGGACGTATTCGCATGTCAACCAGCCAGCATTGTGCTGGCCATGATGCCTACTTGATCGCGTCCCACGATTTCTGGATCGCGTCGGCGACGTCCTTGGCGGACTTACCACCTGTGTAGTCGACCATGCCGGTCCAGAACGATCCGGCACCGATGGCACCCGGCATCAGGTCGGATCCATCGAAGCGGAAGGTCGTTGCGTTGAGCAGAATGTCGCCAAGCGATTTGCGAACGTCGGTCACATAGACGTCGGTGTTGACGCCGGTATAGGGCGTCAGGAAACCACCGCCTTCCTGGGCCATCCACACCTCGTGTGCGATCGGCGTTTCGAGGAACTCGATCAGGGCGTGCGCACCGGGGCTATCCTTGGTGATGGCGAACAGCGTGCCGGCGCCCAGCACCGGCTTACCGAGATCCTTGTCAGCATAGGCCGGGAAGTAAAAGAAATCCGCATCGACACCAACTTCCGTGCCCTCTGGGAAGAAGGCGGGGATGAAGGAAGCCTGACGGTGCATGTAGCATTGCGGCGGCGAGGTGAAGAGGCCCTTGGGTGAATCACGGAAATCCGTCGAGGCGACAGAACCGGCGCCGCCGGCGACAAACTTGTCGTTACGGGCGAACCAGCCGAACTCGTCGATGGCGGCGATGACCCTGGGGTCATTGAATGGAATCTCGTTCTTGACCCACTGGTCGTAGACTTCCGGCGGCTGGGTGCGGAGCATCATGTCCTCGACCCAGTCGGTGGCAGGCCAGCCGGTTGCCGCACCCGAACCCAGACCGATGCACCACGGCGTGCCGCCGTCGGCGACGATTTTCTCGGTCAGCGCCTTCAACTCTTCCATGGTCTGGGGAACCTCGTAGCCGGCATCATCGAAGTTCTCCGGCACGTACCAGACCAGCGATTTGACGTCGGCCTTGTAGGGGAATGCGTAGAACGCCTTGGCGCCGTCCTTTCCTGCACAGGATCCGAGGTCGACCCAGGATTGTCCTGCGGCGTAATTGGCCTTCATCCAGCTGGCAGCATCATCGCCAAGCGGGGTGAGGAAGCCACGCTTGGCCATGTCGCAAGCGAGACCCGGCTGCGGGAAAACAGCAATGTTAGGCGCGGAACCAGCCTCAGCATCCACCACGATCTGCTGTTCGAAAGAGTCGGAACCCGTGTAGCGGACATCGGCGCCGGTGGCCTCGGCAAAATAGGCGAGCACTGACTCGACCGCTTCCTGGTCCGGTCCGAGCCATGGGCCGAACACAGTCACCTGCTCGCCCTTCAGATCATGGGAAGCGGCGTATTTGTTGTAGCTGTCCCAATTGAAGGCACCTTCGCCAATCGGGAATTTCAAATCCGCGGCACTGGCGGAGCCGGCAAAAAATGTCAGGGCGAGCACCAAGGCGCTGGCCAATAGCATGGATTTCATGATGTTTCCTCCTCCTGGAATTTAGCGAAGTCCTTGAAGTCTCCTTTTGAATGCCCGGCGAGACGGTTCAGGATCGATGGTTTCAGGATCGATGCCGGCCCCTCCAGGGATATGCGCCTCACCATGATAAGGCGCAAAATGCCACTTACAAAACCCCTCCACCTGCACGATGCGCAAGAATCCAAAGCGCTTTGGCTGGAGGTGACTGTGCACCGGCCGACCTGCCGGAGTCAAGCGGGTATGAGTGACCTTGTGCGGTCGCTGACATGATTTTGGAAGAAAGGTAATATTTACTGCCATTTATTGAGTAATCAAACAGCCCACGCATAAACGTACCCGTTAGCCCGAGTACCGCTTGTCCGCTCGACTCTTGTGCCGAAAACCTTGACGAAGCCCAAAAAAGCAGCAAAATCCAAAGCGTTTTGAATGCGGGGAGGATGCCGTTGCGATGAAACTGAAGGAGCTTGCCGACGCGCTCAGCCTGTCGCCGACCACGGTGAGCAGGGCGCTGAACGGCTATCCGGAAGTCAGTGAAGCGACCCGCAAGCGGGTAATCGAGGCTGCGCGTGCGTCGGCCTATCAGCCGAGTTCCTCGGCCAAAGGGCTGGCGACGGGCAAGTCGATGTCGATCGGCCATGTCGTGCCGCTTGGCCACCACATGATGATCGACCCGCACTTCGCCGATTTCATCGCCGGTGCCGGCGAGACCTATGCCCGCGAGGGCTATGACATGCTGATCTCGGTCGTGCCGGAAGCTGAACAGGAACGCGCCTACCGGGCGCTGGCTGCCTCGCGCAAGGTGGACGGCATGATCGTGCATGGGCCGAAGCAGAACGATCCACGTATCGCCTTGCTGCACGACCTCGGCGTTCCCTTCATCGTGCACGGCAGGACCAGCGATCCGGACGAGGACTATTCCTGGCTCGACATCAACAACCGCCGCTGTTTCCGCAGGGCAACCGAGTTCCTGATGGATCTCGGGCACAGGCGCATTGCGCTGTTGAACGGACTTGACGAGATGAGCTTTGCGATGCGGCGCAGAACGGGTTTTGAGGAAGCGCATGGCGCGCGGGATATGACGGTGGCGCCCGAACTGATGTTCCATGACGAAATGACGGAGCCGAACGGCTACGCCCGGGCGCGCCAGGTGCTCGGCAGTGATATGCCGCCGAGCGCGATCATGACCTCAAGCGTGCTGCAGGCGATCGGGACGGTGCGCGCCCTGCGGGATGCCGGTCTGGAACCGGGCAAGGACGTGTCGGTCCTGACGCATGATGACCGGCTTTCCTTCCTGCAGGAGATGGCGTCGGTACCGATCTTCACCGCGACGCGATCCTCGATCCGGGATGCGGGTCGGCGCTGCGCGGAACTGATCATCGGGCTTGCCGATGATCCCGAAGGCGGGCCGGTGCATGAATTGTGGGAAGCCGAACTTGTTGTCGGCGCCTCGACGGGGCGGGCGCGGGAGGTGGTGTAGGCTTCATGCCTGACTGGTAAAAAAACGGTGTTTCAGGCTTTGCACGCGAGGGATTGTTCTGAAACCCGCCCATTCACAGGAATGACCAAGTTGGGTTCTATGGCGGCTTTCCTGATGATGTGAAATTTGACGGATCGCGGCTTTGGCGGGGCGACACGGTACCATCACGAAGATCGCGGCATCGGTTGCGTTGCTGCTCGCAATTGGATGGGGTTTCTATCTTGCCTTCGACGCCGGACTGATCCGCTTCAACACTCCTTCGAGCGACAGGTTCCCGGTACAGGGCATCGATGTCAGCCATCATCAGGGCGAAATAGACTGGCCGAAGGTCGCCCGGAGCGGGTATGCCGGCTTCGCCTATATCAAGGCCACCGAGGGCGGGGACTTCAAGGACGCCAGATTTCAAAAGAACTGGAAGGAGTCCAGGCAGGCTGGCATTGCCACGGGCGCCTATCATTTCTTTACGTTCTGTCGTCCCGGAAAGGACCAGGCCAGGAATTTTCTCGAGACGGTTCCGGGCGATCCGGCAAATTTGCCATTCGCCGTCGATCTGGAATTCGGCGGAAATTGCGACGCTATCCCGTCAGTCGCCAACCTCGCTGCCGAATTGCGGGACTTCGTTACAGAGGTCCAGTCGGTTCATCACCAGAAGCCTGTCTTCTACGTGACCGGGGAATTCTACAGGCATTACATGGAAGGCAATCCCGGCATGTTTCCGAGTCATCATCTGTGGCTGCGGAACATCTTCCATGAACCCTCGCAGAAGCGCTGCGAGAAATGGCAGTTCTGGCAGTTCTCGCACAGGGGCAGGATCGGCGGGATAGAGGGACCGGTCGACCTCAACGTGTTTTGTGCGGTCCGTAAGGGTATTTCACAACTCGTGAAGGCCGGGCTGTGAAATGTGCTGCTTGTGCGTGGCCGCCATCCATCGGCGACCGTCACGCCGCTGCGAACCATCGCCGAACGAAAAGACGTCATAGGGCAGATAGTCGAGGAGAAATCCGTTTCGGGTGTGTTTGCGCTCTTGATTCCGAATCATTCCGGTTCGTTCTTGTGTCTTCCTCAGGCTGCGTCGGGCTGGTTTTCCGGACGTGCGGAATCAAAGGCGGAAATTTCGAGACACCTCTTCTCGATATCGACCAGTCGAGCGAACGGTGCGAGCTCCAGGCCCCAGCGATGGGCGTTGTAGAGTTGGGGTACGAGGCAAAGGTCGGCCAGGCCTGGCGTGTCCCCGAAGCAGAACTGTGTGTCTTGTCCGATCAATGCCGCAAAGGCATGGAATCCGCGCGCCATCCAGTCCTGCATCCATTCAACGACATCATCCTGGCTGTGCCCCATCTTCCTCAGCTTGGCGACCACCTTGAGGTTGTTGACGGGATGGATATCGGCGGCGATGACGAGCGCCGCCGCCCGAACCCGCGCCCGTTTGACCGGATCCTCGGGAAGCAGGGGCGGTGCGGGATATCGCTCGTCGAGCCATTCCAGGATCGACATTGACTGTATCAGCACTGTTCCATCATCCAGGACCAGGGTTGGCACTGCCTGACCCGGATTGAGGGCTGCATAGGCTTCGGCGTTTTGTTCGCCGGCGACGAGATTGACAGGGACAGCCTCCCAGACGAGCCCCTTGAGATTGAGGGCAATCCGGACACGGTAGGATGTCGAGGATCGCCAGTAGGTGTAGAGCTTCACCAGCGGCCCTCCCTGGAGCCGTCATAGTGCTTGCTCAGATCGGCCCAGACATCGATGTAGTTGTCCTGCAGCGGGGCCTCCTTCACAGCGAACGGGGTCAGGTGCTGGGGAAAGCGGGTCTCGAACATGAAGGACATGGTGTTGTCCAGCTTTTCCGCCTTCAATTCGGAATTGCTTGCACCTTCGAACGCCTGCCTGTCCGGACCATGCGGCAGCATCATATTATGCAGCGACAGCCCGCCGGGCACGAAACCTTCGGGCTTGGCGTCATAGATGCCGTAGATATTGCCCATCAGCTCGGACATAATGTTCTTGTGGTACCAGGGCGGCCGAAAGGTGTTTTCCGCCACCAACCAGCGCTCGCGGAACAAGACGAAGTCGATATTGGCCGTGCCCGGGCTGCCCGACGGTGCGGTCAGCACAGTGAATATCGACGGATCGGGGTGGTCGAACAGGATCGAACCCACCGGGCAATAATTGCGCAGATCATACTTTACCGGCGCATAATTCCCGTGCCAGGCGACCACATCCAGTGGGGACTGTCCGATCTCGGTGGTGTGGAACTGGCCGCACCACTTGACGGTGATGGTTGAAGGAACTTCGCGGTCTTCGAAGGCGGCTATCGGCGCCCGGAAGTCGCGGGGATTGGCCAGGCAGTTGGCGCCGATCGGTCCACGGCCGGGCAGTTCGAATTTCTGGCCGTAATTCTCGCATACGAACCCGCGTGCCGGGCCTTCGACCAGTTCGACGCGGTAGACCAGACCGCGTGGGAGAATGGCAATTTCCTTGGGCTCCAGATCGATGATGCCGAGCTCGGTGTAAAACCGGAGGCGGCCCTGCTGGGGCACGACCAGCATCTCGCTGTCGGCCGAGAAGAAGTAGTCATCGACCATAGATTGGGTGACCAGGTAAACATGGCTCGCCATGCCGACCTGGGTGTTGACATCACCCGCCGTTGTGACGGTGCGCATCCCGCTAATCCAGTTGAGTTCCTGTGCGCTGTCCACTTCCACCGGGTTCCAGCGATACTGGCCCAGGCTGATGATGTCATCGTGCACACAGGGCGCCGATTTCCAGTAGGGTACGTCGATCTTGCGGTAACGGGTCGAATGCTTGACGCTCGGACGTATCCGGTAGCACCAGGTTCTTTCAGGCGGATGGACGGTAAACGCGGTGCCGGACAATTGTTCGGCGTAAAGCCCGTAGGCGCATTTCTGCGGCGAGTTCATCCCTTGAGGCAAGGCTCCGGGCAGCGCCTCGGTCTCATGATCGTTGCCGAAGCCCGGCATATAACCGGAAACCAGGGCCTTCGCCTCCGAGTACACGATATTTCTGGCATCCTGCTTGTTCATAACGGTACCTCCCTGAATTTCATTGCAGCGCTTTTCGCGCCGAATGTTGAAAAGGCATGGCGACCACCGGGGCTCCGTCTGTCGTTTCAGGCCGCCCATCCTCTTGCGGCGAAGAATGGGATCAACTGCAGCCGAATTTGGATACACGTGATTTTGGTTGCATTTATGACGATCAATTTTGTAACTAACAATGATCATGAGCCTCACACTCGAGACTTTCCTGCCCTATCGCCTCAGCCGGTTAACGGAGGCTGTGAGCAATGAGATCCGGCCGATCTACAAGAACCGGTTCGGGATGAACCGACCGGAATGGCGCGTTCTTGTCGCGTTGGCGGATCTCGGATCGGCGACAGCCAAGGAAATCGGCGAGCACAGTTCGCAGCACAAGACAAAGGTCAGCCGCGCCGTCTGGGCGCTCGAGCAACGCCGCTGGCTCATACGCTGTGTCGATCCCGCCGATCGGCGATCGGAAATACTTTCTCTGACGAAGGTCGGCCGGCGCGCCTATGACGACCTCGCCGCGCCGATGCGCGAACGCGAGGCGAGCATCCTCCAACACCTTAGCCCAAAGGATCGCGAAGCGCTCGAACGCGGTCTTTCCGCGCTCGAGATCGAACTGGAACTCAAGAGCAGGAACGGCAAGTGAAACCAGAAACAAGCCCGCCGCAGTGCTCGATGATGGCGCACTGAAAAATGTTTCACGCGCATCACTCGAAGAGACGAGAAATAATCGTGAAAAATCAAGGCTAAAACAGATGCGTGGTGATCCCGACAGGATTCGAACCTGTGACCCTCAGATTAGGAATCTGATGCTCTATCCTGCTGAGCTACGGGACCGGCAGTTGCGATTTGCGGTTCCTTCAATATCCGAAGCCGGCGCGGCCGCCAAGTCTTTGCCGCCTGGCTGTGCAGCGGCAAGTCACGTTATTGTTCAACACCGCAGGCGGTTTGCAAGAGATGTAACAATTTCGATCCGAATCAGTTCGCAGGCAAGCCCGGATTAAGCTGTCGAGCCTTTTTCCCTGCGCCGGCCGAAGGCGATGAGGACTACAATGCCTGCGCCCAGCATCGGCAATGCGGCTGGTAGTGGGACAGACGCCGTATCGGTAAAAGTCGCCTTGAATGCCAGATCCTCTTTGTTGGGAAATCTTGATTGCCAGGACGTGGTGTTGGTCAAAGGGGTGTCATGGGCAAAAATGAATTCGCCGCCGACATATTGATCGGTCGCCCCATTTGAATTGCGTTGCCCGAACGAGGGAACTGGGTAGCGTGCCCTCGTTCGAGGCATTGTTGTCGAGACAGGAATTGAGCACGAACACATAGCCATCGCCAGAACTCACGCTGAGATTCGGTGCCACCGTAAAGGTCTGAAGACCCCCGCCGAGATGGGTAAGGACGGTTGAAAACAGATTGTTGTCGACATCCGGCGCCCAGCCCGTGCCCGGGAGCCCTGCGTCGCGAACCCCGTAAATTTCAAGGCTGAATGTCCCACCGATGTCGTTGATCACCCTGAAGGAAAGTTCCGACCAGAACACATCATCAGCAGTCAAGGTTTGGGCGTATTGATATGTACCGGAAAAAGACGGCTGATTGAAATTACCCGCAAGATCAAACAGATCAATCGTTCCGGCGCTCGCCGGCACCGATGTGCAAACCAGCCCAAATATACCTGCCGTTAAATTGATGATAGATTTCACTTCACCCTCCACGTCAGTTGTAAATTTAACATGAAATAACTATCGGCGACATGGATCGGCGTCTCTATTCGGCTGCGTTGCAAGTTTTGTCGTGCAACACGTGAGGTATTGCGATTTCATGTATTGCCATACTGATTTCCCCCCGCGGACCATCTCGACAAACTCGCCGTTTCGGGCCGTGTGTCAGAAAGAATACCGGTTGCATCCCCGGCGCGGCTTTTGTAGTCAGCGCGCAAGAATTTTCGCCTAGGCTCTGCCTGTGCGAGTGTTCACGGGCCGGCGCCTTGCTCCACGAAGCTTGCCCTGCCAAGCAGGGTTGGCGCTACATGGCGGTGCTTCGGTTCCATTCGTGTGGCGCCAACAAGGGCGTCAAACCGTGTTGGCGTAGTTTCCCGGCAGGTTCAATCCTCCCGAAAATGGAGTTGAAGAATGCGTGTAGCGATGATCGGCACGGGTTATGTCGGCCTGGTCTCGGGGGCCTGTTTCGCCGATTTCGGCCATGAGGTTACTTGCATCGACAAGGACGCGGCCAAGATCGAGGCGCTGAAGGCCGGCCGGATGCCGATCTACGAGCCGGGTCTGGAGGACCTCGTCGAAACCAATGTAAGCCAGGGTCGGCTGTCGTTTACCACGGATGCGGCGAGCGGCATCCGCGACGCCGACATCGTCTTCATCGCGGTCGGCACGCCGACGCGGCGTGGCGACGGCCATGCCGATCTCACCTATGTCTATGCGGCGGCCGAAGAGATCGCCGGGCTCATTCGCGACTATACGATTATCGTCACCAAGTCGACGGTACCCGTCGGGACCGGCGACGAGGTCGAGGCGATCATCAAGAAGACAAATCCGGACGCCGATTTCGACGTCGCCTCCAATCCGGAATTCCTGCGCGAGGGCGCGGCGATCGGCGATTTCAAGCGGCCCGACCGCATCATCGTCGGCGCGCACACCGAGCGGGCGGTCGCGGCATTGCGCGAACTCTACCGCCCGCTCTATCTCAACGAGACGCCGATGGTGGTGACCGACCGGCGCACGGCGGAACTGATCAAATACGCCGCCAATGCGTTCCTCGCGGTCAAGATCGGCTTCATCAACGAAATCTCGGATCTGTGCGATGCCGTCGGCGCCAATGTGCAGCAGGTCGCCCATGGAATCGGCCTCGACAAGCGTATCGGCTCGAAATTCCTGCATGCCGGCCCCGGTTATGGCGGTTCGTGCTTTCCCAAGGACACGCTGGCACTATCGAAGACCGCGCATCAGGCAAACAGCCCGGTGACCATTGTCGATACGGTGGTGGAAGCCAATCGCCGCCGCAAGGAAACGATGGTGGACAGGATCGTCAATGCCGCGGGCGGTTCGGTCGCCGGCAAGCAGATCGCGGTGCTCGGCCTGACCTTCAAGCCCAATACCGACGACATGCGCGAGGCGCCGAGCCTGATCATCGTGCCGGCGCTGCAGCAAATGGGCGCAAGCATCCGCGCCTTCGATCCGGAAGGCATGGAGGAAGCGCAAAAACTACTGACCGCGGTCACCTATTGCGACAATGCCTGGGCCTGCATGGAGGGCGCCGTGATGGCGGTGATCCTGACCGAATGGGACCAGTTCCGCGCGCTCGATCTGGAGCGTATGGCGGCCACGCTCAAGGACCGCGTGCTGGTGGATCTGAGAAACATCTATTCGCCACAGGAAGCAGACGACAGCGGCCTTTCCTATCATTCGATCGGCCGGCCGTCGCCCGGAAAGGCCGCTGACTGAGCGCATGGACCTGACGGTGACAAGCCGCGACGATTTTACTCCGGCGGCATGCGCCAACACCTTAATTTTGGCAGTAAAATCTGCTAACAGGCAAAGCAGGATGACAATCGGTGCCGCCAGCGGCGCTGCCGGCCATTACAGCGATTTTGGGTTCAGATCATTTGTCTGACACGGCGATTTCGGACAGGAGGACATTCCGCGCCGGGCCGTTTGGCCTGTTGCGCAGGGGTGCGGTCGTGCTTGGCGCGGCGGCATTGCTGCAAGGCTGTGTTCTGTCGGCGCTGCAGGACGTCAAGAACGAGGCAACGCTGACCTCCAGCTTCGTGCGGCCGGACGATCCGCAGGAAGCCATCGGCGCGCGCGAACATCCGCTGGTGCTGGCCAAATATGGCGGCGAATACCACAATGCCGAAGCCGAAAAGGCGCTGGCGCTGGTGATCGGCAGGCTGATCTCGGTATCGGACGACCCGTCGCGCGTCTACAAGGTGACGATCCTCAACACGCCGAAGGTCAACGCCTTCGCGCTGCCCGGCGGCTATGTCTACGTGACGCGGGGGCTTCTGGCGCTCGCCGACGATTCCTCGGAGATCGCCGCGGTCATCGCCCACGAAATGGGCCACGTCATCGCCAATCATGCCATCCTGCGCCAGGAAAAGATGAGTTCAACCCAGCTTGGCGAGGATGTCGTGCACGAGGTGCTGGGCGATTCGGTTGCCGCCCGCGTCGCGCTGGCGGCCAATCAGTTGAAGCTTTCGGATTTCTCGCGCGAACAGGAATTGCAGGCCGACGCGATCGGCATCCGCATGATCGGCCGGGCAGGCTATGATCCGTTCGCTGCGGCGCGATTCCTGGAGACGATGCAGGCCTATCAGGCCTACAAGTCCGGCAAGTCGGCGCTCGAGGACGATTTCAACTTCCTGTCCAACCATCCTGCCACACCTCAGCGCATATCGCTCGCCAAGAAGCATGCCCGCTTCTTCGGTGCGCCGGGCGTGGGAGCGACGGAACGCGACCGCTACCTCGCAGGCATTGACGGACTGCTCTATGGCGATACGGCCGACGAAGGCTATGTGCGCGGCCGCGTGTTCTCGCATGCGCGGCTTGGCATCACCTTCACGGTTCCCGAAGGCACCCGCATCGACAACCAGCCCAAGGCGATCATCGTCACCGGTCCGGGCGAAGCGGCGACACGGTTCGACGCGACCGTGCTCAGCCGCTGGAGGGGTCTTGAGGACTATCTGAAAAGCGGCTGGGTCAACGGGCTGAGGGAAGACACGATTACCGTCGGCGAAACGGCGACGGGCCTGGCGGTCGCGGCTGCCGATGCACAGGCGGAAGGCTGGGACTTCCGCATCAAGGTGATCCGCATCGGCAACCAGGTTTACCGTTTCATCACGGCGGCGCCGGCCGGCCAGGAGATGATCGCGGCGGTATCGGATTCCATCACCGACACGTTCCGTCAGCTCAATGAAAAGGAGCGCCAGGCGCTGGCGCCGCTGAGAATCCGTATCGAAACGGTGAAGGAAGGCGAAAGCCTCGGTCAGCTTGCAGCGAAGATGAAAGGCACCGACGAACCGTTGAAGCTGTTACGCCTGATCAACGGACTCGGCCCGGGCGATCTGCCGGAGCCGGGAAGCAAGATCAAGATCGTTACCGACAGTTAGTTTTCGTTCACGGACTGGCGCGTTGGTTGGACACCAACGCTTGCCCTGCCACGGAGGGGTGGTGGGTCACCGATATTTCTTGGTTTTGGGTTGGATTTCGCACGCGCTTGTGCGTGGGCGAACACGAGCCGATCAGGACGGCTTGGAGGGAAAATCACCGGTCGCCACCAGCGCTTTCTTCAGCTTTTCCAGCGCGCGGCTCTCGATCTGGCGGACACGTTCCTTGGAGATGCCCAGTTCGTCACCCAATTGCTCGAGCGTGGCGCCGACCTCGTTCAGCCTGCGCGACTGGATGATCCTGCGCTCCCTTGGATTGAGCACGTCCATGGCGTTGGCCAGGTCCGCCAGCCGCTTTTCCCCGTCGATTACCGTTTCCACCGTCTCGTCGGGCAGGGGATTTTCGTCGACAAGGTAATCCTGGCGCTCGCTGGTGGTGTCGTTGTCCTGGACGATCGGGGCGTTGAGCGATGCGTCGGGTCCGGACAGGCGCGAATCCATGCGCGCGACGTCGTTGACCGAAACGCCGATCGCCTGGGCAAGCTCCTTGTAGAGTTCGTGCGAATTGGCCGGCTGGCTGTCTTTCAGGATCTGGGCGCGCAGCCGGCGCAGCGAGAAGAACAGCGACTTCTGCGTCGAGGAGGTGCCGCCGCGCACGATCGACCAGTTGCGCAGGATGTAGTCCTGGATCGAGGCGCGTATCCACCAGGTGGCATAGGTGGAAAAGCGCACGCCGCGTTCCGGATCGAAGCGCACGGCGGCCTCGAGAAGGCCGATATGGCCTTCCTGGATCAGGTCGTTCATCATCAGGCCGTATCGGCGGAACTTCGCGGCGATCGCAATGACCAGGCGCATATGCGCCGAGGTGAGACGATGCAGCGCCTCCTGGTCCTGGTTCTGGGCCCAGCGGACAGCGAGGTCGTGCTCCTCGTCGCGCTCCAGATAGGGAGCGGTGACTGCAGCCTTGATCATTCTGTTGTCGGCATTGCCGTTTGAGGACATGATCGTACCCCTTTTCATGCCGTTATACGTGAAGGGGTGCGGATTCATGGTTAGAAGACGGTAATGTTGCGTCAAATAATCGTGATCCGCATGGCGAATGCAAAAGGCCCGGCGCTGGCCGGGCCTCTCAATTTTCCGGCGTTCAGGTCACGCCGTAGCCGGATCGAGGCTTGTCAGGCGGCCTCTTCCTGCTCGGCTTCCTCGGCTTTCGGTCCGCGGCGCGGACCCTTGGCGAGGTATTTTTCCACCAGGACCACGGCTTCGGTGGTCGAGATCTTGTTGACCGAGGAAATCTCGCGGGCCATGCGGTCAAGCGCGGCCTCGTAGAGCTGACGCTCGGAATAGGACTGTTCGGGCTGGTTTTCCGAACGGTAGAGGTCGCGAACCACTTCGGAAATCGCGATCAGGTCGCCGGAATTGATCTTGGCCTCATATTCCTGCGCGCGCCGGCTCCACATGGTGCGCTTGATGCGGGCGCGGCCCGAAACGGTCTTGAGCGCCTTGTCGATGGTCTGCGACTCGGAAAGCTTGCGCATGCCGGCCGACTCGATCTTGGAGACCGGGACGCGCAGCGTCAGCTTGTCCTGCTCGAAATTGATGACGAACAGTTCCAGCTTGTGGCCGGCAACTTCCTGCTCCTCGATGGCGGTGATCTGTCCGACGCCATGGGCCGGATAGACAATATATTCGCCGGTCTTGAAGCCGTGGCGCTGGGTCGTCTTTTTTACCGTTGCCATTTACACTGTACTCCCTGTTGATCCGCCGCATCGAAACGCAATCGCCGCAGGACGGACATCGTTGCAGGCATTCCGGTTCGCGGGCCCTTCAAAGGCCGGATCGCGATCGGTGCCACACATCGATAACGACGCCAGTGACGTTGCGCGTTTATATTCATTCAGAATCCGAATTGCCGCGCGCCGGAATAAGACCGTAGTGGAAGATATCCTGGGCAAGCTGCCTTGCCGTCGAAGCGCTGGATTCAATTCGGGAGGGTGACTTTCCTCTAATCAAGGCCGCCTGACTGTCAGATTTGCCGGCCAAATTCCGCCAATCCCGTCAATATAACGCAAAAATATGAAAAAATCAATTTCCTCTCGCAGGCGCGAAAGGAAATGGACAGGCTATCACCGACAGGACATATGTACCGCGCCGGCGTGATTCCGGTGTCAGGAATCGCCTTCTCCCGGTTCGGCCGAGAAATATTTCTCGAATTTGCCTTCGACGCCGTCGAATTCCTTGGCATCGGCGGGCGGGTCCCGTTTGACCGTGATATTCGGCCATTTCTCGGCGTATTCGGCGTTCAGCTGGAGCCACTTCTCAAGACCCGGCTCGGTATCCGGCTTGATCGCCTCTGCCGGGCATTCGGGTTCGCAGACACCACAGTCGATGCATTCGTCGGGGTGAATGACAAGCATGTTTTCACCTTCGTAGAAGCAGTCGACCGGGCAGACTTCCACGCAGTCCATGTATTTGCACTTAATGCACTTGTCATCGACGATGTAGGTCATTTTAAAGCGCTTCCAGTGAGCATTAGGTCAATTCCGTTTCTCGATTGGCGCGTGTGAGCCGGTGGTGAAACGGGTACAGCGCGATGCCTTCGCATCGGGCAAGACCGGTTCGCCACCCCAGATCGAGTGCGCCCGATCTGGATTCGCTTGGGACCGAACCCGGAAACATCCGGGTTCGCGTGCCCGACAATCGGAAACCCGGAGGGACGGGCGCTTTGGCGCCAATATCGGCGAAAATCCCCTTGGCCGTATCAACCGATACGCCCTGCGGGCCTTTCCTTGATCTTGTCACAAATTCGCTCCGTCAGAATGATCCAATATTCACTGGAAAAGCTCTTCGCTCCGGGGAGGATGCAAACGCGACAAGTCGGTAAAACTTTTAAACCGGTGCTTCAAGAACGAATTACCCACGAAAAGCGCGACTTGAGGTAGCGCTTACCCAGGTTTGCCGGCAAGGCGACGCGCCAGGCGCCGCTCGCGGCCTTCGGGGCGTTTGAGGTTGGGTGCGTCGGGTGGTCTGGTTGTTCCAGATTCGGGTGCGTCCGACGGCGTGCTGAGATCGACATAGAGTTTGCTCGCCTCTGCAAACGATTCACGGCGTTCGGCAATGCCGACGATTTCGTAAACGAGAACGGCGCGCGGCAGGACGATGGTCAGAACATCGCCCACTCTGACACCGTGGCTGGCCGAATGGACCTTGGCGCGGTTCAGCCGGACCTTGCCGGCCTCGACCAGCTTTTTTGCCAGTGTGCGGGTGCGCACCACCCTGGCGTGCCAAAGCCATTTGTCCAACCGAATGGAGCTTTCGCCCGCGGCAGCGTCAGCCATCGCGTTTTTCGAGTTCGGCCTTCAACTGCGCCAGCTTAGCGAAGGGTGAATCCGGATCGATCGGGCGGGACCTCTCCGGCCGCTTCGCATTCTTGCCGCCGGTTTCGTTCCGGTTGTCGAAATGCTTGCCTTTTCCGGGGCCCTTTTTCGGGCCATTGCCACGGTGCTTGTTGCGATGCTGACCGTCATGTTGACCATCGGCGTGTTGCGCGCGTTGCCTCGCATTGCGGGTCGATCGGTCATCGCGGCGACCCTCGTCACGGCGACCGTGGCGTGCGGGACGCCACAGCGTGATCGTTTTGAGGGGTTCCGCCTCTTCGGAAGGCGCCTGCACGCCGGCTTCAGTGTCGGGTGCCGCTTCGCTTGGCGTTGCCTCCCCGATGCCGGGTGCTTCCTCGGTCGCGGATACTGCCTCGGCTGCGGGCCGGGTTTCCGCCGCCGTTTCGGTTTCGGCCGTCTGCTGAACAGCTTCCTCGGCGGATTGTTGCGGCGGTTCTGCCGCAGGCTCAGCGGGCGTCGCAGCTTCGACAGCATCTCCCTCCGCTGCCGACGCAGGTGCCTCCGGTGCGGCTGGCTTCGGAAGCATGGCGAGGACTTCGGCTTCCGGCCTGGTTTCGCCACTATAGCCGAGGCCTTTCAGGATCAGTTCCATATCCTCATGCGTTGCGCCGAGGATCGACAGCATGGCTGGTGTGGCGATGAAGCTGCGCCCGTCGACAGCGCCGTCCGGGATATTGCCGGAGGGCGGCGCGTCGGCGCCGGGACGCCAGGCGAGTGCGGGACGGATCAGGTCGGCGAGGCGTTCGAGAATGTCGATACGCACCGCCTTTGGGCCGAGCAGGCGGAAACCGCACAGACGGTAGACCTCGCGGTCGATGCCCGCTTCGGCGGGAAAGGAAGTTCGCCCGGCGGCCAGCATGGCAGGCAGTTCGGCCAGACCGGGAATATCAGTGTCACCCTTCTTCAGCCCCCATAGCAGGCCGATCAGTTCGGTCGGCGCGGGCTTCAGCAGCGCGGGAATGAAGATGTGGTAGGCGCCGAAGCGTACGCCGTGGCGGCGCAGGCCCGCACGCGTGTTCTGGTCGAGCGCCTGCACGTCGGACGCGACATCGCGGCGGTCGAGAACGCCAAGCGCCTCGACCAGGCGAAAGGCGAGGCCGCGAGCCATGCCCGTCAGCGCCTCGTCGGTGGAAAGATCGATCAGCGGTTTCAACAGCGTGGTGATATGGTTCGCCACCCAACGCTCCAGCCGGTTGGCCACGGCCTCGCGCGGTGCGCCGGTCAGTTGCTCGTCGGCAAGCAGGACGACGCGCGGATGCAGGGTGTCGTCACCGGCGGTGAGCTTGGCCACCGGTTCGCCGATCCAGCGCAAGGTCGCATCGGCGCCGAGCGCTATATCGCCATTGGGTGCGGCGCCCAGCCGTTCGGCGCGTTTGGCGATCTCGGCGGCAAGCGCCTTCATCGCAGCGCCCGTCGCCGCCTTGGCGTCCGGGCCGGAAGCAGCACTGTCCGGGGTGAACCTGAATCCCATCAGGTGGCCGACATGATGACCTTCGACGACCACATCGCCTTCGGAACTGATTTCAGCTTCCAGCATCGCGTTTTCCCTGAGACGCTTCATCAGGACGCTTGTCCTGCGGTCAATGAACCGTTTCGTCAAGCTCTCATGCAAGGCATCGGAGAGCCTGTCCTCGATCTGCCTGGTGGCTTCCTGCCAGTGAGCGGCGTCTTCAAGCCAGCCATCGCGGTGCGACAGGTAGGTCCAGGTCCTGACATGGGCGATGCGCGCCGACAGGGCGTCGATGTCGCCATCGGTGCGGTCGGTCATCGCCACCTGCCGGGCGAACCAGTCTTCGCGAATACGACCAAGACGGGCGATATCGACGAAGACATTGCCGAGGAGGCCGGCATGTTCACCTGGCGAAATCTTGCGATAATCGGGTATCTGACAAACATCCCATAACAGACGTATGTCGGTTTCCGCATTGCACAGCCCGGCGATCTCCGCATCACGCGCCAGATTGGCGAGCGCGACGAGATCGGGCGCCGGAAACGATTTCATTAAAAGCCTGCTGTCGGAAGCAGCTTCCAGCGAGGCACGCAAATCCTCGAGCGAGGCAAAGGACAGATTGCGGTTGCGCCAGATCAGCACCTTGACGGGATCGAAATTGTGCGTTTCGAGGCGTTCGACCAGTTCATCGTCGAACGGCGGAACCTGGCCGGTTACGCCGAAGGTGCCGTTGCGGATATGGCGGCCGGCGCGGCCGGCGATCTGGCCCATCTCGGCGGGCGTGAGCCGGCGCTGGGAGAAGCCGTCGAACTTTCGGTCCTGGGCGAAGGCGACATGGTCGAGGTCGAGATTGAGCCCCATGCCGATGGCGTCGGTAGCGACGAGGAAGTCGACGTCGCCCGATTGATAGAGCTGGACCTGGGCGTTGCGGGTCCTTGGGCTCAACGAACCGAGCACCACGGCTGCACCACCGCGCTGACGACGGATCAGTTCCGCGATGGCGTAGACCTCGTCGGTGGAAAAGGCGACGATGGCGCTTCGCTGCGGCAGGCGGGTGATTTTCTTCTGTCCTGCCCAGGTGAGCATGGACATGCGCGGGCGGGTGATGACATCGACACCGGGCAACAGATTCTGCAGCGCGTGCTGAATGGTGGCGGCACCAAGCAACATCGTCTCTTCGCGACCACGCAGATTCATCAGCCGGTCGGTGAAGACATGGCCGCGTTCGGGATCGGCGGCGAGCTGGACCTCGTCGATGGCGACGAAGGCGGCGTCCGTCTGGTCGGGCATGGCCTCGACAGTGGAGACGGTGAAGCGCGCCTTGCCATCGGCATTGATCCGCTCCTCGCCGGTGACCAGAGCAACATTGGCCACGCCGACCTTTTCGGCGACGCGCTCGTATACTTCGCGGGCAAGCAGGCGCAACGGCAGGCCGATCAGGCCACTCGAATGCGCCACCATGCGCTCGATGGCGAGGTGGGTCTTGCCGGTGTTGGTGGGACCCAGAACGGCAAGGACGCCGCGCCCGTCGGCGGACGGTCTGGAGGAAACGCTGGAAGCCATCAGGGGGAAACAGAACCGGTTTACAAAAATGGGTTTGCGCCGCTCGTGAAGCTGCGTTCCCCACATTTAACGATTGTGGCGGCTGCTTTCCAGCGCCGTTTTCGATTCCCCTTAACGCGATACCACGCCGAAATAGTCGGGCAGGGCCGAGAAGGTGCCGACCCAGGTCGGAACCTCGATGCGGATCGGGGTGTAGAGATTGGTCTTGGCCATCGGCGCTAGCCAGATCTCCATGTCCTTGTTATGGCTCATATACTCGATATTGCGCTGCTTCTTCTTGTGGCCGGCGACAGGGATGTAGCGAAGCGAGCAGACATAGGCATAGCCCTTGTAGCCCTTCGTCGAGATCGGCTTGGTCGACTTGTATTTCAACTGGATGTCGAAGCGTGTGTCGCCGTCATAGACGTTGAGCTGGCGGTCGCAAACGGCCTTGGGGTCGTTGGCGTGGCTCCATTCGACCGGTACGATGATGCTCGATGCCGGATCGATGACCGAGCGTAGCTGATCGGCGCTGATCGGCACCCATTTCGGCCCGCTCTTGTCCTTGTGCTTGTCAGGGTCGAGCTTGACGCTTTCGACCCCGCCATCCTTGAAGCTCATTTCCAGCTTCTTGTCCTTGTCCTTTTTCTTGTCGTGGAAGACGACCTCGTGCTTTTCGGCGACGACACCGTTGTCGCCGATACGACCCTCGCTCTCGACCTCGCCGGAGCCGGGGGCGACCATCTCTGCGACGCCGACGGTCTTGCCGTTCATGTCGAGGATATAGCGGTCCTTGTCGAAGCGGATGTCGAAGGTCGCCTTACCGATCGACAGAATGCCGAACTTCACGTCGAACACCGTCTTGTGTTCAATCATCTCCGCTTTCGCCGGCGCAATGGCGCTCGATGCGGCGCAGGCCGCAAACACGGCAATGGTGGACAGTTTCACGGGTTTCATGGCCGACAACTCCCGATTCGCCGCAGATTCCCACACCACTGGGGCGGCATTGCGGTCCTTTATAGTGCCCTTCCTGGCAGGGCGAGCCTGAACGCAGGCTGAACCGGATATTTTGCGCCGCGCACTTGGCGGCGGCTTGCCAAATAACCCGTTCGAGCAGATCATGTTTGCGCGGGAATGATTACGGGGCCGCCCGAAACTGTCAGGTGATTTCATTCTAGGGGAGGTATCCATGAGGTTGAATGCGTTGCGCGCGCCAGCAATGGCGGCGCTTTTCGTGTCGTGCATGAGCGCAATCGGCGGGACGGCGTTTGCCGACGAGGCGCAGGTGGCGCGCGGCAAATATCTGGTGACGCTCGGCGGCTGTACCGATTGCCACACGCCCGGCTATTTTCTCGGCAATCCGGACATGGACCGCTATCTCGGCGGATCCGACGTCGGTTTCGAGATGCCAGGTCTTGGCGCGTTCGTTGGCCGCAACCTGACGCCGGACAAGGAAACCGGCCTTGGCAACTGGTCGACCGACGAAATCGTGCATGTACTGACGACGGGAGAGCGGCCGGATGGGCGCATGCTTGCCCCGATCATGCCCTATCACGCCATCGCGCAACTGACGGATGAAGATGTGCGGGCCATCGCGCTCTTTCTGCAAAGCCTGAAGCCGGTGAAACATGAGGTCCCGGGTCCGTTCGGTGTGGGCGAGGAAGTCAGCACCTTCATGTTCCGCGTCCTGCCGCCTGGTGCGACGGCGGCAGATGCGCCGAAATAAGCTGGATACTATCTAACCCAAATCCGGGCGGAAAACCGGTATCCACCCCGGATCACCTCCGGGGCAGGCATTTTCCTGGATTTACTTAACTGGCCCCGAGGCGGACCAGGACTTCGCGGGGAATGGCAAGATTGCGGATTGCGTCGTCATGGCGGCGCAGTCCGCATAATTCACGCTGGATGAAATAGTGATGCACGGCACGCGCGGCTGATTTCAGCAGGCGGGCGCGAGCTTCGTCTCGCTCGTGACAGGTTTTCAGTTTTGTGAGTGCGCACTTGGCGGCCTCGGCAGAGCGGCCGAGCGCGGCGGCCTTTTCGGCGAGCAATTCGCTTTCGAGCGTGTCGAGGCCAGTGACAAAATGAGGTGCGGGGCGTGGCGGCATCAGCTTCGTCCGTGGGTCATCCATGCCTAGCGACCAATTAATGCGGCGGTCAAGTCAGGCTCGGGCGATGCCTGATCGATAATGCCTGACTTACACAGCTTGACTGAAAAGGCGGGCGACACTATAGACAACCGACTTTTCCCGAAGGGATGACGTTGCGCGCGGCCGGACAGGCCGCGATTTCGTTGCAGATGCTGGAAATCCAGCAGAACGGCAGGCGGCGAGACCTTCGAGGTGAACCGAATTTTCGAAGGATGATACGATGTCCAGGCGCTGCGAACTGACCGGCAAGGCGGTCCTTTACGGCAACAATGTGAGCCACGCGAACAACCGGTCGCGTCGCCGCTTCCTGCCCAATCTCGTCAATGTTACGCTGATGAGCGATGCGCTGAACCAGCGCGTGCGCATGCGGATTTCCGCCAGTGCGCTTCGTTCGGTCGAACATCGCGGCGGGCTCGATGCCTTCCTGATGGCGGCAAAGGAGCGCGACCTGTCGCAGAAGGCGACCATTCTGAAGAAGCAGATCGCCAAGAAGCTGGCCGAAGCCGCGACCGCTTAAGGCGGTCTGCAACGATTTCACCGGGCACCCGGCTTTTCGGGTGCCTTTTTCATGCTGGTGCCATAACCCAGGATAAAAAAATGGAACGCTCCGTTATTGCGCGCCTTCGCGCCATCTTCCCGTTCGTACTCGCCATGGCGACAATCGTCGCCGCGTCGAACTATCTCGTCCAGTTCCCGTTCGCCCATTTCGGGCTGAAGGACGTTCTGACCTGGGGCGCGTTCACCTATCCGGTCGCCTTCCTCATCAACGATCTCACCAATCGCAGGCTCGGCGTCAAGGCGGCAAGGCTCACGGTCTATGCCGGTTTCGTGCTGGCGGTTGTCATCTCGGTATGGCTCGCGACGCCGCGCATCGCGATCGCATCGGGAACGGCTTTCCTGTGCGCCCAGCTTCTCGACACGCAGGTATTCAACGGCCTGCGGCGCAGGGCATGGTGGCAGGCACCTTTCGTCTCGACGATGTTCGGTTCGGTGCTCGACACGGTGCTGTTCTTCGGCATCGCCTTTTCGGCACGCTTCGCCTTTCTCGACGCAATGACCGGCATGGAAGACGGCTCACTCGGTTTCCCCGTTCCCTATTTTGGTGGAGAGGCGCCATTGTGGGTGTCGCTGGCGTTCGGCGATTTCTGCGTCAAGATCCTGATCGGGCTGGTCATGCTCGTGCCTTATGGCGTCCTGATGAGCTGGCTGGTGCCGGGTCGCGTCGAAATCGGCAAAGCCTGATCTATCTCTCCAGCACGAATTCCAGCAGCAGGGTTCGCTGCAGGGCCGAGAAATTGTCGTCGGAGATCAGCGTCAGGTGGACCGAGCCGTCTTCGGCGGCGGAGATGTCGAGGCCTTCCATGTTGTCGATCCAGTAAGATTTGTCGGCGCTGAGCAGGATCGATCCCTTCGCTGTCGCCCCTTTCGCAATCTCGCCCGCCGGCACATGGCGCAGCCGCATGGCCTGTCCCTTGCGCACGGAATAGGCTCGCTCGAGTATAAGCAGGTCACCACTTGGCAGGAATTCGGCATCGGTGATGGCAAAGTCCCCGTCCCTTTGAAATGCGAGTTCGCTGGTCGTTTCGCCATCGAGAAAGAAGGCGCGGATATTGCGCTGCCGGTTCAGGCTTTCCTCCGAAATCGCCAGCAGCGCGCCGGCAAAGGGCGAACCGGCGGGAAAGTGCGCCAATGCCTCGATGCCCTTGTTCATTGAAAGGTGCAGGCGATTCAGATCGGCGAATTTCTCCGCCGACCCGGCGACAGGCAGTCCGTTGGCGAGTTTCATCATCTCGATGCGGTCATTGCGCTCAAAAGACAGGAAGATGCGGTCGCCGTCGATTGCCAACCCCTCGCAATCGCCATCGAGTTTGCGCGCAATGAAGCCGGCGTCAGGCGACAGCAGCGAGCCCATCACCGTATCGGTCAGTCCTCGCGGCAGGCCGGCGGGATCGCGGTCGATTCGCCCGGCGAGCCACTGGCCGGCATCGGTGACGGCGATGAAGCGGTGACGGTCGGGCAGAAGCCTGATGCCGGAGAAGCCGCCGAACTGCTTGTCGTCCGACTGCAATTGCAGGCCACCGACGAAGCGCAGCGAACCGAAGCGCGATTCCGGGTCGGCAATACGAAAACTGACGATCGGCGAGGCGAGGATCTCGACCGGACGGATCAGGTTTTCCTGTGCCCGGACGCAGGTACAGGCCAGCAGCAGCGTAGCAGCAAACAGCGAAAGGAAGGCGAAACGGCTGGCGCCAGACGACAGAAAGGGTAGCGCGGGAAAAACCACCCGCAGGAACGTTGCCGAACCTGCCGGGTGCGCCCTCATCCGCTTGCCCGCATTTGCTTGCGGCGTGGAGGGGATGCCTGTTTGCCCGGCCGGTATTCGTCGAACAGGTCGGCAAGCTGCTCGGTCATCGCACCGGCCAGTTCCTCGGCGTCGACGATGGTGACCGCGCGCTTGTAATAGCGTGTCACGTCGTGGCCGATGCCGATGGCAAGCAGTTCGATCGGGGAATAGGTCTCGATGTCCTCGATGACATGACGCAGATGACGTTCAAGATAATTGCCCGGATTGACCGACAGCGTGGAATCGTCGACCGGCGCGCCGTCAGAGATCATCATCAGGATGCGGCGCTGCTCGGGCCGCCCCATCAGGCGCGAATGGGCCCAGATCAGCGCCTCGCCGTCGATGTTCTCCTTCAACAGCCCTTCGCGCATCATCAGACCGAGATTGCGGCGCGACCGGCGCCATGGCGCATCAGCCGACTTGTAGACAATGTGACGCAGATCGTTGAGGCGGCCGGGCGAAGCCGGTTTGTTGGCGCGCAGCCATTTCTCACGCGCCTGGCCGCCTTTCCAGGCCTTGGTGGTGAAGCCGAGGATCTCGACCTTGACGCCACAGCGTTCCAGCGTGCGCGCCAGGATGTCGGCGCAGGTCGCGGCGACCGTGATCGGGCGGCCGCGCATCGAGCCGGAATTGTCGAGCAGCAGCGTGACGACGGTATCGCGGAAAACCGTCTCGCGCTCCATCTTGAAGGAGAGCGGCGTCATCGGGTCGATGATGATGCGGGGCAGGCGCGCGGTGTCGAGATAGCCTTCCTCCAGATCGAAATCCCAGCCGCGGTCCTGTTGCGCCATCAGCTTGCGCTGAAGCCGGTTGGCGAGGCGGCCGACGACGCCCTGCAGATGGGCAAGCTGCTTGTCGAGGAAGGCGCGCAGGCGGTCGAGTTCGGCTTCGTCGCACAGGTCGGCGGCATCGATCTGCTCGTCATATTCGGTGGAGAAGACCTTGTAATCGCTGTGCGGCGGCAGGCCGGAGAAAGGCAGTTCCGGGCGCTGCGGCTCGCCCGGCGTCTCGGCGTTCTCATTGTCCTCCTCGGCGAAATCGTCGGCATTGGCGTCTGCCGCTTCCATCTCGCCCTCGGTCTGTTCCTCGGAGGTCGAATCGGTCTCTTGCGGCTCGCCTTCATCCTCGCCGGTCGATTCCTCGTTCTCGCGCTGCGACTGATCGGAATCGTCGTTCTGGCTATCGTCTTCCTCGTTGTCGTCGCTATCCTCACTGTCGTCGTCGCCGAGCTCGTCACCCATGTCGAGATCGGCGATCAGGTCGCGTATCGAGCGGGCGAAGGCCGTCTGGTCTTGCAGCTTGGCGTCGAGTGCCTCGATGGTTTCACCGGCCTTGGCCTCGATATGGTCGCGCCACAGATCGACGAAGGCCTGCGCGCTTTTCGGCGGCACCTGACCGGTGAGCTTTTCGCGCACGATCAGCGCGACGGCTTCCTCGAGCGGCGCATCGGCACGGTCGAGCGCGCTGGAATAGTTGGCCCTGGCGTATCTGTCCTCCAGCATGGAGGAGATGTTGGAAGCGACGCCGCTCATCTCGCGCGTGCCGATCGCCTCGACGCGAGCCTGCTCGACGGCGTCGAAAATGGCGCGCGCGTTCTGGCCGGCCGGCGACAGGCGCATGTGGATGGCATTGTCGTGGCAGGCCTTGCGCAGGGCCAGCGAATCGCCGGCGCCGCGCGTCACCGACAATTGCTCGCGGGTGAGGCGCTTGCCTATATCGGGCAGCTTTGCCTCCTCGCCAGCGAGCATGGGACGGTCGCCGGAAAAGGTGACTTCGAGAGCCGAATCGCCGGCGATGGCGCGCACGCAATTGGAGATCGCCCGCTTGAGCGGTTCGTAGTCCGGCAGCGGCTGGGGCCGGCTGCGGCTGTTGCTCCCTTGTGTGCTCATGGACTTGGCGTGCTCATGTTTCCATCAGCGTTCCGGGCGTCAGGCGACCACCAGATTGGCGGCGGACGACGTGATCTCCTCGCCGAAGGCGCGCTGGTAGAATTCGGAGACGGAGGCGCGTTCCAGTTCGTCGCACTTGTTGAGGAAGGTCACCTCGAAGGCGAAGCCCTTGTCGCCGAAGATCTCGGTGTTCTCCGCCCAGGTGATGACGGTTCGGGGGCTCATCACGGTCGAGATGTCGCCATTGATGAAGCCGCTGCGGGTCATGTCGGCGACGCGTACCATCTTGGAGACGGTTTCGCGGCCCTCCGGCGTGTCGAAGGACTTCACCTTGGCCAGCACGATGTCGACTTCCTTGTCGTGCGACAGATAGTTCAGCGTGACGACGAGCGACCAGCGGTCCATCTGCGCCTGGTTGATCTGCTGCGTACCATGGTAAAGGCCGGTAGTGTCGCCAAGGCCCACCGTGTTGGCGGTGGCGAACAGGCGAAAGGCCGGATGCGGCCGGATCACCCTCGACTGGTCGAGCAGGGTCAGGCGGCCAGAAGATTCCAGCACGCGCTGGATGACGAACATGACATCGGGCCGGCCGGCGTCATATTCGTCGAAGACGAGCGCGATATTGTGCTGATAGGCCCAGGGCAGGATACCGTCGCGGAATTCGGTTACCTGCATGCCGTCCTTCACCACGATGGCATCCTTGCCGATGAGGTCGATACGGCTGACATGGCTGTCGAGGTTGATACGCACGCAAGGCCAGTTCAGCCGTGCGGCGACCTGCTCGATATGGGTCGACTTGCCGGTGCCGTGATAGCCCGACACGATGACGCGGCGGTTATGGGCGAAGCCGGCGAGGATGGCGAGCGTCGTCTGGCGGTCGAACAGATAGTCCGGATCGATATCCGGTACATGCTCGCTTGAATGGGAATAGGCTGGGACGGTCAGATCGGAATCGATCTTGAACATTTTCCGGACGGAAACCGTGGTGTCCGGCAAACCTTCTGTCATCCCCTGTACCTCCGGTGATGAATGATCCATGTCTCTTTGTCGGTCTTTGGGTGGAGGGCGGACGGCGCCTTGCCAGTATGTTAAGCCAGTGTGTTAGCGGTCAATGACGACTAGCACAATCCCGTCTGCTTCAGCAGCTTGTAGGCCTGGATAATCTGCCGCAGCCGGTCTTCAGAGCTACGGTCGCCCCCATTTGCATCGGGATGGTGGCGTTTGACAAGTTCCTTGTAGCGCGCCTTGATCTCTGCCGCCGTCGCCGAATGCGGCAATCCCAGGTCATCGAGCGCCTTTTGTTCGAGGCTGCGCAACCTGCGGGCACGCGGCGAAGCCTGCCTTTCGCCGGATCTTGCCTGCAGGCGGGCGCGGACTCTCGCCGAGGCTCCGGCATGGCGGTCGGTCCCTTCGGCCTCCGGCGTGTTGCCCCAGCGATTGACGCCCATGGTCCATGTCGGGCGATGGCCGACGACGGCATCCTTCTGGAACTTCGCCACCGCATCGTCGTCGAGGCCGGAGAAATAATTGTAGGACTTGTTGTATTCGCGCACATGGTCGAAGCAGAAATGGAAATATTGCCCCTCATGGGCACGGCCCATCGGCGCGCGGTGGGTGGCGGGCTTGTCGCACCCCTCCCACTGGCAGGTGCGGCCGCTCTGCACGCCGGGTCCGTTCGACGCGGCGGCCCGGCGCGCCTGGCGCTTGCCGATCCTGATCTTGTCGAAATATTTCGAAGAGGTGCTCATCGACGGATTATGGGGTTCGCGCGCTGCATTCACAAGAATTGACATTCAGCCGTGTGCTGCGCAAAAGGAGCGTTTGCGTGTTATCCGAAAAATCGATTCCCCGGAGCCCCGACATGGGTCGCAGCGACAATCTCAAGATGAAACTCGAGCAGGAATTCAGCCCAAGCAGACTCGAGATCATCAATGAAAGCCATCTGCATGCCGGTCATCATCACGGTGATGAAACCTATGACGGTTCGGGCGAGACCCATCTGCGCATCCGCATCGTTTCGGACGCCTTTGCCGGCATGAGCCGGGTTGAGCGCCACCGGGCGATCAATGCGCTTGCGGCGGAGGAAATCGCGGCAGGCCTGCATGCGCTGGCAATCGAGGCGAAGACGCCGGCGGAAGCCTGACCGGGCTTCGGTGCCTCCTGCGTTTCATCCATCCTTTTCGTCGGCGACAAAATCGAAACTGCCAATGCGGAACTGGTCGACCAGCCACAGCATGAGGCGCTGATAGGTCTCGATCCCGTTGCGCGCGTCCATGACATGGCGGGCCAGAGCCGGGTCGTTGGTGATCAGGCCGTCGATCCCCATGGAAATCATGCGCGACATCATCAGTGGGTCATCGACGGTCCATGCATAGACCTGTTTTCCCTGCGCATGCGCCTGTTTGATGAGACGCGTCGAAACCTGCCCGGTATTGACCGCGAGGAACTGGACGTTCAGCGCGGCCAGATTGCCGATCGCCTTGGCCGCGAGAATGCCATAGTGCCAGTCGGGGCGCAGCGCGTGCATCTTGTCTATCCCTTTGGCCTTGAGCGACATGACGGCGATGTTGGCAGCCATGCCGGTCGAATCGACAATGGCTGCGACGCGCTGTTCCAGCTTGACATCATGGCCGTAATATTTGAGCTCGATGATGACCTTGCCCCGGCCCCTGGCCTTGTCCAGCACCTGGCGCAATGTCGGTGTGCGTTCGTTCGACCAGGCGGGGTCGAACCAGCTGCCGATGTCGATGCGGGCGATGTCGTCCATCGTCGCATTCCATGTTTTCAGATTGACGCCCGCCAATTTCATGAAGTCGCTGTCATGGGCGACGATGACCTCGCCATCGGCGGTTTCCTGGACGTCGATCTCGACCCAGTCGGCCTTGTCCTCCAGCGCCTTTTCGATCGAGGCGAGCGTGTTTTCAGGCCGGATCGCGGCCGCACCGCGATGCGCGATGATCTCGACCGTTCGCTGTGTCTG
Source organism: Salaquimonas sp. (assembly GCA_022340185.1). Lineage (GTDB taxonomy): Bacteria > Pseudomonadota > Alphaproteobacteria > Rhizobiales > Rhizobiaceae > BOKV01. The sequence goes on along the minus strand of JAJDOK010000032.1, from coordinate 34,496 downwards.
GATACGGTCAAGCAATCTGTTGGCCCCGACAATGGTGGCGAAGACGACGGCGAGCGCGCCAAGAGCAATGCCGGCGGCGGGCAGGCCGGCAGTTCTTGCGCGTCGCGTCGGGGGCGCAAAAGCTCCTTCAGGTTCCGGCTCGTCGCGCGTGGCGCGCAGGTAGAGGCGGTAGAGCAGGTCGGACAGCGCACCGTTCGACAGCGCGTGAAGCAGAGCGTTGGCGAACGCCCACACAATCAGGACGGCGATCACGAGGATGGCAGCGATGTGCAGTCGGGCGCCGAAAGCATCCGAAACAAACTCAATCAGCAAACCCGCGACGATTGTCGGGGCAAGTCCAAGCACGATGCGCGCGGCAATCCAGGCGACGATGCTTGCGACCAGTTTGCGGCGATGGCCAAAAAGCATTTGCCTGCTTTGGCCAAAAGCCAGCCTCGGCGAAATGCGCCTGAACACGATAAGGTGCAGCGCGATGCACCAACCCGACAATTGCCTGATCAGCACCACGATGGCGGCACAGGCCACCAGCGCGATCGCAATGGCCGCAAAAATGAATGTGGGCGGCCAGTAGGTCAGGTAGTAGTTGATATCGTAGCTGCGCAACGCGAACCAGGCGATCGCGCTGGCCACGACAAGGAAGGGCAGGGCAATCGCCACGACATAGGCAAGCAGGCGCAAGGCGAAGCGGAACAGGACGGTGACGCGGCCAAAGGCCAGACGCAGCCCGGCCTGCACCGCTCCTGTCATGGTGTGCTCGCCAGTGCGAAGGATGGCGGTCATGAGCGAAATGTCGAGAACGAACGCGACGATCAGCAAGGCGCCGGCCACTGCCATGCCGGCAAGGCCGGCCGGGGTCGCCAGGAAATAGGCGATCTCCTGGTCGGTGAAGGCACTGCGGCCGCTGGTTCTGATCGCCAGCGAAAGCAGCAACGTGGCGAGTGGCGCGAAAATCGCCAGCGCGAGCAGTCGGACGAACAGATAGGCGGCGAACAGCGGGCGCAGATGGCGCCACGCCGTGCGGTAGGCAGCCATCACTTCATGCGCGATTTGCCGCGTTTCGGTCAACGCCATGCCGGTGCCCATTCCTGTTTCGCGGTGCTTGCCGAAGCGCAATATGGCACAACCGGTGCGGCTGTGCGCGACGGGAGGGATGAACCTTCCAAAGGCTCAGAGGTTTCTGATCCGCAATTGCGTCAGGCGGTTCTTCTCGCGGTGCATGACGACGAAGCGCTTGCCGTAGAAGGTGAAAGCCTGCTTTTCCTCGGGAATCGTTTGCGCTTCGTGAATAACGAGGCCGGCGACCGTGGTCGCCTCGTCGTCGGGCAATTCCCAGTCAAGCGCGCGGTTCAAATCGCGGATCGGCACCGAACCGTCGACGATGACGGAACCGTCTGCCTGGGTCTGCACGCCGGAAACCTCGATATCGTGCTCGTCGGCGATCTCGCCGACGATCTCCTCCAGGATGTCCTCCAGCGTGACGATGCCCTTGACCTCGCCATATTCGTCGACGACCAGCGCGATATGCGCCTTCTTGCGCAGGAAGGCGTTGAGCTGGTCCTGAAGTGTCGTCGTCTCGGGCACGAACCAGGGCTTGGCCGCGATCTTCATGACGTCGAATTTCGTCAGGTCCTCGTTCGAACCGACAAAGCGCAGCACGTCCTTGGCATGGACGATGCCGACAATGTTCTCGGCCTCATTCTTCCACACGGGAATGCGCGTATAGGGGCTGTCGAGGATCTGGCGCACGATCGCCTCGGCCGGATCATCGCAATTGATCGACAGCATCTTGGTGCGGTGGATCATCACGTCGGAGACTTCCAGTTCGTGCAGGTCGAGGATGCCGCCGAGGCGGTAGCGGTCGTCCTTGACGACGGAACCTTCGCGGTGCAGCACCTCGACGGCGCCGCGCAATTCCTCATGCGCGCTCAGCATGGACTGGGTCGCATCGAAGTGGATGCCGAAAGGCCTGAGAATCCCGCGAACGATGAAACTCGTCACATTGGCGAAAGGCGCCAGCACGGCGACGACGAAACCGACGAGCGGCGCGACGGCGAGCGCGAACCTGTCGGCGCTCGAGATCGCCCAGCTCTTCGGCGTGATCTCCGCGAAGATGACGATGACGACGGTCATGGCGATGGTGGCGATGACCAGGCCGGTATCGCCGAACAATTTCAAAAAGGCGCTGGTCGCCAGTACGGAAGCCAGGATGTTGACCAGATTGTTGCCGATCAGAAGCGCGCCGATCAGGCGGTCACGCCGGTTGATCAGTGCGTTGACGATCGCGGCACGTTTGTCGCCGTTCTTTTCCAGCAGATGCATGCGTGCCCGCGAGACGGCAGTCAGTGCAGTTTCGGAGCCCGAAAAGAAACCCGAAGCGACAATCAGGGCGACAATGACGGACAGCAAAATCCAGTAATCGGATGTCATGACAGATTATTCCCAGAGGGCGTCAGTTTTTCCTTCAGGAAAGCAAGTACTTCATCGGGGGGAACGTCGTCGGCAATATAGGACTGGCCGAGGCCTTTTGTAAGAATGAAGGTCAGGCGGCCGCGCTTGACCTTCTTGTCCTGGGCGATGAAACGCGACAGCGTGTCGGCATCGAGACGAGGTCCAGGAATGTCGCCAATCTTCGTCGGCAGGCCGACCTTTTTCAGATGATCGCACACGCGCACGACCGTGTCGGCGTCGCAGAGGTTCATCCGGTTGGAGAATTCGTGCGCCAGCACCAGACCGATGGCAACCGCCTCGCCATGAACCAGCCGCGCACCGTCGTAGCCGCATGCGCCTTCGAGCGCATGGGCGAAGGTGTGGCCGAGATTGAGCAGGGCGCGCTGGCCCTTCTCGGTCTCGTCGGCGACGACGATTTCGGCCTTGGCGCGGCAGCTTGCCGCGATCGCCTGCGCGAGCGCCGGCCCGAAAGCGAAGACCTCATCGCTGTTTTTTTCCAGCCACTGGAAGAAATCCGGACGGTCGATCAAGCCGTACTTGGCAACCTCGGCGTAACCGGCGCGGAATTCGCGCGGCGGCAGCGTGGCCAGTGCGCCGGTATCGGCCAGCACCAGGACGGGCTGGTGGAAGGCGCCGACGAGATTCTTGCCGGCAGGCGCGTTGATGCCGGTCTTGCCGCCGACGGAGGAATCGACCTGGGCAAGCAGCGAGGTCGGGATCTGGACGAAATCCATGCCCCTTCTGGTGACGGAAGCGGCGAAGCCGGCGAGGTCGCCGACAACGCCCCCGCCCAGCGCCAACACCAGATCGCCCCGTTCGAGCCTTGCCTCAAGCAGACCGTTCACGACCTTCTCGAACATGGCATAGCATTTCGACGGTTCGCCGGGTGGCACGCTCAGCGTGGTGTGGCCGATACCGGCCTTGTCGAGAGAGGCGCGCAGGGCATCGCCGTGAGCGGCATCGACATTGTCATCGGTGACGATGGCGCAGCGCACGCCGGGGCGCTGCGCGGTGACCACCTCGCCCGCGCCTTCGATCAACCCGGCGCCAATGTCGATGCGATAGGATCTCTTGCCCAGTTCGACGGTGACGGTCTCGGTCATTTCACCTTCGCCAGCCGGTTGTCGGCGCCATGTTCTGCCAACCATGCCTGGAGGCTTTTCAGCACGTTTTCGCAGGTCTGCTTCTTCGACATGCGCGATGATTCGACATGCAGGTCGGCAAGCGCGTAGACCGGCGAGCGTTTATCCAGAAGCTCGGTCAGCTTCGCCCTCGGATCGCCGGTTTCGAGCAGCGGCCGCGTGCCGGGCCGGCGCATGACGCGGCTCATAAGCAGGTCGATATCGGCCTTGAGCCAGATGGAGATGGCTTTTGCCGCGATTTCCTCGCGGGTTGTCGGCGACATGAACGCACCGCCACCCAGCGAGATGACGGCAGGTCCCTCGCCAAGAAGGCGGGCAATGACGCGCTCCTCTCCCCTGCGGAAATAGTCCTCGCCAAAACGCTCGAATATTTCCGCCACACTCAGATCTGCGGCTGCGGTGATCTCGGTGTCGGAATCGAAATAGAGCAGGTCGAGTTCGGCGGCGATGAGGCGGCCGATTGCCGACTTGCCGCAACCCATCATGCCGACGAAGACGATGCTGCGTCCGTCAAGGGCGGTCCTGATAATATGAATCCGTTCTGCCTTTCTCATTACCCGTCTTCCGCGTCGATCTGGCGCCGAGGTTGCGCGGAACCCTTGAAATGTGCGGCGGTTGCATACCATCGGCGCGGTTTCGTCAAGTGGCAAGGGTGCCGCCAGCCACGCCGCCGACCCGCCAAGCTTGCCATTTTTCAATGGTTTTCCCATAAAGGCCCTCAACGACATGTGAAGAACGTGCGGGGCGGCGGGAGCGTACGGGACGAATTCATGCCAAGTCTGATTCGGTTTCTGGTGATCTGCGCGATCATTGCCGGCGGCATCTATGGCGGCATGGTGGCACTGGCGACCATGGTCGAGCCGAACCAACGCGAAATGACCGTGCGCATTCCGCCGGCCAAGCTGAAGCCGCAATAGGCGGGCAGGAAACGAGGTGGAATGCACCACCTGATCGACAATTTCCTCGAGATGATGAGCGCCGAGCGCGGCGCGGCGAAGAACACGCTTGAATCCTATGCCCGCGATCTGGAGGCCTATCGCGCTTTTCTGGAAGGTACCGGCAGGGATTTCAAAACCGCCGAGGCCGACGATATCAAGAAGCATATGGAGATGCTGGCACGCGTCGGTTTTGCCGCAACGACGCAGGCGCGGCACCTTTCGGCGATCCGGCAGTTCCATCGTTTCCTGTTTGCCGAGGGGCTGCGGGGCGACGATCCGAGCGGACCCGTATCGGCACCCAAGCCAGGCCGCCCGCTGCCAAAGGTGATGCGTATCGAGGAAGTCGACCGTCTGATCGGGCAGGCGGAAAGCGAAGCGGAATCGGCAAGGCGGCCAAGTGCGAAAGTGCGGGCAGCGCGCATGCTGGCGCTGGTCGAGCTGATCTATGCGACCGGCATGCGGGTCAGCGAACTGGTAAGCCTGCCTGCCGGCGCAGCAAGGCCGAACCAGCCCTTTCTCTCGATCACCGGCAAGGGTGGACGCGAACGCATCGTACCCCTGTCGGAACGTTCCAAGGCGGCGATCGACACTTATCTGGCGGCGCGCAAACAAGCCGGAAAGGGGGCTGTCGACAAGGCAAGATCGACCGAATTCCTGTTCCCGGCTTCCTCGGCCGAGGGTCATGTTACGCGGCAGGCCTTCGCGCGGGATTTGAAGGATTTGGCCGTTCGCGCCGGTCTCGACGCTTCGAAACTGTCACCGCATGTGCTGCGTCACGCTTTCGCCAGCCATCTGTTGCAGAACGGGGCAGATTTGCGCGTCGTGCAGCAATTGCTCGGCCATGCCGACATATCCACAACGCAAATCTATACCCATATCCTCGACGAGAGGCTCCGCCGGCTGGTCGAGGAAGGCCATCCACTGGCGCGTCCGGGGAAGTGAAACGGCGATCGGGCGGGGTAAAAGGCGCTTTCTTCGCGCCTGCACAAAATATTGACATTATTGACCCCAAAAGCCAGTGTGCCGCGCGATTTTGAGGTCACCGCCTGGAACCGACCTCATGGGCCGCGGCCTTCGGCATCCATCCCAACAAAACAAGAAGTCTGGTGAATGCGCAGCTATCTCGAATTCGAAAAGCCGGTTGCCGATATCGAGGGAAAAATCCACGAATTGCGCACCATGTCCGAGGGCGACGAAAACGTTGATCTGTCGGGCGAAATCGAGAAGCTGGAGATCAGGGCGAACGAGACGCTCAACGATCTGTATTCGAAGCTGACGCCCTGGCACAAGACGCAGATCGCCCGCCATCCCGACCGGCCGCATTTCAAGGACTATCTGGGAGCCTTCATTACCGATTTCACGCCATTGTCGGGCGATCGCTATTTCGGCGAGGATATGGCGATTGTCGCAGGATTCGGCCGGTTCGACGGCGAGTCCGTCGCCGTCATCGGCCATGAAAAGGGCGCCGACACCGAAAGCCGGCTGAAACATAATTTCGGCATGGCGCGGCCCGAGGGATACAGGAAGGCGATCCGGATCATGGATCTTGCCGACCGGTTTGACATCCCCGTCATCACGCTGGTCGATACCGCCGGCGCGTTTCCGGGTGTCGGAGCGGAAGAACGCGGCCAGGCGGAAGCGATTGCCCGTTCGATCGAGAAATGCCTCAACATCCGGGTGCCTCTTGTCTCGGTTGTCGTCGGCGAGGGCGGTTCAGGCGGCGCGATGGCGATTGCGACGGCCAACCGGGTCTACATGCTTCAGCATTCGATCTACTCCGTCGCCTCGCCCGAAGCCGCCGCTTCGATCCTGTGGCGCGATGCGGCGAAGGCAAAGGATGTCGCGACATCGATGAAGATCACCGCGCAGGACCTTCAGCAGCTTGGCGTGATCGATGGCATTATCGCCGAACCGGTTGGCGGAGCGCATCGCGAGCCGGCCGGCGTGCTCGCGGACACGGGCGAGACTATACGCAGCGCACTGGAGGAACTGGGCGGCCTAGACGGCGACGCATTGCGCCAGCAGCGCCGCGAGAAGTTCCTTGCAATAGGCCGCAATCTCGCCTGATAAGCCGTGTGGAAATGGCTCTCGGCCCAAATTTGGCCCCGTTCGGAGTGAAGGAAACCGGTTATAAACCTTGAACCGGTATCCGGAATCCCGGACATTTAGATGACTGGCGGGGTAATCTGACGAATCAGTTCGCCAAGCGCCAGGCGCGGGAACGGGACAAGACTCGGCAGACAGCAAGGGCAAGATGATCGGGAAGACCAAGGGTTGGAGGCTGACGGCCGCGATGGGCCTGCTGGCGCTGGCGCTCTTCGCCGGCGGCTGTCAGGACGGCGGCATGATCTCGCTCTTCCCCAAGGCAGAGACACCGATCTCGCAGAAGCTCGTCAAGAAGATGAAGGCCAAGGGCATGACGGCGGCCTCGCCGATCATGATCCGCATCTTCAAGGAAGAAAGCGAGCTGGAAGTCTGGAAGCAGACCGACAAGGGCGAATACGACCTGCTCGAGACCTACCAGATCTGCAAATGGTCGGGCAAGCTGGGGCCGAAATTCAAGGAGGGCGACCGCCAGGCGCCTGAAGGGTTCTACACCATCAATCCCTACCAGATGAATCCGAAGTCGGACTACTACCTGTCCTTCAACATCGGCTTTCCCAACAGCTATGACCGCGCCAACGGGCGTACCGGCTCCAATCTGATGGTGCACGGTGCGTGTTCGTCGGCGGGCTGCTATTCGATGACGGACGAACGTATCGGCGAAATCTATTCGCTGGCGCGCGAAGCCTTCAAGGGCGGCCAGAAGAGCTTCCAGGTCCAGGCCTTTCCGTTCCGCATGACGCCGGAGAACATGGCCCTGCACAAGGATGATCCGAATTTCGAGTTCTGGAAGATGCTGAAGGAAGGCAGCGACCATTTCGCGATCACGCATCATCCGCCGAAGGTCGATGTCTGCGACCGGCAATATGTGTTCAACCGCATCGCGGAAGACGAAAAGGACTTCAAGCCGACCCGCGCCTGCCCCGAGACGACGACGCCCGACAGCCTGGCGCTCGCCTATTCGCAGAAGGTGACGAAGGACGAGGAAGTTTTCGAGGAAGTCCTGAAGAAGAAGGCGATCCGCGACCTGTTTGCCGGCAAGACGAGCGTGGCGAACATATCGCAGGACACGAACACCGCGCCTGCGGCGGCTGCGGCACAACCTGCCGAGGAAAGTGCTGCGACGACCACCAATGCCGGTGAAGCAGTCCCGGTTCCCCAACCTTCGCCGCTCAGCGCCGAGGCCGCATCGGCCAAGAAGAAGAATTGGCTGCAAAGGCTGTTCTCGCCGAAAGGGTAGGCGCGCCTGCTTCCTGCGGGCTTGACCTGGTGCCGGCAACCGTAAAATCATCGCGGGTCAGCGAACATGAAGGGCGATTCATGGCGGTTTATGTCGACGATGCGATCTGGCACTGGAAGGGCCGTAAATGGTGCCATCTGCTGGCCGATGACGAGGCCGAACTGCACCGTTTCGCCCACCGCCTGGGCGTGCACAGGCTGTCCTATCAGGGGCCGCCGAAGACGAGCGCGCCGCATTACGACATTACCGGAATTGAGCGCGACCGCGCACTGAGGATGGGTGCGGTCGCCTGTACGCGTTCGGGGATCGTGGAAATCTTCCGCCGTGTCAGGGTGCCGCGTCGCGCGGCAGCGTGACCGTCGCACTGTGAGTCGGCTTGCAAACATCGCGTCGATAAAATAGAACAAAAAGGGAACAATTTACGGGAGATAAAAGCATGAGCGACGATTTGAAAATCGACTATGTCGAGTTTGCCAGCGGTGACATTGCAGCGTCGAAGAAATTCTTCACCAAGGCGTTCGACTGGTCGTTTGCCGATTACGGTCCGACCTACCAGGCCTTCGCGGATGCGGGGATCGATGGCGGCATCGACGGAACCGGGGAGCGGTCCGGCGGTGCGCCGCTTGTCATTCTCAAGACAGGCAATCTGGAGGAGGCTGAGAAGCGCATTGTGGCAGCCGGCGGGGAAATCTTGCGTCCGGCCTATGCGTTTCCGGGCGGGCGGCGACTTCATTTCCGCGAGCCGGGCGGCAACGAGATGGCAGTATGGAGCGAGACCTAGACGCGGCGGTTCGTTACGCGAATTTGCCGTGGCAGTGCTTGTATTTCTTGCCCGAGCCGCAGGGGCAGGGTTCATTGCGTCCGACCTTGCCCCAGGTAGCGGGATTGGCCGGATCGCGCTCGAGCGTCGCCGTGTTCGTGCGCACCGGTGAGGGCGGCACGTCGGGTCCGGGCGGCATCCATTCGGGTTCCTCGGTATCCAGCGGCGCCAGCGACGAGACCTCGGCATGCATCTCGTGCATTTCGGGCGGTGCAGGTTGCGGTTCCTCTGCTGCCTGGCGCACCAGTTCGACGCGCATCATCTGCGCAGTGACCGCCTGGCGCAGATTGGCCAGCATGGACTGGAACAGCTCGAAACTCTCCGACTTGTACTCGTTCAGCGGATCACGCTGGGCATAGCCGCGGAAACCGATGACCGAGCGCAGATGGTCGAGATTGACCAGATGTTCGCGCCACAGATGGTCGAGCGTCTGCAGCACGACGGACTTCTCGACATACTGGGTGATTTCCGGACCGAAGCGCTCGGCGCGCTCGGCGGCAGCCTTGTCAACGGCATCGACGATGCGGTCGTGGATGTCGTCTTCGGCGATGCCTTCCTCGCCGACCCAGTCCGTGATCGGCAGGTCGAGATTGAGGAAGGTGGTCACGCCTTCTTTCAGTCCCTCGGCGTCCCATTGCTCGGCATAGGCCCTTTCGGGGATGTGCTTGGCGACAAGGTCCTCGACCACTTCGTGGCGCATGTCGGCGATCGTTTCGGACAGGTCGGTACCCTTCATCAACTCGATGCGCTGCTCGAAGATGACCTTGCGCTGGTCGTTCATCACGTCGTCGAACTTCAGCAGGTTCTTGCGGATGTCGAAATTGCGCGCCTCGACCTTTTTCTGCGCCTTCTCAAGCGCCTTGTTGATCCAGGGATGCGTGATCGCCTCGTCTTCCTTGAGGCCCAGGCGCTTCAGCATGCTGTCCATCCGGTCGGAGCCGAAGATGCGCATCAGATCGTCCTGCAGCGACAGGAAGAATTTCGAATGGCCGGGATCGCCCTGGCGGCCGGATCGGCCGCGCAACTGGTTGTCGATGCGCCGGCTCTCGTGGCGCTCGGTGCCGACGACATAGAGCCCGCCGGCCTCGATCGCCTGTTTCTTCAGCTTTTCGATCTCGGCGCGGATCGCCGCTTCCTTTTCGGCGCGCTTGTCATCCGCGGAATCGGGAGTCGCTTCGCCGAGTTCGGCTTCGATACGCATGTCGGGATTACCGCCGAGCTGGATGTCGGTACCGCGGCCGGCCATGTTGGTGGCGATGGTGATCGCGCCGGGCACACCGGCTTGTGCGATGATTGCCGCTTCCTGCTCGTGATAGCGGGCGTTAAGGACCTTGAAGTCCTTGACGCCTTCCTTCTTCAGGCGCTCGGCCAGCGTCTCGGATTTCTCGATCGAGGTGGTGCCAACGAGAATGGGCTGTCCGCGCTCCTGGCAGTCCTTGATAAGGAACACGATGGCACGGTATTTCTCCTCGGCCGTGCGGTAGACTTCGTCGTCCTCGTCGAGACGAGCGACCGGCAGATTGGTCGGCACCTCGACAACGTCGAGGCTGTAGATGTCCATGAATTCTTCGGCTTCGGTCAGCGCCGTGCCGGTCATGCCGGCGAGCTTGTCGTAGAGACGGAAATAGTTCTGGAAGGTGATCGAGGCGAGCGTCTGGTTTTCCGGCTGGATGGCCACGCCTTCCTTGGCTTCGAGCGCCTGGTGCTGACCTTCCGAATAGCGGCGGCCCGGCATCATGCGACCGGTGAATTCATCGATAATGACGATCTCGCCGTCGCGTACGATGTAGTCCTTGTCCTTGGTGAAGAGCTTGTGCGCCTTCAGCGCATTGTTGATGTGGTGGACAATGGCGACGTTCTCGACATCGTAGAGCGATTCACCCTTCAGCAGGCCGGCCTCGCGCAAGCGCTGTTCCAGCTTCTCGTTGCCCGATTCGGTGAAGGTGACGGTGCGCTGCTTTTCGTCGAGTTCGTAGTCCTCCGGGTCGATGCCGGGGATGAACTTGTCGATGGCGACATAAAGTTCGGACTTGTCGTCAAGGGGACCGGAAATGATCAGCGGCGTGCGCGCCTCGTCGATCAGGATGGAATCGACCTCGTCGACAATCGCGTAATTGTGACCGCGTTGGACCATGGATTCGAGGTCGAACTTCATGTTGTCGCGCAGATAGTCGAAACCGAACTCGTTGTTGGTGCCGTAGGTGATGTCGCAGGCATAGGCGGCGCGGCGTTCCTCGTCGTCGAGGCCATGGACGATGACGCCGACGCTCATGCCGAGGAAATTGTAGATCCTGCCCATCCACTCGGCGTCGCGCCTGGCCAGGTAATCGTTGACGGTGACGACGTGGACACCCTTGCCCGAAAGCGCGTTCAGATAGACGGAAAGCGTGGCGACCAGCGTCTTGCCTTCACCGGTTCGCATCTCGGCGATCGAACCGCGGTGCAGGATCATGCCGCCCATCATCTGCACGTCGAAATGACGCATGCCGAGCGCGCGTTTCGACGCCTCGCGCACAGTGGCAAAGGCGGGAACAAGCAGGTCTTCGAGGGACTTGCCGTCGGCGAATTCGGCGCGGAACTGTTCGGTGCGGGCCTTCAGATCATCGTCGGACAGCGCCTCCAGTTCGGCTTCGAGCGCGTTGATCGCAGCGACCTTGGGATGCAATGTCTTGATCTGGCGGTCATTGGACGAACCAAGGACCTTTCGCGCAATTCCACCGAGAATGCCCATTGAGGCCTCTTCAAAGCTCTGCCCGCAGCCAGGGTGAGGGGCAGGTTTTCGTTCGATTGTGCCGCATGCCAATCTCCGGAAACGGGGCGCGGCAAGGGCCATGAGACACCGGCGGAAACCTCAACGCACGTGGCAAAGTTTCTGGACGCCGGATTGCAGGACAGATAAGAGGGGGCGAAAAGCTTGTCAACGCCACGAAAGCGCCGCCTTCGGCGTGGTCTTGGACCGACCACATTTGAGGTTCAGGGCTTCGCGCCCGAAATCAGGCGCAACCAATCCGGAGAGGAAAGTACATGTCAGCCCCCATTCTACTTCGTCAGACCAGCCGTCTCGCCAGCGGGGCAACAAGGCAGATTGCCGTCGCGCTGGTGACCGGCACATTGGCGGGGGGTGCGGTATTTCCCGCATTCGCGCAGGACGAAAAGCCGGCGCAGGACACCGCGGCGCCGGCCGTGGTGGTGCCCAAGGATACCGTGGTGGCGAATGTTGGCGGCCAGCCGATTACCGAGCAGGACGTCGAATTCGCAGCCCAGCAGCTGAACGACCAGTTCGCCAAGGTGCCGCAGGAATTGCGCCGGGCAGCGGCGCTCAACGCGCTGATCGACATCAAGGCGCTGGCGCGCGCGGCGGAAGCCTCCGGTCTGGACGAGAACAATCCCGAGTTCAAGGCGCGCATGGCTTTCCTGCGCGACCAGGCATTGCACAATTTCTACTTCCAGCAGCGCGTGCTCAACTCCGTTACCGATGAAGAGGTCAAGGCGCGCTATGACAAGGAAGTTGCCGCCAACAAACCGGAACAGGAAATCCGGGCCCGCCATATCCTGCTCAAGACCGAGGAGGAGGCCAACGCTGTCATCGCCGAACTCGATGCCGGCAAGGATTTCGCCGAAGTCGCCAAGGAAAAATCAACCGGCCCAAGCGGCAAGGATGGCGGCGATCTGGGCTTTTTCGGCAAAGGCCGCATGGTGCCCGAATTCGAGGCGGCTGCATTTGCGCTGAAGAAGGGCGAATACACCAAGAAGCCGGTCAAGACCCAGTTCGGCTGGCATGTGATCAAGAAGGAAGATGAACGGCTTTCCCAGCCGCCGGCCTTTGAAAAGGTCAAGGATCAGGTGCGCCAGGTGCTGTTGCGCGAGAAATACAACATGCTTCTCAAGGAGGCTCGCGATGCCGCCAAGGTCGAAGTCATCGACGAGAAACTCAAATCGCAGCTCGAGAAGGCCGGTGTTCAGTAGCGCGTTGCGCGCAACTGGAGACGCATGAAGATGAGCGCCAAGATTTCCCCGCTTGCGCCCAAGACTTTTCCCGAGGTGCCGCCGGTCGCCGGAGTGCGGCTCGGCGCCGTGGAGGCCGGCATCCGCTACGAGAACCGCAAGGACCTCATGGCGATCGTCTTCGACAAACCGGCCCAGGTCGCCGGTGTTTTCACGCAGTCGAAATGTTCCTCCGCCCCGGTTGACTGGTGCCGCAAGCGGCTCAAGGGCAGCAAGGCACGCTGTGTCGTTGTCAATTCCGGCAATGCGAACGCGTTTACCGGCAAACGAGGCCGTGAGAGCGTACGCCTTTCGGCGGAAGCGGCCAGCCTCGCGTTCGGCTGCCGCAAGAGCGAGGTCTTTCTGGCTTCAACGGGCGTGATCGGCGAGCCGCTCGACGTTTCGGGCTTTACTGCGCATCTGGAAGAACTGGAGACGGTCGCGCACGAGGATGGCTGGTTGGATGCCGCCAAAGCGATCATGACGACGGACACCTATCCGAAACTGGCGACCCGACAATTCAAGGCCAACGGGCGGGACTACGTCGTTACCGGCATGGCCAAGGGCGCGGGCATGATCGCACCCGACATGGCGACGATGCTGTCTTTCGTCGTTACCGATCTGCCTGTGGCTGCACCCGTGTTGCAGAAGCTGCTGTCGAAGGGCGTGCAGGGCAGTTTCAACGCAATCACGGTCGACAGCGACACGTCGACCAGCGATACGCTGCTGCTGTTTTCGGCCTCGAATGGTTCGCGGCCGATCGCCGACGCCAAGGATCGCCGCGTCAAGTCGCTGCGCCACGCGCTGGACGAGGTGCTGCACGAACTCGCCATGATGGTGGTGCGCGACGGTGAAGGCGCGACCAAGCATGTCGAGATTGCCGTGAAGGGCGCGAGTTCCGCCAAGTCGGCCAAGAAAATCGCGCTGTCGGTTGCCAATTCGCCACTGGTCAAGACAGCGGTCGCCGGCGAGGACGCCAATTGGGGACGCATCGTCATGGCGGTCGGGAAGGCAGGAGAGCCGGCCGACCGTGACAGGATGTCGGTTTTCTTCGGCGATATCCGGGTGGCGAAGAATGGCGAGCGCGATCCCGACTATGACGAGGCAGCGACCACGGCGGTCATGAAGAAGGACTATATACCGATCACGATCGATGTCGGCGTGGGAAACAGCAAGGCGACAGTGTGGACCTGCGACCTGACCCACGATTATATCGCCATCAACGGGGATTACCGCAGTTGATACGATACCTGTGCTTGTGCCCGGTGGTCCAGTCGGGAAGCCGGGCCAGGGGATGAACGCGCCGGACACCAGCCCGGATCTCGGCCGGGTGCGACGGATGGAGGCGGTTGCATTCCGCTCCTTTCCCGCGACAACCACCTATTTCGACGGAACCTGGGCGATAAGGCTGACCGCCGGCCATCCGGCCAAGCGGCTGAATTCGGTCAATCCGCTCGACCCGAGCGATACTGCCGATCTTTCCGAGCGCATCGAGACGGCGGCCCGACGGTTCGAGGCCTATGGCAGGCCACTCATCTTCCGCCATTCGCCATTGGCTCCAAAGGCGCTCGAATCGCTGCTTGAGGAACGCGGCTGGAAACGATTCGAGGAAAGCCTGGTGATGACCGGCGATCTCAAATCGATGCCATTGGCCGATGCCGTCGACCGGGTGCCGTTGCAGGATACGGTAGCCTGGGTCGATGCGGCGGACGAACTGGAAGGCGGATCGAGCGGACACGAAACCAACAAGAACCGGGCGGGCCTGCTGGAAGTGATTTCCCATATCGAGGCGGAAGTTGGATTGTTCGCGCTGTTCGATCAGGATGGAGCGCCGCTATCGGTGGTGCGATGCGTGCGCGACAGGGAACTGGCCGGCATATTCGATCTCGCCACACATGAAGATCACCGCCGTGAAGGCCATGGCGCGGCGGTGCTGAAAAGCGCGCTCAAATGGGCGTCCGGGCGCGGTGCGACCACGGCATGGCTGCAGGTCGTCGCCGACAATGCGCCTGCCGTCGCGCTCTATCGGCTTCTCGGTTTTGAAGAGATTTACCGCTACACCTATCTGGGGGCATCGCGATGAAGCTGATGCTGGTTGTCGCCTGTGCGCTGATCGACCCCGACAATCGGGTGCTGATCGCGCAGCGGCCGCAGGGCAAGGCTATGGCCGGCTTGTGGGAATTTCCAGGCGGCAAGGTCGAGGCAGGCGAGACGCCGGAAGCCTGCCTCATCCGCGAACTCGACGAGGAATTGGGTGTGACGACCTGGGCTTCGTGCCTGGCGCCGCTGACATTCGCCAGCCATGCCTATGACGATTTCCATCTGCTGATGCCGCTTTACGTCTGCCGCAAATGGGAGGGGCCGGCGATCGCGCACGAACACGCCGCGCTGAAATGGGTGCGGGCGAACCGCCTTAGGGAATTTCCCATGCCCGAAGCGGACGAACCATTGATCCCGGCGTTAATGGAACTTTTATGATTTTGACCGCATTTTAATCTTGTCGCACGGCCTCGCCGTCGGCACGGGACGCCTCTTGATAGGGGAAAGAGGATTGTGAAAGCGGGAACCATCCATTCCAAGATTGCCAGGTTCGGCGATGCGACGCCTGACCGGTTTGTCCGGCACAATGGCGGCGGGATGACGATACAGGCTGCGCTGCTGTTCTGCGCCGCCGGGCTTGCGCTGGCGCTACTTGGCGCGCCGGCACTTGAAAGTGCGACCACCTATCTGATCGCCGCGCGCCAGGACAGGCAGGAAGGGATTGACCAGACCACGACGGGTTCGGTGCCGGCGAGTGGACGCTATACGATCCGCAAAAGCGTGCTCTGGTCCTCGCCGCAGGTGGTGTGCGAAACCAAAGGTTCGCCGGTTTGTCCGCCAAACAGCCGTTAATCCTCTGTAAAGTCTGATCATTAATCACAACTTCATGTTCGCGCCCTAATTTGGCGATGCGTATCCGGAGCGCTCGTCGTCCGGAGTCGTTCAAAAAGGTGCGAAACGATGCTCAAACGGTTTATCAAACAATGCTCAGGCGCGACAGCCATCGAGTATGCATTGATCGCCATGCTTGTTTCGGTGGCGACAATCGGTGGCATCAGAGCAGTTGGCGAAGCCAACAAGGCAAACATGAACGCTGTCGCCGAAAAATTTCCGAATATGAACTGAGTTCCCTTATTTCCTGAGGGCTTCGGCAAGGTTCACTTCAGCCGATCCTGGTTTCAGCGGCTGCTGCTGACTCTCGTGCGGCGCCCATCCCGTCAGATGCAACAGATTGAAACTGGCCCTGATACGCCCGTCAGGGTCTGAATAGCGTTCGGCGTAGATCGCCTCCAGCCGTGCGGGAACAGCGCGCGGCAGGGGTCTTCGATTTTCGGCAAGCGCCGAGGTTGCACCCATGGCACGCAGATCGGCGACGAGTGCAGCGACCGAATCATAACGCACGACCAGACGCTCGATATCCGCGACCGGCAGGGCGAAACCCGCTCCCTGCAGCAGCGAACCGGCCTGACGGACATCGGCAAAGGGATCGATGCGCTGGCTGGCGCCGCCTGAAAGTTCCGCCTCGGCTGCGATCAACGCTTCGCGCAATTCGCCGAGCGTACCCTCTGCCGGCAATACCGCCATGAACAGACCGTCGGGTTTCAGCACCCGGCGGATCAGCGCGAGTGCGCCGGGCAGATCGTCGATCCAGTGCAGGCCGAAGGCGGAAACGACGAGATTGCGGCTTTCCGGCGCCAGCACCGTTTCGATCTCCTTGCCACCGGCAAGCCAGTCTGCGTGAGCGATGTGGTCGATTCCGAGACCAGGTGCGATTTTCGCCAGCGCAGCTCCGAGCCCCGGGCCCGGTGTCAGAAAATCGACGGCGCGGGTGAAGGTCCGGTTGGTGGCGCTCAATCGGCCGACCATTTCGTCCGCGACGTGGTTGAGCAGGAAACCGGCGTCGGTACGCGCCATACGCAGCGCGCGTTCGCGCAACGCGAATAACCGTCGGGGATCGAAGAGCGGTTCGCCGGTGTTCATTTCTTTGCGTCGCCTGCCGATACAGCCTAGTGTCCTACCTAGTTCAGGCAGAAGGCGAGCGCCAGTGCTGCAACAGATCGGCAACATCACGGGGCACGTTTTGAGAAGCGCGCGCGACCTCGCGATCCCGCCGGCCTGCCTGTTGTGCGACAGGCTGGTCGACACCCAGGGCGGGCTGTGCGCGACATGCTGGAAGGGCGCACGTTTCATCGAGCGGCCCTATTGCGAAGTGCTTGGCCTGCCATTCGCCTTCGATCAGGGAAAGGGAGCGGTGAGCGCGCGGGCGCTGGCCGATCCGCCGCCATTCGACAGGCTGCGCGCGGCGATGGCCTATGACGACAATGCGCGGCGGCTGGTCAGTGCACTCAAATTTTCCGACCGCGGCGATCTGGCGCCCTGGATGGCACAATGGATGGCGCGGGCCGGCCGTGAACTCATCGAGGATTGCGATACGGTTGTTCCCGTGCCGTTGCACAGGCTGCGGCTGCATGAGCGGCGCTACAACCAGTCGGCGGAACTGGCGCGCGCAATAGCGCGACTTTGCGGTCTCAACCATGCCCCGCAAGTGCTGTTGCGCCATCGCCGCACGCGCCAGCAGGTCGGACTTACCTCTCTGGAGCGCGCGCGCAACGTGCAAGGCGCGTTTCGTATCGAGGCCGCGCGGCGACCGCAGATCGAGGGGCGGCGGATCCTGCTGGTCGACGATGTGCACACAACAGGCGCCACGGTCAGGGCATGCGCCAGGGCGCTGAAGCGGGGCGGGGCCGCGGCGATTGACGTGCTGGTCTTTGCAAGCGTAGTCGGCGACGATATATGAAGGTGCAGCGCACAATTTGCGCACGGGACCATAAGGATCGACAGCCAGCGCCATGAGCGACGTCATTATCTATTCGCGCCAGTTCTGCGGTTATTGCTCGGCGGCCAAGCGCCTGCTCGCCGACAAGGGCGTCACGTTCACCGAACATGATGCGACCTACGACCCGGAGCTGCGCGAGGAAATGATCCAGAAATCGCATGGCGGGCGGACCTTCCCGCAGATTTTCGTCAACGGCTATCACGTCGGCGGCTGCGACGATCTCCATGCACTGGATCGCGCAGGCAAGCTCGATGCGCTGCTCGCGGCAAAACCGGCGAAGGCTGGCGAGTGATGCGGGTCGCCTGCGTGCAAATGCGTTCCGGCAGGCATGAGCCGGACAATATCGCCGCAATGGCGGAACTGGTTCGCGAGGCAGCCAGCCAGGGTGCGAGCTATGTCCAGACGCCGGAGATGACCGGACTGGTCGAGCGCGAACGCAAGAAGCTGATCGCCGAGATTTCACCCGACGAAGGCAATCCGGTGTTCGCCAGGGCCAGTGAACTGGCGCGCGAACTCGGCATCTGGCTGCATATCGGTTCGGCCGCAGTCAAGGTCGATGGGACGGCGGACAATGGCAAGGCCTATAACCGCGCCTCGATTTTCGCGCCGTCCGGCGAGCGGATCGCCGTCTATGACAAGATCCACATGTTCGACGTCGATCTCGATCATGGCGAGAGCTGGCGTGAATCGGCGGTCTATCAACCCGGTTCAAGCGCTGTCGTCACGTGCGTGGATGACACAATGCTGGGCATGGCAATCTGCTACGATCTGCGCTTTCCCGACCTGTTCCGTCGCGAGGCGGTTGCGGGTGCAGCGGTGCTGAGCGCGCCGGCCGCCTTCACCCGGCAGACCGGCGAGGCGCACTGGCATACGCTGATCCGGGCACGTGCCATCGAAAACGGCGCCTTCATGATCTGTGCGGCGCAAGGCGGCACACATGAGGACGGGCGCGAGACCTATGGCCATTCGCTGGTGGTCGATCCGTGGGGCAGGATTGTCGGCGAAATCGACCATGACGAACCGGGCGTTCTCGTTTGCGATATCGACATCGCCGAAAGCGCCAAGGCGCGGGGCCGCATTCCGAACTTGAAGAATGCACGCGAATTCGATCTCAGAATCGAGGATCGGGAAGTCGCGATGCCGGGGAGAGGGGCGGCATGATCCGCTATGCGCTTGCCTGCCAGAAGGGCCACGAATTCGAGGGCTGGTTCGGCTCGTCGGGGGATTTCGACACGCAGCAGGAAAAGGGACTGCTGGAATGTCCCTATTGCGGCAGCCACGACATCTCCAAGACGCTGATGGCGCCGTCGGTTTCGACTTCGCGCAAGCGTGGGGAGGCGTCTTCTCAAGTTCCGGCGGAAGACGCCAGTCCGACGGCGGAACAGGCCAGTGTGCAGCTTGCCGGAATGACCCAGGAGCAGCGCGCCATTCTCGGCCAGATGCGGGAATTGAAGGAAAAGCTGTTGTCGCAGGCGGAAAATGTCGGCGAAAGGTTCTCAGAAGAAGCGCGCAAGATCCATTACGGCGAAACCGAACAGCGCGGCATCTACGGTAAGGCCACGCTCGACGAAGCCACCGAACTCGCCGAGGAAGGCATCGATTTCCTGCCGCTGCCCGATCTGCCCGAAGACCGGAACTAGGCGCTTGCCAAGACCCCGTCGGATTGACGCGTCTTCATGTAAAGCGTCGCCACAATGACAAGATTCAGGACGCCCGACGCCGCGGCAAATGCGTAGGCCTCTGAATAGCTGGCAGTCAGGTCGTACAACCACCCGCCGAGATAGCCGCCATTGGCATGGCCGAACCAGCCGAACATGGTGACGACACCCATCACGGTTCCCCGTTTGCTGGGATGGGTCAGGGCGGCAATGGACACCAGCACGCCTGTCATCACGCCGGCGTAACCGAAGCCGTAGACCATGGCGTAGCCGTAGAACAGTCCAAGGCTTTCGATCTGCGTAAATCCGAAGACAAGCAGGGTCATCCAGGCTGTTGCGGTCATATAGGCAGGCAATGCGCCGATGATGTCGGCGAGTTTGCCGAAGGCAACCCGACCGGCAATCGCCACCAGAAGCATGGAAAAGAGGACGCTGCTCGCCTGCTCGAGCGCAAATCCGCAGCCCTGGATCAACGGTACGAGGTGCATGAGTGGTACCGACATGCAGGTGCAGCATAGCAGGATGGCCGCGGACATGAAAATCATGACCGTACGAGGCGGAAGATAGATGGTTCCGGATGACGTGTGCGACGACTGGGCAGCAACGGACAGCCGGGGCGGCGGACGCATGATCAGGGCGAGCGGCACGAGAACCGCAAACATCGCCAGGCCGATAATGGCAAAGGCACCGCTTACTCCGAACCAGCCAATGAGCAGCGATGACAAATAGGGAACTCCGCCTTGTCCGAGCGCCTGACCGGCAGAGGCTATGCCGATCGCCAAACCGGCGCCGACGGGAAACCAGTTGCCGAGCGCGGCCATGATCGGCGGGAAAATCGCCGCTGCGCCAAAAAAACCGGCGACAAACATCAACAGGTAGTAGTGCCACAGCGCGTTGGCGAACGAGGTGGCCAGAAAACACATTGCCAGAACCACAGAGCCCGTCAGGACGAGGGGACGCGTGCCGAAACGGTCGGCGGCACGACCCATGAACAGGCCGCCGAAGGCCATGCCGAGCAGGCCGGCGACATTGATGAGGGAAATATCACCGCGGTCCCAGCCGTGAAGTTCTTCCAGCGGAATGACGAATGCCGACAGGCCGTTGACCATCGCACCCATGGCGAGTGCGAGCGTCAGGGCAGAGGCGGAGACGATCACCCAGCGATATCGAGGCAGTTCGGAAGTGTCCTGCATTGCCTGGCCATACCTCCGTTGAAGGCCCCAGGCGATAATCGCATGGCTTGCGTGGCAAGGGAATGATCCGGACCGCTATCGTTTGTGTAGCGCCCGTTACTGCAATACCCGTCAGGGTCTTCGCGCCAGCATCATGTAGTTGACGTCCATGTCGCGCGACAGGTTCCAGCGATCGGCCAGGGGATTGTAGAATACGCCGGTGCAGTCGATGACCTGAAGGCCGGCGGCGGCAAGCGGGGCTTCCAGTTCGTGGGGGCGCACCAGCCTTTCATATTCATGCGTGCCCCTTGGCAACCAGCGCAGCACATTCTCAGCGGCGAAGATCGCCAGCGCCCAGGCCTTGGGCGTGCGGTTGATCGTGGCGATGAATATCAACCCGCCGGGCCGCACCATGGAAGCGCATTTGCCGATGAACAGATCGACATCGGCGACGTGCTCGACCACTTCCATGTTGAGGACGACGTCGAAGGTTTCGCCGGCATCGGCCATTTCCTCGGCCGTCACCGCGCGGTAGTCGATTTCGAGGCCGGATTGCTTCGCATGGATCGAGGCGATTTCGACATTGGTGGCGGAAGCATCCGCGCCGACGACCTCGGCGCCGAGACGCGCCATCGGTTCGGAAAGCAGGCCGCCGCCGCAGCCGATGTCGAGGAATCGCAAGCCGTTGAGCACATCGGGCTCGTTCACATCGCGGCCGAAATTGGCGCAAACCTGGCGCTTGATGTATTCGAGACGGACCGGATTGAACTTGTGCAGCGGGCGGAACTTGCCGGTCGGATTCCACCAGTCGGCGGCCATGGCCGTGAAGCGATCGATCTCGGTCTGGTCGATCGTGGTTGCTGACTTTGTCCCCGGTTTGGTCGTTCGTGCGGTCGTCGCCATCGTCATTACCTCAAACGTTACGGCGACAGTTCGGGCGAATGACGCTCACTGTCAAGCTGCGGGACGGCGATTGCGGCGTATGATTTCGCTAACCAGCAGCGCAGTTCTTGCGGGCCGGGGCAGTTTTCTTTAAGGAACCGCTGCCAGAATGCTCTGGTCATCGCTCCGGGAGACCGGGGCGATTTTATTTGTGCTGGACGGACTGCATGGCGCGGCTGGTGATGAAATTCGGTGGCACTTCGGTTGCGGATATCGACCGCATCCGCAATGTGGCGCGCCATGTCAAACGCGAGGTCGATGCCGGCCATGAGGTTGCCGTCGTCGTCTCGGCCATGGCCGGCAAGACCAATGAACTGGTCTCGTGGACGCGCGAAGCCTCACCCATGCACGATGCGCGCGAATACGATACCGTGGTCGCCGCCGGCGAGCAGATCACCTCGGGGCTGCTGGCTATTGCGCTGCAGGCGATCGGCGTCGACGCGCGTTCCTGGCAGGGCTGGCAGATACCGATCCGCACCAACAACGCCCATGGCGCGGCGCGCATTGAGGCCATCGAACCCGATACGCTGATCGAACGTTTCGGCATCGGCCAGGTCGCGGTCATTTCCGGCTTCCAGGGGATCGGCCCGGACAATCGCATCGCGACGCTGGGACGCGGCGGGTCGGACACCAGCGCGGTGGCGGTTGCCGCGGCAATCGGCGCCGACCGCTGCGACATCTACACCGATGTCGACGGCGTCTATACGACCGATCCGAGGATCGAACCAAAGGCGAGGCGGCTGTCGCGCATTTCGTTCGAGGAAATGCTCGAGATGGCCTCGCTCGGCGCCAAGGTGCTACAGGTTCGGTCGGTCGAGATGGCGATGGTGCATGGCGTCAGGGTGTTCGTACGCTCCAGTTTCGAGGCGCCGGAGGCAATTGATTCGAGTAAGGGCGCCATGCCGCCCGGAACGCTTATTTGCGACGAGGATGACATCGTGGAAAAGCAGGTCGTAACGGGTATAGCCTATACGCGCGACGAGGCGCAGATTTCACTGAGACGCGTGCCGGACAAGCCGGGAGTGTCGGCCGCCGTGTTCGGGCCGCTGGCGAAAGATCACATCAATGTCGACATGATCGTGCAGTCGGTGTCGGAGGATGGTTCACGTACCGACATGACGTTCACCGTCTCCGATTCAGATGTCGGCAAGGCGCTGAAGGTGCTTGATGCCCATCGCGGCGAAATCGGCTATGAGATGGTCCAGTCCGACAAGGGCATGGTCAAGGTTTCGGTGATCGGCATCGGCATGCGCAGCCATGCGGGCGTAGCAGCTACGGCCTTTGCCGCGCTCGCCGACAAGGGCATCAACATCCGGGCGATCACCACGTCCGAAATCAAGTTTTCCGTGCTGATCGACGCCGATTACGGCGAACTGGCGGTCCGCACGCTGCATTCGGTCTACGGGCTGGACAAGCAATAAAGCCTTTCATCGCGGCGCATGCGCGATGCTAAGAAGGAATGCCGGCAAAAATCGCCGGCTTCCTTGAATAGCCTGTTTCCGGGCGATTTGCCTGCAAGGGCTGAAGAAGATATCGGGGAAACAAGGGTTTCCGCCAATTCCGCAGGAGACCGGCCGTGTGGGCGGCCGGGCAAACCGGTTGATGAGAGCTGCGACGACAGGTCCGCGCGTATTGCTGAGGCGGCTCCGCGAAGTCATGGCGGAGGAGCTCGGCGCGCAGGAACGGCTCGACAAGATCGTGCGCCACATCGCGGCGAATATGGTGGCCGAGGTGTGCTCGGTCTATGTGCTGCGCGCCGACAACATACTGGAACTGTTCGCTACCGAAGGCCTCAAGCCGGAAGCGGTGCACGAGGCCTCGCTGAGGGTAGGCCAGGGTCTCGTCGGCACCATCGCGGCTACGGCGCGACCGCTCAATCTCGACGATGCGCAGAGTCATCCCGCCTTTGCCTATCTTCCGGAGACGGGTGAAGAGATCTATCAGTCCTTTCTCGGCGTGCCGATCCTGAGGGCAGGGCGGTCGCTCGGTGTCCTCGTCGTACAGAACCAGACGAGCCGCACCTATCGCGAGGACGAGGTCGAGGCACTGGAAACGACGGCGATGGTCATCGCCGAACTGATCGCCGCCGGCGAACTGGAAGGTCTCAACCGGCAGGGCACCGGGCTCGACCTTTCGCGCGCGCTGCGTCTCGTCGGTTCGCCGCTCGCCGAGGGGCTCGGCCTCGGCTACGTCGTGCTGCACGAACCACGCGTGGTCGTCACCAATCTGTTCAACGAGGACGCGGACCGGGAAATCGCACGGCTGCGCGATGCGATCGGGCGTCTGCGGATTTCGATCGACGACCTGCTTGACCAGCGCGAGGTCGCCAAGGACGGCGAACATCGCGAGGTGCTGGAAGCCTATCGCATGTTCGCCAACGACCGCGGCTGGGTGCGCCACATGGAGGA
The DNA here is from genome assembly GCA_022340185.1 of Salaquimonas sp. GTDB lineage: Bacteria > Pseudomonadota > Alphaproteobacteria > Rhizobiales > Rhizobiaceae > BOKV01. The sequence goes on along the minus strand of JAJDOK010000032.1, from coordinate 10,765 downwards.
AGCAATCGCAAATGGCCTGACGGCCGAAGCGGCGGTCGAGAAGGTGCAGTCCGACAACCGGGCGCGGATGATCCGCCAGTCCGATCCCTATCTGCGCGAGCGGCTGCACGATTTCGAGGATCTCGCCTATCGGCTGTTGCGCGAACTGGTCGGCAGGCCACACGGCCCGCTCGAGGTCGACCTGCCCGGCGACTGTGTTCTCGTCGCGCGCAATATGGGGGCGGCCGAGCTGCTCGACTACAATCGCGAGAATCTGCGCGCGCTGGTGCTGGAGGAAGGTTCGCCGACCTCCCATGTGGTGATCGTGGCGCGCGCGCTCGGCATTCCCGTGGTCGGGCAGATGCAGAACGCCGTGTCGATGGCCGAAAGCGGAAACTCGATCATCGTCGACGGAGACGAGGGCGTGGTGCATCTCAGGCCCGTCGCCGAGGTCGAGACGGCCTATGCCGAAAAGGTGCGCTTCCGCGCCAGCCGCCAGAAACAGTACGAGGCGCTGCGCGACGAACCTTCGGTGACGCGCGATGGCGTCAAGATCGATCTCTACATGAATGCCGGTCTTGCCATGGACCTGCCGCAACTTACGCAGTCCGGTGCGGAAGGCATCGGGCTGTTCCGTACCGAATTGCAGTTCATGGTTGCCGCCCGCTTTCCCAGGCCGGGAGAGCAGGAAATATTCTATCGCGACGTGGTGGAGGCAGCCGGCGACAAGCCGGTGACGTTCAGGACGCTCGATATCGGCGGCGACAAGGTGCTGCCCTATGCCCAGTCGGTGCCGGAAGAAAACCCGGCGCTCGGCTGGCGGGCGATCCGGCTTTCGATCGACCGGCCAGGGCTGATTCGCGGCCAGATGCGTGCGCTGCTGAAGGCTGCATCGGGGCGCGAACTGCGGGTGATGCTGCCCATGGTCACCGAGATGCGGGAAATCCGCCGGGTGCGCGAGGTCATCGAGCGCGAGGTCGCCATCCTGTCGAGCTTCGGGCACGAACTGCCGCGCAGCCTGAAACTCGGCGCGATGATCGAGGTGCCGTCATTGTTGTGGCAGCTCGACGAACTCATGGCCGAGGTCGACTTCATTTCGATCGGCTCCAACGATCTGTTCCAGTTCATCATGGCAAGCGATCGCGGTAATGCGCGGATCGCAAGCCGCTTCGATCCGCTGAGCCGAGCCTTCCTGCGCGTGCTGCGCACCATTGTCGCCAAGGCGGAAGAGCACCATATGCCGCTCACGCTGTGCGGCGAGATCGCGGGCCGGCCGCTGTCGGCCATGGCGCTGATCGGTCTCGGCCTGCGCTCGATCTCGATGGCGCCGTCGTCGATCGGTCCGGTCAAGGCAATGGTGCGCATGCTCGATGCCGGCAAGCTTGCCGAAATCCTGCTACCCGAGATCGAACGGCCGGCGCGTGAACAGACCATCCGTGAATTGCTGACCGATTTTGCCGGCGAACACGGCATCCTCTATTAGCGTTGCTCCGCGCCCGCCGAGGCCGGGCCGATTTCTTCCTTCCCGAGAAAAACCATGCTCATCGACGAAAAACTGGACCAGCTTCTGAAGCGCCACGAAACGCTGGAGCGCGACATGGCGGCCGGGCCGGATCCGGAAACCTATGTGAAACTCGCTTCGGAGTATTCGGAAATCGGCGAGGTGGTCGCCAAGATCCGCGAATTGCGCGAGGCCGAAAAGGCGCTGGCCGGGCTAGACGAATTGCTGGCCGACAGGGCGACGGATAAGGAAATGCGCGAACTGGCCGAACTCGAATATCCCGAGACGAAAGAGAAGATCGACAAGCTGCGCGGCGATATCCAGCTCTTGCTGCTGCCGCGAGACAGGGCCGACGACCGCAACGTCATACTGGAAGTGCGAGCCGGTACGGGCGGCTCGGAGGCCGCGCTTTTCGCCGGCAATCTTTTCCGCATGTACGAGCGCTACGCGGCTACCAATGGCTGGAAGGTCGAGATCCTGTCGGACAGCCCGGGCGAAGCCGGCGGCTACAAGGAAATCATCGCCTCGATCACGGGCAAGGGCGTGTTCGCGCGGCTGAAGTTCGAATCCGGCGTGCACCGCGTGCAGCGCGTTCCGGAGACGGAAGCAAGCGGGCGCATCCATACCTCGGCGGCGACGGTGGCCGTGCTGCCGGAGGCAGAGGACATCGACATCGAGATCAGGCCGGAGGATATTCGCATCGACACGATGCGCGCCTCGGGCGCCGGGGGCCAGCACGTCAACACCACCGATTCGGCGGTGCGCATCACGCATATCCCGACCGGCATCGTGGTGACTTCGTCGGAGAAGTCGCAACATCAAAACCGGGCCAATGCGATGAAGACGCTACGCGCGCGGTTGTTTGACGCCGAGCGCGAACGCGCCGATTCCGAACGCGCCAGTGCGCGCAAGGGCCAGGTCGGCTCGGGCGACCGTTCCGAGCGTATCCGCACCTACAATTTTCCGCAGGGCCGCGTCACGGATCACCGCATCAACCTGACGCTCTACAAGCTCGATCGTATCATGGAGGGCGAGGGGCTCGACGAATTGTTCGACGCGCTGACGACCGATCATCAGGCAAGCCTGCTGGCGGCGATGGGTGAGGAAGACTGAGTTCCGTGCGCATTCGCGAACTGATCCATCAGACCGCCATGAAACTCGCAGATGGCGGCCTGGAAAAGATGGAAGCAGCGCGCGATGCCCGCCTGCTGATGCAGCATGCGAGCGGGTTCGATCGCGCAGCACTGATCTCGCGCGAAAATGAACCGGCATCACCGGAACTCGTTGAACGAATCAGGGCGATGGTCGAGCGGCGTGCCGAGGGCGAACCGGTCAGCCGCATCGTTGGTGAAAAGGAATTCTTCGGCCTGCGTTTCAGGGTTACGCCGGCCGTGCTCGATCCCAGGCCGGAAACGGAAGTGCTGGTCGATCGGGTTCTGGCCGATCAGGGCGACCGGGAGGCGCCAACCGTCTTCGCCGATATCGGCACGGGCAGCGGCGCCATAGCGGTGGCACTGCTTGCGAATCTGCCATCGGCACGCTGTGTGGCGGTCGACATTTCAGGTGACGCACTCGATGTCGCTGCGACCAACGCACGAGCCAATGGCGTGGATGAGCGAGTCGATCTCGTCCGTGGCGACTTTCTCACAAGCCTGTCCGGGTCTTTCGATTTCATCGTGTCCAATCCGCCCTATATAGTGCGGGAGGAAATCGCGATGCTGGCGCGCGAAGTGCGAGAATACGATCCGCGTGCCGCGCTCGACGGCGGTGCGGACGGTCTCGACGCCTACCGCGTCCTTCTGGCGCAGGCAGGCCCGCTCCTGAAGCCCGGCGGCAGGCTCTATGTGGAGATCGGCGCCGGGCAGGCCAAAGCGATCAAAACGCTTGCCAGGGCAGGGGGATGGCACGTCATCGACGCTGTAACCGACCTTGGCGGCAATGAACGAGTGCTGGTTGTCATAGCGATGTGAAGCGGCTTGTTTACTTCAATTGGGTGCAATGCATAAAAACGCTTGGAATTGTCGCGCGAAAGCGCTAGTTTCCGCCTTGAGCAGTGGCGTGGCGACGAATCGCTGTCATTGCAGGAGCGTTTCCAGCCAATTTCAGATTTGAAGTCGAAATGGCCTATCTCGTGGGGCATGACGGGAACGCGAAAGCAGCCAAGCTGTCTATCGAACCGATGCCTGAGAATAGTCGTTGTCGTGCGCTGATAGAGATGATCTGTGCGTAGTGACGTCGAAAGCGCGGACAGGAGCCGCGCGTGAATCCATCCAGTCACCCAGTATGAGAAGTATATGAGGCAGTCACAGCAGAAGAACCGAATGCGCGGGCGCGGACGCAAGGGTCCCAACCCGATGAGCCGCACCTATGAGAGTAACGGACCGGATGTTAAGATCCGCGGCACCGCTACCCATGTCGCAGAAAAATACGCCACACTGGCGCGCGACGCGCTTGCCATGGGCGACAATGTGATGGCCGAGAACTATCTGCAGCACGCCGAGCACTACAACCGCATTATTGCTGCTGCTGCGGCACAGCAGGCGAGCCGCAATGAAGAGAATGCGGCAGCCAATTATGGCCGCGGACCGCAGCCCGAACTGAGCACCGCATCCGATCAGGACAATGAGGACGATTCCGGAGAGGAACGCGCTGCCACTGCCGGGTCCGAGCAGTCCCGTGCTGCAGCGCAGACCGACGAATCGGAAGAGACGGTGCAGGCCGAGGCTTCCGAACGGCGCCCGCGCGGCGACGGCCGCAACCGCAGACGTCCGCGCCGCGAATCGACGAACGATTCCTCTCAGGAATCAGGTCGCGAGGAAGGCGATAAGGCGGCAGGTGCGAACGGCGCCAATGGCGCGCATGCCGCAAACGGCAATGGCGCAGAGAAGGCCAAGCGCGACATTTCCAGCGATGCCTCGATGCTGCCTGAAAGCATTCTGGGTTCCGGTCCGGCTGGCCAGGAAGCCAACGCCGAGGAATAAACCTTCGGCGGCGACTGCGTCCCGGGTGAAACGCACCCGGGAACGGTTTTTTCGAAAAGTATCCGGTCAACCGGCTTTTTCGCGCGGCGATCTTCAACCGCGCGTGTTTCATTCCTATATCTTTGTCAGAAAGGCCTGCCGCTCGGCGGGGGCTTCTCCAATCTCGTTTTCCCATGCCGCTTGAGCGGGTGGGGAAAGGCAAGGAGCAGGACATGGACATCGAAAAATATTCCGACCGGGTGAAGGGCTTCATCCAGTCGGCACAGACGCAGGCCCTGTCACAGGGCCATCAGCAATTCTCTCCCGAACATATTCTGAAAGTCCTTCTGGACGATTCCGAAGGGCTCGCCAGTTCGTTGATCGAAAAGGCCGGCGGGCGTCCGAAGGATGCATTGCTGGCGGTCGAGGCCGCACTCAAGGCGATGCCTTCGGTCAACGGCGGAAACAGCCAGCTCTACATGTCGCAGCCACTGGCGAAAGTGTTCGACACGGCCGAGAAGGCGGCACAGAAGGCCGGCGATTCCTTCGTCACGGTCGAGCGGCTTCTGCTCGCGCTGGCGATCGAGAAATCGGCGGCCACCTCCGACATCCTTTCCAAGGCCGGCGTGACCGCCAATTCGCTCAACCAGGCGATCAATGATCTGCGCCAGGGCCGCACCGCCGACAGCGCCAATGCCGAGGCTGGCTATGATGCACTGAAGAAATATGCCCGCGATCTGACAGCCGATGCGCGCGCGGGCAAGCTCGATCCGGTGATCGGCCGCGACGACGAAATCCGCCGCACCATCCAGGTGCTGTCGCGGCGCACCAAGAACAATCCCGTGCTGATCGGCGAACCCGGTGTCGGCAAGACGGCGATCGCCGAAGGTCTGGCGCTCAGGATCGTCAATGGCGACGTGCCGGAATCGCTCAAGAACAAACGGCTATTGGCGCTCGACATGGGTGCGCTCATCGCCGGCGCGAAATATCGCGGCGAGTTCGAGGAACGCCTTAAGGCGGTGCTTTCCGAGGTGCAGGCCGCGGCCGGTCAGGTCGTCCTGTTCATCGACGAGATGCACACGCTGGTCGGAGCCGGCAAGGCGGAAGGTGCGATGGACGCCTCCAATTTACTCAAGCCTGCGCTGGCACGCGGCGAATTGCACTGCGTCGGCGCGACCACGCTCGACGAATACCGCAAGCATGTCGAAAAGGACGCTGCCCTGGCACGGCGCTTCCAACCGGTTTTCGTAAGCGAGCCGACGGTGGAGGATACCGTTTCGATCCTGCGCGGCATCAAGGAGAAATACGAACTTCATCATGGCGTTCGCATCACCGATTCCGCGCTGGTCGCAGCGGCCAATTTGTCGAACCGCTACATCACCGACCGCTTCCTGCCGGACAAGGCGATCGACCTGATGGACGAGGCCGCCTCGCGGCTACGCATGCAGGTCGATTCCAAGCCGGAAGAACTCGACGAACTCGACCGGCGCATCATCCAGCTCAAGATCGAGCGCGAAGCGCTGAAGAAGGAAAGCGACAAGGGTTCGAAAGAAAGGCTGAAGAGCCTCGAAGCCGAACTCGCCGACCTCCAGGAGAAGGCCGATGCGCTGACCATGCGCTGGCAGGCCGAGCAGTCCAAGCTGTCGTCGGAGCGCGACATCAAGGAAAAGCTCGATCAGGTCCGCATCGAACTGGAGCAGGCTCAGCGCAAGGGCGATCTGGCGAAAGCCGGCGAACTTGCCTATGGCGTGATCCCGCAGCTCGAAGCGGAACTGGAAGCCGCCGAGGCGGAAGAGGACGAACGCGAGGCGCTGGTCGAAGAGGCGGTCACGCCCGACCATATCGCGCAGGTCGTTTCGCGCTGGACCGGCATTCCCGTCGACAAGATGCTGGAAGGCGAGAAGGACAAGCTGCTGCGCATGGAAGATGACCTCGCCAAGCGGGTCATCGGCCAGGGCGAGGCGGTGCAGGCCGTCTCGAGAGCAGTCAGGCGCGCACGCGCCGGCCTGCAGGATCCAAACCGGCCGATCGGCTCGTTCATGTTCCTCGGCCCGACGGGTGTCGGCAAGACGGAACTGACCAAGGCGCTCGCCGGCTTCCTGTTCGACGACGAAAACGCCATGGTCCGCATGGACATGTCGGAATACATGGAGAAGCATTCGGTCGCCCGCCTGATCGGCGCGCCTCCGGGCTATGTCGGCTACGAGGAAGGCGGCGCGCTGACCGAAGCGGTGCGGCGCCGGCCCTATCAGATCGTGCTGTTCGACGAGATCGAAAAGGCGCATCCCGACGTGTTCAACGTGCTCTTGCAGGTGCTCGACGATGGCAGGCTGACCGACGGTCAGGGTCGCACCGTCGATTTCCGCAACACCATGCTGATCATGACATCCAATCTGGGTGCGGAATATCTCGTCAACCTGCCGGAAGGCCAGGATGTCGATTCGGTGCGCGCGGAAGTCATGGCCGTGGTCAAGGCGAGCTTCAGGCCGGAATTCTTAAACCGCGTCGACGACGTCATCCTGTTCCACCGCCTGCAGAAAGCGGACATGGCAGGCATCGTGGCGATCCAGCTCAAGCGACTGGACAAGCTGCTTGTCGACCGGCGCATCACGCTCGACGTGGGCGAGGACGCGGTCGCGTGGCTGGCCGAGCACGGCTACGATCCGGCCTATGGCGCGCGGCCGCTGAAGCGCGTCATCCAGACGAGCCTGCAGGACCCGCTCGCCGAGAAGATCCTTGCCGGCGATATCCATGACGGCATGACCGTGCATGTCGCGGCGGCTTCAGACCGGCTGGTGTTCGAGCCGGCGGATACCGCCGAACGCGACAAGGCTGCGTGACGACCATCCATGAATGACAGGGTCGGCGCGGAATGACATTGGACGAATACAATGCATTCTGCGCCGGCCTTTCCCATTCAAGTCATGTCGTGCAGTGGGGTGGCGCGCATGTGTGGAAGGTCGGGCAGGCGGACAGAAACAAGGTCTTCGCCATTGCCGGCTGGAGCGACGGGGCGGAACTGGCCGTCACTTTCAAGGTCTCGCCGATGAGTTTCGACTTGCTGAGCGAACAGCCCGGCCTCAGGCCGGCGCCCTATCTTGCTTCCCGCGGGATGAAATGGATACAGCGTCTGACGCCAGAAAGCATGGATGACGAAACGTTGCGGGACTATCTTGGCGAAAGCCACCGTCTGGCGGCGCTTGGGCTGCCCAAGAATGTCAGGCGCAAACTAGGCCTTCCCGAAGCTTGAACGATCCGCATCACGTTCGAAATTTGAATGCCGATACAGCCTGACTTGCTCTAGTATTGGGCTAGCTTGGTTTCGTCCTGAGGAGCGAGCAGGTCGTCGATACGCTCGCGTTCGGCGATGAAGGTCTTGAGATTCTGGCCGTCCAGTTCCTTGCCCTTGGGCAGGCGGATGCGCATCGGGTCCACCCTGTTGCCGTTGACATGCACCTCGTAGTGCAGATGCGGTCCGGTCGACAGGCCGGTCGAGCCGACATAACCGATAATCTGGCCCTGGCGAACCCGCTGGCCTTTCTTCACGGCGATCCGCGACTGATGGAAATAGGCCGTCTCGTAGCCATTGGCGTGCCGGATAATCGTCTCGCGGCCGGAGCCCTTGCCCCAGCCGGCCTTTTCGACGACGCCGTCGCCGGCGGCGATGATCGGCGTGCCGCGTGGGGCGCCCCAGTCAATGCCCCAATGCATCGTGCGGGTTTTCAGAATTGGATGGTAACGCATTCCGAAAGGCGAGGTGAACCTTCCATTCGGCACCGGCTTGCGCAGCAGGAACTTCTTCACACTCTTGCCGTTCTCGTCATAGTAGTCGACCGCGCCGGAATCGGGATCGCGGAACCGGTAGAATTTGCGGGTGACCGAGCCGAGCTTGATCGCGGCATAGAGGATTTCAGAATTGTCCGTCGGCTTCGTCGTGGTCTCGTCGAGCGAAACGAAGACCGACATTTCGTCCTTTGGCGAAATGGTGGAGTTGAAGTCCACATCCGAGGAGAAGATACGGATCAACTGACGGGCGATGTCCTTGTTCAGCCCTTCCGTCAGTGCGGCGCGATAGATGGCGTCGTAGACGGTCGGCATGCGCCCCACCACGCGTTTGGGTGCATTGCTGTCGGCGGCAATCTGGGGAATGTTGGCCGGCTCGGCGGCGTAGACGTAACGATTGTCATCAGTCCTGGCGATCGAAACCAGATGCGTTGCGCCGCGATAGACACTGGCGAGCCGAACATGGGGCTGGGCGGCGTCGCGCGAGCCGTCGAATTCCAGCGAAAGACGCAGCCGGTCATCGGGCCGCAGCGTGGTTCCGCCCAGGTCGGAGGACATGACCCTTGCGAGGAGTTCCGCTTCGCCATCCTCGATACCCTCGGCTTCGAGCGCCTCGGCAACGCCCGACTCCTCGCGTATGCGCACGACATGCTCCTCGTAGCGCAGGCCGGAATAGTCGGCGAGATCGGCGGTCTTTGTAAGGAAAGTCACGTTTTCGGCGGTGATCGTCACGCCGGTCGGTCCCAGCAGGGCGTTGTTCTGCAGCGAAAAACGGCCGGGATCGAAATAGGAAAGCGCGGCGATCGAGTTGGCCGAGCCGTCGAGATTGGGCGCGGCATTGCGTACCATCTCCTCGATATCCGTCGAGCGCTGGCGCGGCGCCCTGGACAGGAGCGGGCTTGCAGGATCGAAGTCGTCGATTTTCAGCGTGACTTCCGATTCGACATCCGCGCCATAGATCAGGTCGTTGGAGCGCACGACAGGCTCGGGCTTGCCGTTGTCGGAGAAGACGGCAAGCGGATCGAAGGTTGGATAATCGAAATCGCTCTTGGGCGCGATGGCGAGCGGTGTGTCGACATGCAGAAAGGGGCGGACCTTGACGACATCGCGGTCACCTTCGCGCGTGACCGTCGAAACCATCATGACACCGGTGCTGGAAGCTTCCGTGTTGTAGTTGATCCCCGGCCTGTTGCCCCTGGTAATGACGTTGCCCGGATGATCCAGGTCGGGCGCGCGCTCATAGGCCTGGGCGGGCAGGGCGAGCTGCTCGCGGCCTTCGAGTGCGGCGTAAAGCGCGCCGCCCATCAAGAAGAGCGAGGTGACGCCGACCAGCACGGTACCGCTCAGCCAGCGCAGCGAAACCTGACGCTTGTGCGGCATGCGCGCGGCCGAAGTGTTGAGCGGCGGCAGATCACCCAGCAAGCCCGTTTCGATCAGTGTGCCGCTATCCGTCATTACCCGTCCCGAAAAATCGCGTCATCTTTGTAGTTTGAGCCCGCCGCCATTGTCCAGAACGCCAGCCGTGCAATATTGAGGACCGGCTCCGCCTTCAAGGGAATCAGGCAGTCCGCCCGAGTGCGCCGAACGAGGTCTGTTTCTGTTAAAATTGCGACGGTAAAAGGGCATCAAGGGGACATTGGCGAGCCTGCCGGCGATCGCAGCGAAGCGCTGGCACAAAAAGTTCATATTTTCTTTTTTTCGGTGTTGACAGTTGCGAGGGGCGGGGCCTATATACGCCCCACAACGAGGGCGGCGCGCCGCTGGCGGCAAATTCGTTTGCTCTTGTAAAATCCAGAGAAATCGCACGCAGGTGCATTTTTCGGTTGGCCAACAGGCCGGTTATGCTTCGACGCTTGCGTCGGGGTGAAATTGGCCCGAAGCCGTGATATCGTGTCCGATCGCGATATCGGTTCTTTGACAAGTGAATAGGAAGAAAGAGAAACGTGGAGGGCGGAGTTCCTGCCGGACACGGGGCCGTGATTCCTTCGGTCCCGATGTTCATAAAGAGACTTCGGCTAACACGTTTCGAGATGTAAAAACCTGTCGATACGCAAGTATCGATGGTGTGTTTATGTTCTCGTCAAACCGTCGCGAAAGCGGCGAGTTTTAAGCGTGACCACGTCGCCGTTTTCCCGGCGACGTAAAAAGCCGATCAAATCTCAATATCAAACCTGAGAGTTTGATCCTGGCTCAGAACGAACGCTGGCGGCAGGCCTAACACATGCAAGTCGAACGCCCCTTCGGGGGAGTGGCAGACGGGTGAGTAACACGTGGGAATCTACCCAGCTCTACGGAATAACGCAGGGAAACTTGTGCTAATACCGTATACGCCCTACGGGGGAAAGATTTATCGGAGTTGGATGAGCCCGCGTCTGATTAGCTAGTTGGTGGGGTAAGAGCCCACCAAGGCGACGATCAGTAGCTGGTCTGAGAGGATGATCAGCCACACTGGGACTGAGACACGGCCCAGACTCCTACGGGAGGCAGCAGTGGGGAATATTGGACAATGGGCGCAAGCCTGATCCAGCCATGCCGCGTGAGT